>NZ_JAQCNJ010000006.1 GCF_028275055.1 Haloplanus sp.
GGGGTGTACGCGTCGAGGCAACGAGACGTTGAGCCCGCGAGCACTAACAGTCCAAGCCACATTCATCAGATGTCGCACTGTGACCCGATTTGATTGTCGGGTCCAGGCGCTAGCTGGATCGCACGTAGATACGGTCGACAGGCAACCGACAATGGATGGTCGGCGGTTCGATTCCGCCGGTCGGCATGAAGGCGGCCAGAGCGGCGGGGAGACACCCGTACCCATCCCGAACACGGACGTTAAGCCCGCCTGCGTATCGGGCAGTACTGGAGTGGGCGACCCTCTGGGAGTCCTGATTCGCCGCCTCACCACTCATACTTGATTTGCCTCGGCGAGCCGTAGGCTCGCCGGGGTGTTTCCGTACCCGAACGCCCGTCAACGGCCTGCGTACCGCATCATCGGCTTCAACGGCGACCGCTATGCTTAAGCGACGGGCACCGTAGTATTGAACGCGCCAAGGTGGCAGAGTCCGGCCTAACGCAGCGGCCTGCAGAGCCGCCCATCGCCGGTTCAAATCCGGCCCTTGGCTTTCTGACCGCCTAGAAATCCAGCGCCGAAGAGTAAAGCACCGATCAGTATACGCGGTACACGTTTCATTCCAATCAGTATGTACGGTGGTCCTTTATCATCCGATGAAAACATCAAGGTGGCGGGAATACGGATCTCACTCCTCCGATTCCTGCTCATCGTTCCATACGCCAATCGGTGTGGAGGGGACTCTCAACCGACAGGTGAGTTCTCAGTATCCAATAAGACAAAGAAGGCCTCCTGTGTGTCCGTGGCTCCTCTGGGCCGGCGAGGTGGGACTCAGGTGGATGAACATGATCGTCTCACTCAACGGATTGACCGACACTGCCGGCCTCCGGGGTGAGTCGACGCTTCGGCCTCAGCAGATGTCGTGTGGAGCCGCGGTCGGCGCAACAGCACCGAGGTCGGTCGTGACCATCGAAGACGAGGGAGTCCGTCCGGTCCCGGGCCGACCCACCGCATCGAGAGCAGTGCGACTGTCGGACTCCTCACGCGTGGGTCGCGTGTTATTCTGGGGCCCCCGAAAGGGGTGTCATCAGCGGTTCCGTTCCCACTCGTCGCGGGCGATGCTGTACCGAAGCGAATCACGGGGTTCCTCGCCAATGACGATATCGTTGCGAATCCGCCCCTCCCGACGACCGCCGAACCGGTCGATGTATGACTCGATGGCACGTTGTGAGGGCTCGTTCTCCGGGTCGCAGGTGACCGCAACCACCTCGAACTCCAATCGGTTGAAGGCGAGTTCGAGAAAGCGGGCGGCTCGCTCGCCGGAGTAGCCCCGCCCCCAGAAGGGTTTACGGAACCACGTCCCGAGCTTCGCCAACCGGCACTCCCAGTCGGGGTGCAATGCCGCCATACCGGCCAGTTCCCCCTCGCGGTCGCCCTCGGTCGGCCGGACGGCGTAGTGGGCGTCCTCTCCGGCCGCAAACGCTTCGCCGCAGTCCCGGATGAATTCGGCCGTCTCCTTCGGTGACTCGTGTGGATCCCACGGGACGTACCGCGTTATCGTGTCGATATCCGGTGCCTCGCGATGGACATGCTGGTACAACTCCAACGGGTCGGTCGTTTCGGGATGGAGTCGCTCGTAGACGAGCCGGTCACTCTCCATCCGATCAGGAAAAAGGCCCATAGTTCAACACCGGAAGCGAGCAACAAAAATCCCGGCTGACCGGCGGTTAACCGCTCCGCTTTTCATCCTGTCTGTGACCGGTCACGGCTCTCTCAGCGTGGTACTTCGTGTCTCACACAGCGCTTCTGACGGTAGTTCGGCAGTTCACACAGGCTCTGCTGAACGCAGGGCGTGCACCGGTCACGCCGTGTCACCGAACCACCGTCAGCAAGCGGTGACACATTTGTGAAAGTCCCCGACCATGGGCTGGAGCCCACATGCAGGCGCTATCGGATTAAAACTGGCCTGTCGCTCGGATCACGAAGGGTGCCTGGGGGTGTCCTGATCGGCTTCGTACCGGAGTTTTCTAAGCGTCCGTGTGTACTCGGTAATCGCCATCTCGGCATCAGCACCGTACTCCAGATACCGGGTGAATGTCGGGGCAATCGTTTCTCGCCCGTCGAACGCGCGGCCGAACACGTCCATCAGCAGGCCAACCGCCACCTGTTCGCCGAGTTTCACCCCTTCGTAATGGTCGCTGTAGTAGTGGACGCCGGCGAACATCCGCGCGAGCCCGACGTTCGAGATCAGCTTGTCGATTTCCTGATGAACACCGCGGTGCCCGTCGGGAACGTCGTTCATCGTCGGGGGGTGCTCACCCTCGCCCCGATCGACCGGTAGATAGTAGTCGGCCTCATCGTTCCAGTCGGCGTTCTCGAACCACGTTTTTAGGATGGTGCCGCAGGCACCGGCGATCACCGAGTGACCGCTGGGATACGCCGGGTGAACCGGCGACCCTTCTTGATACACCGTGGACAGGAACCCGGGGTCCCCGTCGCCGCCCGCCCGGAGTCGGCGCTGGCGATCGAGGATCTCCGCGTCCGCTACCAAGGCGTCGACATTGAACCTATCCCTGCCCGGCGAGTCGTCGTTGAACTCCTGTGCGTGAATCCGACCGGCGTAGGTTTCGGGCCGACACCGGAAGTGAGCATAATATTTCTGATAAAATGCCGCCAGCAGTGCCTCCCGGCCTGCCCGGGCGATCAGGTCCAGCAGTCCGACCGGACCGTTGTCGGTGTAGTTGAACACCGGTCCCTCCTCACGGGTAACGTACGCGAGTCCATCGTCGTAATCGACCCAGTCTCTGCCCAGCAGGTACAGCGCGGCGATCAGATACTCCTGATACGGCGGTTCGGCGTTGACGATCGTCGCCAAGTGTCGTGGGGTCTCGAGATAGCCGCGCCCACCCTCCGTCTCGGATGGAGGGTTCGGATTCAGTTCCGCCGAGATCAGGCTCCCGTCGTCGTCTGTCGGGGCGATTCCTTCAAGAACGTCCAGCCACCTTTCCCGGGATTTGTTGTAATCGATCTCCTGATACCGCAGATAGCGCTGCTTGGTCGGCAGCGACCATAGATCCACATCGTGTAACAGGAACTGGGAGACGTACGGCCCCCACCAGTCGGCCGCGCCAACGCCACCCTCCACGAACAGGCGGTCCGTGCCGTACCACCAGTCTTCATCTATGTCGGCGTCACCGATCCTGTCGAGATCGGTCGTCAGTGGATCGTACACGTCGTCGAACCGGTCACTGGTGGTCGTCGTGTCACAGTCATCGGGTCCCGGTTCGTTTTTCCACTCCACGAACGGCACGTCCCGGAGTTGCTCCATGGCATAGAGGTCGATCATCTCGGCGGCGGTGTGTGGTCCCGTCGGGTCCGGTGCCATCGGCATCACACCCCGCCAGGCCTCCATTCCGGCGAGACTGACCGAATGCACGCCAGGCACGCCGATAAACAATCGCCCGTCGACGTCCGGGTCGTTCTTTCCGCCCCGTTCGAACATCGTGGCCACGCTCGGGTCGGCCGCTTCCCTGACCGCATTGAGATAGTGCTCGACCTTTTGATCAGGGTCCACGACGCCCTCGGACCGTGTGTCGTCATCGCCGTCGTCGTCCAGTGGCATTCCCTTCGTGAACAGGTACGGCCTGTAGTCGCACCTGTCGATCGTGACGATGGTATCCTGGCGTTCGGTGCTACGGTTTTGATAGGTTTGTAGCCCGTCCACGAACTGTTCGACCGACTCCCGGCCACGCTCCGACTCAACTAACACCTCGCGCTCCTCGATACCGATTTGTGGGTTGTGAACCATACACGTACGCCCCGTGGTTTCGTACTCGATACTATCAATTAAAACTATCTTCTGACCCCGACACGGAACCCGTGACGTGGCTCCACCACGCGCTCCCCCGCCCGCGCTCGACGACCTGCGAGCCATCGGGGCCCGGCAGCGGACGGCCCACGAAGGAGTCGATGTCGTCCGTAGGTCAGACGGGGTCGATACGTCCGAGAACACGGCTCTGTGCCGGTCGGCGTACGCCGTCGGCGTGGGGTAACTCCCGGCCCCCAGACGTTCTCGTGGGGCCGCGGTCGCCCTCACTGGTGTGGCCTGTCCCGCCACAAAGGGTCGGCGTCCGGGATCCGGTCGCGTGGCCTCACGACCCGCGACCGAGCGGGCTCCGGCCGTTCAGGTACTGTTCGCCTCGACCGCCAGTTCGATGGCTCGGTCCACGGCTTCGTCCCCTTCGCCAACGTCGTCGTACGCCTCGGTGAACGAACTCATCACATCCTTGGCCAGTTCGCGGGCGTCGGCTTCGGACGGCTGGACGTTGTCGACCGCCGTCGACTCCTCTGCCTCCTCATCGACGACCCACACCTCGAACATCCCGTCCTGATCGGCGGTCGGTTGGAACTTCACCTCCACCTCGACGGTGCGGCTCTCGTACTCGCGACGTCCGGTCTTCAGCCATCCCGATGGAACCGATCTACTCATGGAGACATATTCGCCCGTAACCCAGATAAGACTATCCGTCAGCGCCACGTAGTTCGGCACTGGAGACAGATCCCTCGGGACCGCTGTTTCCGGTTTAGACGGACCCGCTGTGCGTGTCCACGTACACGCCGAAGAGACGGTGTCCGAGGCCGTCCTCGGAGAGTGTCCTCGTCCCGCAGGGAGGGGTGGTACCGTTCACGGACCCCCGCGTTTTTATCGCGCCGCCACGTCTGGTCGTCCATGACAGAGACGATGCAGGCGGCTGTCGTTCCGGAGGCGGGGGCCGACTTCGAGGTCGTCGAACGCGAGGTCGCGGATCCGGATCCGACCGAGGTCCGGGTCGCGGTCGACGCCTGTGGGATCTGCCACAGCGACGCGTTCGTGGTTGAGGGCACCTTTCCCGGTGTGACGTACCCACGGATCCCGGGGCACGAGGTGGTGGGTCGGGTCGATGCCGCCGGCGCCGACGTGACCGCTTGGAGCGAGGGGGATCGCGTCGGTGCGGGCTGGCACGGCGGCCACTGTTTCACCTGCGACCCGTGCCGCCGTGGCGACTTTCTCCAGTGTGAGAACGCCGAGATCACGGGGTTGAGCTTCGACGGTGGCTACGCCGAGTACGCGACGGTCCCATCGGAGGCGGTGGCCGCTGTCCCAGACGATCTGGATGCCGTCGACGCCGCACCGCTCCTGTGTGCCGGCGTCACCACCTACAACGCCCTCCGGAACAGCGACGCCCGCCCCGGGGATCTGGTGGCCGTCGTCGGCGTCGGTGGGCTGGGTCACCTCGGCGTCCAGTACGCCCACGCCGCGGGGTTCGAAACCGTCGCCGTCTCACGGAGCCCGGACAAGCGGGAGATGGCCGCCGACCTCGGTGCGGACCACTTCGTCGACGCGAGCGAGACCGACCCCGCCGAGGCACTCCAGGACCTCGGTGGCGCAAAGGTCGTTCTTTCGACTGCGCCGTCGGCCAACGCCGTCGAGTCGGTGATCGGCGGCCTCGGTACGAACGGCGAGGCCGTCGTCGTTGGGCTGCCAGGCGACCCCGTCCCCACGGACGTTCAGCATCTGATCGGCACCTGTGGCGCGGTGTCAGGGTGGGGGTCCGGCCACGCTCGTGACTCCCAGGACACCCTTGAGTTCAGTTCGCTGCGGGAGATCACCCCCGTCGTCGAGACGTTCGGTCTCTCGGATGTCGGCACGGCCTACGACCGGATGATGAACAACGACGCCCGGTTCCGAGCGGTACTCGACATCTGACTCGGCCGGGTCGGTGTAGCTCTCGGAATATCAATCGAGATACCCGGCCCACTAGGTATATACCCGCGAGTTCGATTATAGTAGCCGATAGCGATGTCCACGACACCACCTGCCGGTTCCGAGCCCCCTGCAGCCGAGTTTCCGCTGACCTTTGAACGGATCGTCGGTCGCATCGGTGCGCCAATCTTCATTCTCGACGCCGACCACGAGGTGGTGGTCTGGAACCACGGGATGGAGGAGTTGACCGGGAGCACACGCGCCGACGCGCAGGCGGCGGACTCGGTCGGTGAGGCGTGGTATCAGGACGGCCGTCGGGCCAAGACGCTGGCCGACAAGGTGCTCGAAGCCCCGCAGGACGCCCACGAGCGATTCGATGTCAGGCGGGTCGACAACGGCGAGTTCCCCGAGTACCGAGACCGGAGCACGTTCACCGACACCCGCGGCGACACCCGTCACATTACGTTCAGCGCGTCGCCGCTTTTCGACGACGGCAACCTCGTCGGTGTGGTCGAACTGGTGACAGACCGGACGGAGGAGGTGCGCCGGCGACAACGGATCGAGGACCTCGTCGCTGAGGTCACCTCGACGATGCATGCGATTCAGGACGGTGACCTCGCCGCTCGCGCCGACTTCGACGCAGGCGGGTCGATCGACGAGGAACTGTGTGCGGTCGTCGACTCGTTGAACGGGATGGGAGAGACACTCGACGGACTCGTGGCCGACGTGGACGAACAGACCCGGGAACTCCGGGAGATCACCCAGGAGGTCGCCGACAGCGCCACCCGAATGGAAGACATCGCCACGGAACAGGCCGAGCGAAGCGAGGCGGTCGCGAGCGAGGTGTCGACGCTCAGCGCGACCGTTGAGGAGGTCGCCTCGACCGCCGATTCGGTCGCCGACACCAGCCGTCAAGCCCGCGACCACGCCGAGGAGGGAAGCGAGACGAACCGCGAGGCCCGTGACGCGATGTCGGCGGTTCGGACGTCGAGCCGCGATGTCCGCGAGGACGTGGACGAACTCAACGACACCGTCGACGAAATCGACGAGGTGGTCGACGTGATCAACGACATCGCGGACCAGACGAACCTGCTGGCGTTGAACGCCAACATCGAGGCCGCCCGCGCCGACCGCGACAGCGACGGATTCGCCGTCGTCGCCGACGAGGTCAAAACCCTCGCACAGGAGGCTCAAGACCAGGCCGGCGAGATCGAATCCATGATCGTCGATGTTCAAGACCGGACCGAGGGGACGGCCGATAGCCTCCGGACGACCGAACGCCGGATCGACGACGGTGTCGCCGAGGTGGAGGCGAGCATGGAGAAACTCGACGACATCGTCGACGCGGTCGGTGAGGCCGTCGCGGGCATCCAAGAGGTGTCGGAAGCGACCGACGAACAGGCGGCGAGCGCCGAGGAAATCGCCGCCATGGTCGACGAGGCACGCGACCGCTCGGAACGCGTCGCCGAGGAGGTCACGCAGGTCGTCCGGTTGACCCAACGCCAGACCGAGAAGGTGGCAGAGATCGCACAGCGTGTCGGTCGCCTGCGCGGCGACGGTCACCGGTCCCCGAGCGACCTGCGATAACACCCACCGCCACCGAAACAACGCGGTGGCGGTCCTCCATAGCCCGCCGTTGCCCATGGCCCGGCGTGGGACTCCGGAGCCTCGCTCGCGGGCCCGGTCGTGGCACGGGTGACGAGGTGGGCCGGAGGCCGGGGCCGGCGCGTCGTGTTCCGTCCGCCCCGTTTCTGGTCGTCTCGTCGCCCGGTCAGTCCCCGACCGCCTCGACCCGCTCTACCGTTTCAACCGGGTGGTGTCGGCGCGGAGCGTCGAGACCCGCGCGTTCTCCTTGAGTCGGACACCATCCCCACCAACCGAGAGGGGCATCCGGGGAAGCGAGGCGACCACCCGCGTCGGATGGCTTGCGCCCCGTTCTAAGACCGCTCTGCGGGCTTGGAGAAGAACCTCCTCGTCGCCGGACAACGACTCGTTGTACTCGATCAGATACTGACCGGCGTCGAGGTGCCACCACCCGTGGTCTTCTCCGGGATTCCGGCGACGGGTTCCGTGGGGAGTGGTCGTCGCTGGGGCGAGTTCGCTGCCGCCGAAGTCGACCCGCCCGGGGTCGTCGACGACGTATACCTGCCGCGCCGTGAGGTCGACACCGTCGTCGTGGACCTGCGTGTCGGTGTGTAGAAGTCCGTCGACGGCGGCCGCCACGCCCTCGTGATCGATCTCGTCTTTGTCTCCCTGCCCCGTCATGTGTGACTGTACGACGTGCCGGCTCAAAAGTCCCACCGACTAGTGATCGTGATCGTGATTGTGGTCGGCATGGCCGCCGTCACCGGCCACAAGGGTATCGGCGTCGCCATCGATCATATCCATGTTCTTCAGGTTGTCTCGTTCCTCGAAGTCGGCGACGGCGTCGAGGATATCCTCCTGTGTGAGCACCGTCCGTTCCTCGGTGAGCGCTTCAAGTACCGCCTCCCGCAGCACCATCCGAAGGTCGCTCCCGGTGAGGCCCTCCGTCTGCTCGGCCACCGCTCCCGGATCGAACTCGGCGATGTCCATGCGGCGGGTGATCACCTCAAGGATATCGGCCCGCATCTGTACGTCGGGCTTGGGGAAGTTGACGATCTCGTCGAAGCGCCGCCACGCCGCGGCGTCGAGTTGGTCGGGGTGGTTGGTCGCGCCGATCAACAACACCTCGTCCCGAATGAGGCTGATGTCGTCGATGCTTTTGAGCAGGGTGTTGACCGCCCGTTTTAGCGCGGCGTGTTCGTCGGAGCGCCGCGTTTTCGCGACCGAATCGAACTCGTCGATAAAAAGGATACACGGCGAGAGGCGCTTTGCCACCTCGAAGGTCTTTTCGACGTTTTTGGCCGTCTCACCGAGGTACTGGCTGGTGATCATCGACAACTTCACCTCAACGAACGGCTGGCCGAGTCCGTGTGCCAGCGCCCGCGAGGCGGTCGTCTTCCCCGTTCCCGGCGGGCCAACGAAGAGGAGTTTGCCGATCTCGCGCAGGCCGATCTCAGCGAGGTAGTCGCGGTGTTCGATCGCCTTGACGATCTTTTGAATCTCCCCTTCCTGATCGTCCGTGAGAACGAGATCATCGAGTGTCATCTCGATCTCCTCGGGAGCCCGAACCTGCACGAGATCGAGCATCTCCGCGTCCTCCTCCTCGTCGAAGTACGCGTCGAGAAGGCTATCGATCCACACCCGGTCGGCGTGGATCGGTCGGGTCTGCTCCCGGGCTTCGGCGGCGGTCACATCGACCCCGTCGTGGCCGGAAAGGACCGACGCGAGCGTCGGGTTGGTGGCGATCCGATCCCGGTCGATCCGGTCGACGATCCAGTCGGCCGCCATCGACGGTTCCGTCAGCGAGATGCGGCCAGAAAAGTCCTCCTTTTCGGTGAACAGGAGGTCCGACACCGCCTCCCACGGTCGGTCGATACCGGTCGCTTGTCGTGCGGTTTCGTTGGTGACCACCAGTGGTCGCTCGATTCCGCCGGCCGGGACGTCGCCGTCCCGTTCCCCGTCGTCTTCACCTTCGTCGGTCCAGAACACCCGCCTGTACCGAGGCGGGAGATCGTTCTCGTCGAGGCTCCGGTCGTCGGTATAGACGTGGGCCGTCAGCAGAAACTCCACGACTTCGAGAGCCGGGTCGTTCATCCTTCAATTGTTCTCGCGGTAGCCGTTTAACATCGTCGGATCGGACGACGCCCGCGGTGGCTCGGGCTACGCCCCGTCGGGGTTGACGAACGTCAGCGCCTCCCGGACCGCCTCGTCGTCGCCGATGAGCGTGACCCGGTCGCCCAGCTCGATCGTCTGTTCCCCGTCCGGGACGAACGTCTCCCCGTTTCGGGCCACCAGCGCGATCAGACAACGCGGTGGAAGCTGTGGCCCGATCTCGGAGAGGCTCCTGCCGACGAGTTTCTCGGCGGTGACCTCGACTTCCTGGACATCGCCTCGCTCCCCGATGTCGTCCATCCAGTTGACGAGCGACGGCCGCTCGATGTAGTCGTCGAAGGCCATCGCGGTGGCGTCGACGGCGGAGATGGCCCGCACCCCGAGGTCCTCGAATGCGTCGACGTTGCCGGGGTTGTTTACCCGTGCGAGCGTGGTTTCGGGTCCGAACTTCGACTCCGCCAACTGGGCGACCAGCAGGTTCACGTCGTCGTCGCCGGTGGTCGCGGCAACGATTTTGGCGTTCTCCGCCCCCGCCGAGCGCAACACCTCGGTGTCGGTGCCGTCGCCGTGGTGGACGGTCAACCCTTCGTTACGAGCCGTTTCGACGGTGTTCACATCCTCCTCGACGAGGACGACGTTCTCTCCACGGCCTTCGAGCCGGGCGGCGAGGGTCTGGCCCACGCTCCCGGCTCCGATGATGATCACACGCATTGGTATCACGTCGAGAAATTCGGCAATCCGTCTGGCGAACCCGGCTTCCAACGCGACGGTGAGAAAGATGACGAGAAAGACCGTTCCGACGAGAACGTTCGCCGCCGCCGGCATCCCCTCGGCACGGAACTCGACAGCAAAGAGCGTCGCGACCGAGGCGGGAATAATGCCACGCGGGCCGACGAAGCTCATAAACAGTTGCTCGCCGCGAGTGAAGCGGTCACCGGCCGTGCTGACGAACACGAGCACCGGTCGGATCACCAACGCGACGGCGGCGGCGACGATCAACCCACCGACGCCCAACCCGAGGAGATACTCGAACTGTAGCAGCGCTGCGAGCGTGATGAACACAAAGGAGAGAACGATCAACGTCACGTCGCCTTTGAAATCGGTGACCTCCTCCTCGTATGGCACGTCGGTGTTGCCGAGGATGACGCCCGCGGTGGCGGCGGCGGCGATGCCGGCCTCCGTGGCGATGGCCTCGGCCCCGCCGTAGGCCACCAACGCCCCGCCGAGAACGAGGAGACGGGCGTTCTGTGGCGCGTTTCCGGGCGAGAGGTCGACATAGCGGAGCGCGTAGAAGACGACGGCGGCAACGGCCAACCCGACGACGATTCCGCTCCCGAGTCGCTGTGCAAACAGGGCGAACAACGCGGCGGGTTCGCGAACCTCCGCGATGATCGCCTCGAAGATGACCACCGCGAGGATGGCCGCCGTCACATCGTTGACGATCCCCTCCGTTTCGAGTGCGGTGCCCACCCGGCTCCGCACCGGCACCACCTCGAGAATGGGCGCGATGACGGTCGGGCCGGTGGCGACCAGCAACGCCCCGACCAGCGCCGAAACCAGCCACCCCACGCCGAGTGCGTAGTGGACGACGACCGCCGTTCCGACGAGCGCGATGGCCGCCCCGAGAGTCACCAACTTGAACGCCGCCGCCGGTGCCTCCCGAAGCCGGCCGATACGGAGGTGGAACGCCCCCTCGAAAACGATGACCGCGACCGACAAGCCAACGATGGCCGACAACGCGTTCCCGAAGGAGTCGGGCCCGACGACGCCCAACACCTCCGGGCCGAGGATCACCCCCGACGCCAACAGAAACACGACGCTCGGAACCTGAAACCGATCGGAGAGGAGCTGTGCCACGACGCCAACCCCGATGAGGGCGGCGACCAGCGTGATCAGATTCCCCCCGCCGGCTGTCATCGGTACGCCTCCATGCGTCCACGACGACACGAGCGACGCCGATAAAACCCGCCCTTTCGCCCCAAATATCAGTGAAAAAAACAGACCGACCCCCGAGCCACCCGGTGTGGGAGACGAGCGCTCACCCTTGACCGTCGAAATAGCCGAGAACGCCACGCACGTTGAGACGGCGTTCCGCCCGTGCCTTCCGTCCCCCCCACGGGTCGACCGGTTCCGTCGTCTCGACGAAATGGTCGATAACGGCCTCGTCGTCGCCGAGTTCCGACCGCTTCGTGCGGACGCGGTCGACCCACTCGGAGAGGACCTCGTCGTACTCCGTCATCAGTCCCGGCGTGAACGGTGCGTCGCCGAAGTGCCCGAAACAGATCCTGTCGGGGTTACGGTCGGCGATGGCCGCGGCGTCGTCGAGACAGGTTTCCAAATCGAAGTTCGCCGGCGGTGACGTGGGCTGTAATCGTTCCGCACCCGGCGGCCGGATACCCGCGGCATCCCCCGAAAAGAGCACGTCGTCGCCGCGGTCGTGGAAGCACACCTGATGTGGGGCGTGGCCGGGGGCGTGCACCACGTCGAGAACGCGGTCGCCGAGGTCGATCACGTCCCCGCCCTCGATCGCCTCGATCCGGTCTTCGGGGATCGGTTTCGGGTCGACGTAGTACCCCCACTGGTCGCCGACGGCCGCCTTCGTCCCGGCGACCAGCCGATCGGGGTCGACCAGGTGGGAGACGCCGGTCTCGTGGGTTCGAACCGTCGCGTCGGGGTACTCCGCCAACAGATAGCCCGCCCCGCCCGCGTGGTCGAGGTGGATGTGCGTCGTCAACACGAGGTCGAGGGCGTCGACGCCCACCTCGTCGAGGGCGTCGATCACGCGGTCGACGTTCGTCCCGAGGCCGGTGTCGACGACCGCCGGTCGCTCGGCGTCGAGGATGTAGACCGATCCGTAGCCGGGCACGTCGTACGCGCCCGTGTCGACGTAGTAGAGGTCGGTACAGTCGGGGACGGCGGTGAGGTCGCCGATAGCCATGGTCGAATCCCGACGGCGGCGGTAAAAAGCGTTCTGACGCCCCACCCCGGCCGGTCGGTCCCGACACGGTTTTGTCTCGGCCGCGAGAATCCCCGGCAAATGCTCAGCAGGCAGTATCTCCGCGAGAACCCCGACACCGTTCGGCGAACCCTCGAGAACCGGGGGATGGCCGACGACGTGGATCTCGACCGACTGCTGGAGGTCGACGAGGAGTGGCGGTCGCTCAAAAGCGAGGGTGACGACCTGAGACACGAGCGAAACGAGGTCAGCGACCGGATCGGCCGCCTCAAAGCCGAGGGAGAGGAGGCGGCGGCCCAGGAGGCCATCGAGCGGTCGTCGGAACTCAAAACGCGTCTGGAGACGGTCGAATCCGAGGCCGATGACCTCGAAGCCGATCTGAAGGCCGGTCTGCTGGAACTCCCGAACGTCCCCCACGAGGACGTGCCGGTCGGTGACGACGAGAGCGACAACGTCGAGGACCGCCGCCACGGCTTCGACGACCTGCGAGACCTGCCCGAGACCGTCACGCCCCACTACGACCTCGGCGAGAAACTCGACGTGATCGACGAGGCCCGCGGCGCGAAAACGACGGGGGCGGGCTTCTACTTTCTGAAAGGTGACGGCGCGCGTCTCGAACACGCGCTCATCCAGTTCATGATGGACGTTCACCGCGAACAGGGCTATGTCGACCTCTTTCCCCCGGTCCCGGTCAAGTCCACGTCGATGGAAGGGACCGGCCAACTCCCGAAGTTCGCCGATGACGCCTACCGGATCGGCGGCGGCGAGACGGAGGCCTACGACGACGACGACCTCTGGCTGTGTCCCACCGCGGAGGTGCCCGTCACCAACATGTACGCCGACGATATCCTCCTCCGGGACGACCTCCCGCTCAAACACCAAGCCTACACCCCGAACTTCCGGCGCGAGGCGGGCGAACACGGCACGGAGACGCGGGGTATCGTTCGCGTCCACCAGTTCAACAAGGTCGAACTCGTCAACTTCGTCGAACCCGAGAACAGTTACGACCGACTCGAAGCCCTCGTCGACGAGGCCGAGGCGGTGCTTCGGCGGCTCGAACTCCCGTACCGCGTTCTGACGCTCTGTACGGGCGACCTCACCTTCGCCTCCGCAAAGACCTACGACATCGAGGTGTGGGCCCCCGGCACCGACGCCGACGACGGCCCGGACCGTGGCGGGCGGTGGCTCGAGGTTTCCAGCGCCTCGAACTTCGAGGACTTCCAAGCCCGGCGCGCGGGGCTTCGTTACCGCCCCGAGCGCCACGAATCGGCGGAGTATCTCCACACGCTCAACGCCTCCGGCACCGCCGTCGGACGTGTGATGGTCGCCATCCTCGAATACTACCAGAACGAGGACGGCACCGTCACCGTCCCTGAGGTTCTCCGGCCGTACATGGACGGGAGGGAGGTCATCGAGGGCCACGAGAAGGTCGGCGAGAGTGCGGTGGGCGCGGGCGACAGGGAGTGAGGTGCCGCGGTCGACGCCGGTAGGCCAATCGTAACTATATGTGCGGGCTGCTAGGTCGCGTTAAGTTAGAGAATGAGGCGCTCGACTTCAGAGTGTCTATGGCCGAAATCGAACGCCTCAGCGAACGTATCGCGTGGATCGACTTGTCGTTTGTGGAGCGAGATCGAACGCCGCGATGGGCGATTGAAGTAGGGATCCGCGGTCATTTGGCCGGTATGTCACTACGTGAGGTAAGTAAATTTCTCGAAAGCTTTGGGATCAATCGGAGTCACGTCGCTATTCATAACTGGGTTCATAAAGCCGATCTACAGCCGATCTCGACCGTCTCCGAGGATCAACTTGCGGTTGACGAAAAGATGATCCGCCTCCATGGCCAGAAGTTCTGGCTGTACGGCGCGGTTGATCCACAGACGAACGAGATCCTTCACGTGAGCCTCTATCCGACCGCAAATAAACAGACCACGCGATGGTTTCTCACCGAGCTACACCGCCGCTATCAACTCAATGACGTGGAATTTCTCGTCGATGACGCAGACTATCTCGGATCAGTTCTCGCTGAAGATGGCTATCGATTTCAAATCATTCGACATGGAAATCGGAATGCCATCGAACGTGTCTTTTGGGAAATAAAACGATGAACATTATCGTTTGCGAATAGTTTCAGCAATGTCGCGCTAGAGACAGCTCAAAACTGGCTCGAAGCCTTCGCCGTCTACCACAATTCACGCCAAACTTAATATGACCGGCTGCTGCTGTCGACGTGATGGCAGACGTTCCAACCGACGACCCGACCGGCACAGTTACGAACGACTACTTTGAGCAGGAGTACGAAGTGAGTGCCGCCGAGGCCGGTGAGTTCCTCGCCGAACTGGGCGAACAGCTCCAGTCCGGGGACGGGGACGTGACGGTCTCCGGCGACGACTGGGACCTTCCCTTCACTTACAGGGAGCCAGTCGAACTCGAGTTCGAATTCACCGGCGGCCACGATTCGGAACTGGAGATCGAGGTCGAACTGTCGACGGCGGGCGACGAGTCGCCCCCGTCGCTCGGCTAGTCGGTGTACGTCGTGAGCGACGCGACCCGGTCGCCCTCGACCCGGTGGACGTCGACGAAGCCGAACAACTCGTCGCCGTCGACCGCCCGAAGGCGACCCCGGGCGAACGTCTCTCGCTCCCCGGCACACACCGAGTCGAGGACGTGTTCGGTGTCCGTTCGGGGTCGCTCCTCGCGCATGAACCGGACGAACCGGTCCCGGCCGTCGAGGGTGCGGTCCGGCCGCCGGTGGACGAACTCCGGGTCGAGGAGGCTCCGGAGGCGGTCGTACTCCCCGGCGTCGATGGCGGCGTAGAACGCCCGAACCGTCCCCGCTGCCGTCGCGTCCCCGCCGGCGTCGTCGTCCATACCCTCCGGTGGGGGACGGCGGGGGAAAATCGTTGCCGTCGCCCCGGTCCGCTTTTGTCCGTCGACCGCCTGCCTCCGGCGTGGACCTGCACGTTCGCTACGCGGGCGACGACGACCCCGAGAAGTGTACCGCCCGCAAACTCGCGCGGTTCGACCTCGCCGACCTCCACCGTTCGGACCGCGCGACACCGCATGGGGTCGTTCTCAATCCACACGCCGAACGGGCACTCTCCCCGGCCGATGTGACGGAAACGCTCGTGGCGCTCGACTGCTCGTGGGAGTCGGCGGACGAAGCCCGGTTTTCCCTCCCCGGCGACCACCGGGCGCTCCCCTATCTGGTCGCCGGAAACCCGATCAACTTCGGCAGGCCGTTCCGTCTGACGACCGTTGAGGCTCTCGCCGCCGGCCTGGTCGTTCTCGGTCATCGTCCCCACGCCGAGCGTATCCTCTCGAAGTTCACGTGGGGCGAGACGTTTCTCGAACTCAACGACGAACCGCTCCGGCGGTACGCCGACTGCGCGGACTCCGAGGCGGTCGTCGCGGTTCAACAGGAGTATTTGGACCGATAACGCGGCGAGCGCCGGAAGGACGGTCTTTTATCCGCGGGAGTTGAAAACACGACAATGATTTTCGAAGCCCTGCCGACCACGCCTCGGTCGGAGGAACTCATCGACAAGGCCTTCTCGCGGGCCGCCCGCTCCGGTCGCGCGAAGTCGGGACTGGAGGCCCAGCAGTCGATGCTCCAGACGGCGGGCAACATCCTCTCGGACAATCTGGAGAACGTGGTGACGGAGTGGCCGGATTTCGGCGTCGTCGACCCCTTCTACCGCGAACTCGCCGACGCCGTGTTGCGCGGCTCGATGCCTTCCCGTGCCGGCGACGACGGGACCGAACAGGTGGGCGTCGACGCCCTCCGGGCCAGTCTCTCCGAGGTGACGTGGGCTGGCCGACAGGTCGAGGCCATCCAGCGGGAGTACAACGGCAAACTCCGCAACGCCGACCTGGAGACGGCGCGAAAGCACCGCAAGCAGGCGTTCGCACGGATGGCGGACGTTGTTGAGGAGGTCGAGACCGACCTTCTGCGGATCGGCGAGGCACGGAACGCGCTCCGTGACCTGCCGGACATCCGCCCGGACGAACCGGCCATCGTCGTCGCCGGCTACCCCAACGTCGGCAAGTCGTCGTTCGTGAACGCGGTCACACGCGCCGACAACGAGATCGCGCGCTACCCGTTTACGACTCGGGGCATCCAGATCGGCCACCTCGAACGCGACCACGTCCGCTACCAGATCATCGACACGCCGGGCCTGCTCGACCGCCCGGCCGACGAGCGAAACGACATCGAGAGTCAAGCGGTGAGTGCCCTCGGACATCTGGCCGATGCCGTCCTCTTTGTCGTCGACGCCAGCGGGGCGTGTGGCTACCCCACCGACGCCCAACTCGACCTTCGTGATTCGGTCGTCGATCGGTTCGACGCCCCGGTCATCACCGTCTGTAACAAGAGCGACCGTTCCGACGATGTGGATGCCGACGCCTACATGAGCGTCACCGACGGGGAACGCGTTGAGACCGTTCTCGATCTGGCCGTCGACGCCGTCGACTGGGAGCCGGACCTTCCCTCGCGCTAGGCCGTGGCGTCGGTGCCACCGACGCTCGCGGTCACCTCCGGATCCGTCGCACCGTTTTCCTCCGTGTCGACCCGTACCCGCCGGCCGGCGACCGTCGCACACCCCCGCCTCGACGCACGGCTATGTGTCCACGACAACGAGGCCACCGGAGACACGGCCGAGTCGCCCGACGGGAAGCGGTGTGAGAGCGTCGACCCCTCGCCATCGAGAGTGTGACGGGGCGACTCCAACCTGCCCGCCGACACCGCCACCCGGACGAGTCACACGGGACCGTGTCCCGCCCACCCCGCCCGTTCGACGGAGCGCCGCCCGCGTTCCCGGCACCGACGCCCGCGGAATCAGTCCTCGACCGTCGCTTCCGACCCCGTCCGGTCGGCGAACTTCTCGCGCACCTTCCGCATCTTGGGGCGGATCTGCACCTGACAGTACGCCTGCTGTGGGTTGTTCGCGTAGTAGTTCTGGTGGTACGGGTCGGCCTCGTAGAACGTCTCCAAGGGCTCGATTTCGGTGACGATCGGGTCATCGTAGTCGTCGGCGAGGCGGTCGACAACGGCCTCGACGGTCGCCCGTTGCTCGTCGTCGTGGTAGAAAACGGCCGAGCGGTACTGTGACCCCACGTCCGGCCCTTGTCGGTCCTCGGTGGTCGGATTGTGAAGGGTGAAAAACACCTCCAACAGGGTCTCATAACCCACCACGTCGGGGTCGTACTCGACCTGCACCGCCTCGGCGTGGCCGGTCCGACCCGAACACACCGCCTCGTAACTGGGGTTCTCGACGTGCCCGCCACAGTAGCCCGAGGTCACCTCGTCGACCCCTGCCAGTTCCTCGAAGGGCGCTTCCAGACACCAGAAACACCCGCCTGCAAGCGTCGCCACCGCGTGGTCATTGTCGTCGGTCATACGCCCATGTAGGGGCCGGCCCCGTATGTACTCCGTGCCCGGCAGGAAGCTTTTCGACCCTGCCGTCCCAGATAATGGTATGCCCTCGCTTGATGACACGGTGACCGACCGGTTGCGGGCGGTCGTCATCGTGCTTCTGGTCTCCGGTGTCGGCCTTGGCGTCGGTGTTGCGCTCGTGGTGGCGCTTTCGCTCGGACTGACGGCCCGTGGTGTGGAGCCGTCGCCGGTGACATTTCTGGTTATCTCGCTCGTGTCCGTCCAAGGCGTCGCCTTCGGCGGTGTCGCCCTGAGCTACCTCCGTCTGCGCGACCGGTCGCTCCGGAGCCTCGGCGTCCGTCTCCCGTCGATCCGTGAGGTCCTGATCGTCGTCGGCGGGTACGCGGCGGCGCTCGTGGCCGCCGTTGTCGGGTCGATCGTTGTTTCCGTGACCGGCGCGCCGGCCGGCGAGAACCAGGTCTCGGAGTTCGCCAGCACCGATCCGACGGTTCTGCTCTGGCTCATCCCCGCCTCGATACTGCTCATCGGCCCAGGCGAGGAACTCCTCTTCCGTGGTATCGTTCAGGGCCGCCTCCGTGAAACGTTCGCCGCCGTTCCCGGTGTCGTTCTCGCGAGTGCCCTTTTTGCGGCAATCCACTACGTCGCGCTGACCGGTGGGGCGGGCGGCCGACTCGTGACGGTGGGGGTTCTCTTTTTCCCCGCACTCGTCTTCGGCGGCGTCTACGAACTGACCGACAACCTCGTCGTGCCGTCGCTGGTTCATGGGGCGTACAACGCGACGCTGTTTGCCTTCGCTTATTTGGCGATTCGGCTGTCCGAGAGCGGTGGACTTCCCGAACAGGGGGCGTCCGTCGTCGTCGTGGTGACGGCGGCGCTCCCGGGCTGATCCGGCCGGGAGCGGAACGCTTACCGCCACGCCCGGGGAAACCGGGGTATGCGCGAACGCTTCGAGCTCCGGCGCGGTGACGCACTCGGCCGGATTGGGGAGTTGACCGTCCCCCACGCCGGTCGAACCGTCGAGACGCCGGCACTCCTCCCCGTCATCAACCCCAATCTCCGGACGGTGTCGCCCGCCCGCCTCGAAGCCGAGTTCGGTGCCGACGCCCTCATCACCAACGCATACATTATCCGCGGGACCGAGGACCTCCGCGAGCGGGCACTCGATGAGGGACTCCACGAGATGCTCGAGTTCTCGGGTGTTATCGTCACCGATTCCGGCTCCTTCCAGCTTTCCGAGTACGGCGAAATCGACGTGACGACCCGCGAGATACTCGACTTTCAGCGCGCCATCGGCTCCGACGTGGCGACGCCGGTCGACGTGCCGACGCCGCCCGACGCCACCCGCGAGACCGCCGAGGCCGATCTTGAAACGACCGAACGGGCCCTCGCCGACGCCGAGGCGGTCGACACCGGCGAGATGCTTCTCAACGCGCCGATTCAGGGGTCGACACACCTCGACCTGCGGGAGGCGGCCGCCCGTCACGCCGACGCCACCGACCTCGACGTGTTTCCCGTCGGCGCGGTCGTTCCGCTGATGAACGACTACCGCTACGCCGACGTGGTCGACGTTGTCGCGGCCGCGAAACGGGGACTCGGCGCGGACGCCCCCGTCCACCTCTTCGGTGCGGGCCACCCGATGATGTTCGCGCTCGCGGTCGCGATGGGGTGTGACCTCTTCGATTCCGCGGCCTACGCCATCTACGCCCGCGACGGGCGTTATCTCACCGTTCGCGGGACGAAACACCTCGCCGACATCGACTACTTCCCCTGTTCGTGTCCGATCTGTACGTCTCACACCCCCGAGGAGCTCCGCGCGGCGGAGAACGGTGAGCGGGATCGTCTGCTGGCCGAACACAACCTCCACGTCTCCTTTGCGGAGATCCGCCGGATCAAAACGGCGATCCGCGAGGGGACTCTGCTGGAACTCGTCGAATCGCGCGCCCGTGCCCACCCCGCGATGCTCGACGGCTACCGGACGCTTCTGGACCACGCCGAACGGATCGAGCGCCACGACCCGGCCTCCAAGGGCACCTTCTTTTATTGTTCGACCGAAAGCGCCCGCCGGCCCGAGGTGGTCCGCCACCACGGCCGCCTCACCCGTCTCGACGCGCCCGACTGCCTCCTGTTGACCGAAGGTAACTCGCCCTCGGACGACCGCTTCGACGCCGCGTGGCGCGTCCTGCCGCCCTTTGGTCCCGTCCCTCGGGCCCTGTCGGAAACCTACCCCTTCACCGCCGAACTCCCCGACCGGATCGATCCGGCCGCACAGGTGGCCGCCGCCCGCGGGGTCGTACGCCTCGTCGCCGCGAACCCCGAGACGAGCGTGACGCTCGTCCACGACGACTGGCCGGCGTCGGCGCTCACACCGATCCCCGAGTCGGTGACCGTCGAATGCCTCGGCCGGCGGCATACCGGCGGCGTCGACCGAGACTGACCGTTCGTCCGAGGGTCTGCGCACCCACACATCATTCATATACACGCAGACCGTATGTGCCAGTGACAGATGTCCAACCGATCGCGCTCAGGCGACCCGACGGATCGAGACCACGACGCGCCGTCGACAGACGGGGTGACACGTGACGACCCGCTTTCGGCCGACACCGCCGAGGAACTCCGGGCCATCGCCGACCGGATCGACGACCTCGCCGGGTCGCTCCCGATCGGGCCCGCCCGACACCACGCCCGCCAAGCGGCCATGGCGGCCCGAACGACCGCCGACGGCGAGGCAAATCCCGTGGCCCGCCGCGTGGCCCTCGGCGAACTCGTCACGGAACTCCGAACCGCCGCCGACGAGGCCGCGGCGACCAGGACGCAGTACGAGTTTCTCGAATGCTTGTACGAGGACGCGTTGCCGGTGACCCGCGACGCGAGCGGCGCGATATACGGCTGAGTCCGGCCCCGTCACGGTCGGCCGGCACATACCGGCCTGCGCACCGTCCGTGGTACCACGACTCTCGGAACGGTTATACCCTGTCGGGGTGTACGTATGTTTGTAATGGCAAACGGTAAGGTTGATTTCTTCAACGATACAGGCGGCTACGGCTTCATCGAGACTGACGACGCGGACGACGACGTGTTCTTTCACATGGAGGACGTTGGCGGTCCGGACCTCGAAGAGGGACAGGATGTAGACTTCGAAATCGAGGACTCACCGAAGGGTCCGCGCGCGACGAACCTCGTTCGTAACTGATTCGTTCGTAACCGATCTCGACACGGCCGCCTCGCGGCGACACCGACCGAGACGCTCGTTTTCACGATACTACACGCCGAGCGACCGCTCCGGCCGCCGGCGTCAGCCACGGATCGTGTCCTCGTCGTTCATCCGACCACCGACATCCCACGAGTCACACCGTTCGGTCTCGTCGTCGACGCCCGTGTCACAACACGAGCCTCAAGAGGCCATCGTCGAGCGTCCGGCAGGCCGGTCCGATGGCCCCGATGGCTCCCGATCCGCCGACAGAACCGCCGCGATGGTCTCGCGGTCCCTCCGTCGGTGTGCCCCGTCACAGGCCGTGCCGGGACGTGGACGGCTACAAACGCGGTCGGAACGCAACGTAGTTCCGCCTCGGCCACGAGGCTCCCGCATGACCGAGTACTTCGAGGTACACGGGCGCGACGGGGCCGCCCGTCTGGGCGAACTCCGCCTCCGTGACCCCACGACGACGCCCGCTATCGCCGACGATGTCGTCGTCGACGCCGGAAGCCTGTGGGCCGCCGACCGCGACCACCCCACTGGAACCGACGCCGAACTGACGATCCTCCCGCATCGGGGCTTCCCCGCAGGGACCGACCCGACCGTACAGGACACCTTCACCGTCGACTATCCCGATGTCGATTATCCGAGTGCGGGCGTGATCACCGCCGAGACGGCCGACGACTACGGCTGTGACGCCTACGTTCTCTCGAACGCCGCCGGTGTCGTCGGCCATGGCGCCTCCTTCCGCGACGAACTGATCGCCGTTCGAGAGGCGATCCCACCGGACACCGCGCTCTACCTCGCCGGCGTCGCGACGCCGGCGAACGTCGCCAGCCTCGTCGCCGCCGGCGTCGACCTCGTCGACACGAAACTGGCGCGGGTAAAGGGCCGACAGGGGCGTTATCTCACCACGGAGGGCGAGTACCATCTCGACGAACTCGACGAACTGCCCGGTGCCTTTCCGTCCGATCCACCGGTCGATGCGTTCGACCGCGAGGCCTGCGTCGATCACAACGTCGCCGTTCTCCGATCCGCGCTCGCGACCGTCCGGACGCGGATCCGACGGGGCCGGCTCCGGGACTACCTCGAAGGCCAAGCCCGCCACGAGAACTGGCTGACCGCCGCGTTCCGGGAGTTCGATCAGGAGTACGGTTATCTGGAGCGACGGACGCCCGTGCTCCGCGACACGGAACTCAGCGCCGCGAGCGAGGACACCCTGAATCGCGTCGAGATCCAGCGGTTCGCCGACCGCGTGACAACACGTTACCGAAACCGATTCTCGAACCCGCTGGTGCTCGTGCCGTGTTCGGCGCGCAAGCCATACAGTGACTCCCAGAGCCACGCCCAGTTCCACCGCGCGATCGATTACCGCGGCCACATCGTCTCGATTACCTCACCTATCGGTGTCGTGCCCCAGGAATTGGAGTGTACCTACCCGGCCCAACATTACGACGCGGTGGTCACCGGCGACTGGACCGACGGTGAAAAGCGGTTCGTCGCCACGGTGCTGGAACGGTATCTGGAACGCAACGACTACCCGCGGGTGATCGCCCACGTCTCCGGCGAGGGTTACCGCGACATCTGTGCCCGCGTCGCCGAACGCGTCGACGTCCCCTTCGAGTTCACGGCCGAAGATCACCCCACCACCGACACCTCGCTCTCGAATCTCGATGCCGCGCTGTCGGGCGAGCTCAGATACTCGAAGCGGGAACGCCAACACAACACGATCCGGGCAATCGCGGACTACCAGTTCGGCCCCGGTGTAGGCGACGAACTCTTTTCGAACCTGCACACGACGAGTCACCACCCCAAGCTACAGGTACGCGACGGCGACGGGACACAGCTCGCGGCGCAGGTGCCACAGTACGGCGTGCTCTCCTTTACACTCGCTGGCGCTCGCCACTGGGCCGAGAGCGACGCGCCGACCAAACGGGTCCAAATCGACGGGTTCGTACCTCATGGGAGCGTTCTCGCCCCGGGCGTCGTCGACGCCGCCGACGGGATCCGCGTCGGCGACGAGGTGGTGGTTGAGGGGCCGGCCGCCTTCGGCGTCGGCCGCGCGGCGATGCACGGCCGCGAGATGCGGGCGAGTACCCGCGGCGTTGCCGTCGAGATGCGCCACGTCGAGGCGACCGAGGACAACGTTTAACATGGTCTCCCGACTACCTGCGCCGATGTCATCGTCCCCCCGGCGCGACGTGATCCGGATCGACCTTTCAGCGGGGACCGTCACCCGCGACCGTGTCCCGGCGTCGTGGCGCCGCGACTACCTCGGCGGAAAGGGGTTGGGTGCCCGCTACCTCTACGACGAACTCGATCCCGGAACGGACCCACTTGGTCCGGACAACCGGCTTTGTCTCCTTCTCGGACCGCTCTCGGGTTATCTTCCCGGTGAGTCTCGCTACGCGGCGATCACGAAGTCACCGCTCACCGGGGTCTTTTTGGACTCATACAGCGGCGGCTCCTTTGCCGACGCCCTCGCCGGCGCGCTCCCCGAGGCGTTCGGGTTCGTGATCGAGGGTGTCGCCGACGGCCCTCGGACGGTCACCGTCACCGACGGCGAGGTTCGGATCGAGGACGCCGCCGACCTGTGGGGGGCCGACGCCGCCGAAACCGACGCCGCCATCGACGGGTCGGTCGCTTGTATCGGCCCGGCGGGCGAGAACCGGGTCGCGTACGCGACCATCGCCTCCGACGGCGGCGACCACCACGCCGGTCGGGGCGGGGCCGGCGCGGTGATGGGAGCCAAACGGCTGAAGGCCGTCGCCGTCCGCGGTGAGCCACCCACCCTCCCCGACGAGTTGGCCGGCCTCCGTGACCGGTATGCCGCCGCCTACCGCGACGACGACACCGGCCGGTGGCAGGCCGCCGGCGAGACGGTCGAGAGCGTCGACTTCGCCAACGAGGTTGGCGTTCTCTCGACACGCGGGTGGCAGGGCGGGCGCTTCGACGACGCGGGCGACATCGGCATCGAGGCGGTCCGTGAGGCCGCGACCGGCCGGGAGAACGCCGAGGACGCGGTCCCCGGCGGTTTCCGGGTCGACACCGACGAGGGGGAGTCGATCCCCCGCGGCGGCGCGTTGATGTCCCTCGGTGCGGGCCTCGGCGTCGACGACGTCGAGACGGTGGTCCGCTTGGCCTCGATCTGTGACCGTCTCGGAATGGACGCCATCAGCGCCGGCAACGCGGTGGCGTGGGCGATGCGCGCCGGTGACGGTGTGGGACGTGGTTCCGCGGGCGGTAGCCCACAGGCCGGTAGCGGAGAGGGGTCACGCTCCCCGGACCCGACCGGCCGATCCGACGGCCTCGACCCCGACCTTTCGTTCGGCGACGCTGACGCCGCCGCCGCGCTCCTTTCGGCCATCGCCACCCGATCGACAGACCTCGGTGACGTTCTCGCCGACGGCGTGGCACGCGCCGAAAAGCGCCGCGACGGCGGCGCGGTCCCGACGGTGAAGTCGATGGAACTGCCGTCGTACGACCCCCGCGGGGCGGCCGGAATGGCGCTTGCATACGCCACCAGCGACCGCGGGGGCTGTCACCGCCGCGCCCGCCCGGTCGAGCGCGAGGCGTTCCAACGCGACGAGTGGACGACCGCCGACCGTGTCGCCACCGTGATCGGCGCACAGAACGTCCGGTCGACGCTCTGGAGCCTCGTTGTCGATGACTTTGCCGGCGAAACCATGTGGAGCGACCTCGGCGCGGAGTGGTTGGCCGCGGTCGGCATCGAGTACGACCGCGAATCGCTCGCGACGCTTGGCGAACGCGTCTGGACGCTCGTGCGCCTGTTCAACGTCCGCGAGGGGATCGACCGCGCCGACGACTCGCTTCCGGATCTGTTCGAGGAGCCACTCCCCGACGGCCCGGCCGCCGGTCGGACGGTCGACCGCGAGGCGTTCGACGCCATGCTCGACGCCTACTACGCGGCTCGAGGCTGGTCTCCCGACGGTGTCCCGACCGCCGACACGGTCGATCGGTTGGGACTACGCGCCGTTGTCGACGACGAAACGCCGCTCGGATCGGCCACCGCGGCGGGTGACGGGAACACGTCCACCGACGGCCCGCGCGGCCGGGGCCCGTGACCGACCGTCGTCCGACGGGGTCGAACCCCTCGCGACCCCACCCCTGTTACCGGTGTGGGGAGACGATCGAACCCGGACACGTCTACGGCGTCCTTGACCTGCTTGATGCGGACGGCGATCTTCAGGTGTTACTTTGTCGGCGCTGTGCCGCGGCGCTCCGTGACTTTCTCGAGTGAGGTGTGGTTGGCCGGGGTCGGGAGCCTTTTGCCCCTCCGGACGCACGCTCGGATATGGACGAGTTCGACCTCGGCGTTCCGCGCCAGATTCTGGAATCGCTCCCTGAAGACGACGAGGCCGCCCGACAGGACATGCAACGAGCCGTCGCGGGGCTTGAGGCCCGCCTCAACGAGACCGTCGAGGCCGCCGAAACGGAGCGCGAGGCCGCAAGCGGCGTCGCCGACGGCTTGGAGCGACTGGAGGACCAACTCGAACAGTACGACGACTTTGTCCCCGAACTCCGGGCGTGGGGCCAGTCGCCCATCTACGCCATCGCGTGGCGCAACCTGCAGGCGGATCTTATCATGCAGATCCAGGACGTTGGCTGGCTCGCCGGCCACCTGGACCGCGAACGGACCTACCGCACCGTCGACGACGGCATCCGCCTGAGCGATATCTGAGCCACACCCGCACGGCTCCGGCCGCCGCGCGTGGGTCGCGTGACTTTTCACTACGGCCGCTCATCCAACGGTATGGATCTGGAACTGCGATTCTTCGCGACGTTCCGCGAGGCTGTCGGTCAGAAGGAGCTTGAACGAGAGTTCAAGAACGGGTCGACTGTCGGCGACGTTCTCACGACGCTGGAAACGGAGTACGACGGCATGGAGGGACAACTGCTCGACGACGAGGGTGAGCTACAACCCAACCTCAACATCCTGAAAAACGGCCGCGAGGTGCTCCACATGGAGGGGTTGGACACGGTCATGGAAGACGGCGATACGCTCTCGGTGTTCCCCCCGGTGGCGGGCGGATGACGCCCGATGAGTGGGTGACGCGGGAGCGGTCCTTCCGCGGCATCTCGAAGCGTCTGGCGATCAACTATCTGGAGACGCTGGGTGCCGACCGGATCGACGACGATCGGGTCGAGGCAGAGGCGTGGGCGGCGACGCTCTCGGAACAGACCGTCGGCGTCGGACCGTCGGTGTCGCTGACGCAGGTCGACCTCGTTTTCGAGGGCGACCCCGAGGGCCTCGACGACCTGATCGAACGGTTCGCCCGCAAGGCGATGCGAGCCGGGGGATAACGGTGTCCGGCGCGCCGAACTCCCCGATCGACGGGCAGGTGTTTATGCTCGCCGCGGCAAAGGCGAGCGTCGGTCCCGGCTCGCTGTCGGACCTTCTGGCACGGGTTCAGACCGACCTCGCCGACCGCGTTGACGCCTACCGCCGGGAGTTCGAGCGGGTCGACGACGACGACGGTGACCGGGAGGTGTTTCTCGTCCCGGCCGACCACTGGGAGTCGGTCGGCGAGCGTCTCGGCTTCGGCCGGCGTGAAACACGGGCGGTCGCCCGCACCCACGCCGAACAGCTCCGCCGGATCGGCTCCGACACCGGCCGCCGCGAGGAGTTCGAGACGGCACTGGAGATCAGGCAGGCGGTCGTTGTCGGCCGCTGACGGTGCCGTGTCGGGCTATTGAACTCGTTGTGTGCTCCCGCCCCGGGTCGACCACACGCGCTAAACCGTTCTCGAAAAAACCGGTGTCGGCTGTCCACGCCGGCGGCCCTGTGCCGACCCCGACCCGGACCCCGAAACGACGCGGACCCGCCTGACAGCACGCTTGTTTTCGTCGGCCGAAGACGATGATCCCCGCCGGCACCCGCGGCGGGACCGGAGACACCTCCGAACCGGTCACGGAGCCGTGGTCTCGAACCGAAAGGTCGTTGCCGGCCCACGGTGGAGGGTGAGCCATGTCCCGCCTTCCCGCCCCCCTTCTCGCCGGCGCTCGGGCGTCGGTGCCGTTGTTGCTCGGACTGGTCCCGTTCGGTCTCGTCGCCGGTGTCGCCGCGGTCGATGCTGGCCTCTCGCCGCTTCAGGCCATCGGACTCTCGGTCGTCGTCTTTGCCGGTGCGTCACAGCTCGCCGTCGTCGACCTCCTCGGCCGGGATGCCCCCCTCGTGGTTGTCGTTCTCACGGCGACGATCATCAACCTGCGGATGAGTATGTACTCGGCGTCGATCGCTCCCTACTTCGCCGGCTTCCGTCGACGGTGGCGGGGCCTCTGTGCGTATCTGCTGACCGATATGTCCTACGCGCTGGCTATCGCGACGTTCACCGACGGCGGTGGTGCGGACGCCGCTCCCGACACGCCCGACTCAGACCCCGCTCGAGCGCGGCTCGACCCGGCCGAGCCGACACACCGCCGCGGCTACTACCTCGGCACGGCGGTCGCCATCTGGGCGGTCTGGCAGGTCGCCACCGTCGCCGGCGTCGTTGTCGGCGCCCGGATCCCCGATCGCTGGGGCGTCGGCTTCGCCGTACCGCTGGTGTTTCTCGCTTTGCTCGTCCCCGACCTGACCGACCGCCCCCGCGTGATCGCGGCGCTCGTGGGCGGCGGCGTCGCGGTCGTCGGGTCGGGGTGGCCCCTGAACCTCGGTCTCATCGGCGGTGCACTCGCCGGCGTGGCCGCCGGCGTCGCCGCCGACAGGAGGGCGACCGCGTGACGACGACCTACGGACCCCTCGCCGTCTGGGCGGTCGTTCTCCTCGTTGGCCTTCTCACGTTCTGTATCCGGTACTCCTTCATCTACCTTTTCGACCGGATCGACGGGGTGCCGCCACGGGCCGAGTCGGCGCTTCGGTACGTGCCTGCGGCGGTGCTGGCGGCGCTGGTGGCGCCAGCCGTCGTCGACCCCGGGCCGACGGTCGCCGCGACGCTCGTTGACGACCGCCTCGCCGCGGGTGCCGTCGCGGCCGCGGTGGCGTGGTACACCGAGGACGTGCTCGCGACCATCGGTGCTGGTATGATGGCACTGTGGACGATGGGTGCCGTTCTGTGAGCCACGGTGTCAGTCGTCGTTCGCCGGCGGTGTCTCCGTCTCGCCGTCGGTGGTGATCGGGTCGTCCTCCGCGTCGCTGAACCCGGCCGACTCCTCCATCCGACGGCTGGCCTCCGGGTCGAACTCGGCTTCGGTCCGTTGATACTTGCTCACGAAGGAGAGTTCGTGGTGGCTCTCCGTCGGGTGGCCGAGATACCGATCCTCGAGGTCGAACTGCGCTTGTTCGCCCGTCTCGGCGAGCGTCTTGAAGTCCTCGTAGGCGGCGTGGGCACCGGAGTGGAGGGAAAAAAGGGTGATGAAGACGTACCGGTATCCGAGGTCACCCAGCTCCGCGAACGTCAGCGGATCCTCCTCCTCGGACCACGCGAAGGAAGAGGAGTAGTTGAACGCCAGATCCAGATCGGGGTGTGTCTCGTGGATGGTCTCGGCGTACTTGACGGCATCCTCTCGGGAGGGGTCGGGCATCTCGGGCCACACCAGATCGACGCCGGCGTCGGCGTAGATCCGTCCGCGCTCGAGATGTTCCTCCCAGTCACCGTTGGCGGAGCCGTAGGCGTCGGTCCGGGCGATGATCACGGTGTCGTCGCACTGCTTGGCGTCGACGGCCGCCCGGAACCGGGCCTCGGCGTCCTCCCGTGAGACGATTTTCTTCCCGGCGATGTGGCCACACCGCTTGGGCGTCGTCTGGTCCTCGATGTGGACCGCGGCGACGCCGGCTTTCTCGTACTCCCGAACCGCTCGGCGGACGTTGTGTATCCCCCCGTATCCCGTATCGCAGTCGGCAACGACGGGCAGGGTCGTTGCCTCCACGATGCGCTTTGCGTTTTCGACCATCTCGGTCATCGTCACCATCTCCAAATCCGGGAAGCCGAACTGCCCGAGAACGGTCGAGTAGCCGCTCATGTAGACGGCGTCGTGGCCCGTCATCTCGGCGAGGCGGGCGTCGAGCGCGTGGTAGATCCCGGGAGCGAAAACGAACTGTTGATCCTCAAGCCGGTCCCGGAAGGCTTCGGCTGCAGGGTTGTCGATTTCTCTCGTGTACGTGTCGACATCGAGGTCGTTCGGCGTCATCGGCCGTTCTCCGTGCCGCCGGTCGGTTGTCCCCCGGGTCGATTGACGTCGGGAACGAGCGGGGCTTGCTGTGCCAGTTCATCATCGTACGCACGCCGAACCGCGGCGTCGGCCGACGGCCGCTGCGCCGGTCTGTCGTCGGTCGTTATCCGCCCGCCGTCGGTGCGCGTGTCGTCCGCGCGGCCGATGTCGGGAACGAGCGGGGCTTGCTGTGCTAGTTCATCGTCTGGCCGGGTCGTCGGTTCCATATCGGTGGTGGGTGGTTACCGGTCGGTTATCTCTCGATCCAGTCCGTCTCGCAGCCGTTGCCGTGTACGCACATTGCGTCCGTCACGAGACCCGCCTTGGCAATAAAGTTAATGATTTATAATGATAATATACATTCATTACATTATTCGGTGCGTGCCATCGGTCCCCAACCCGACTCCACGGTGCTTAATTCCGTCCGGCACCGAAGGTCAGCAGATGGTAGCCGCTATCGAAATCGACGGTCTCACGAAACGATACGGCGATGTGACGGCGCTAGATGGCGTCTCGCTTTCGGTCCCTGAGGGGAGTTTTTTCGGCCTGCTCGGCCCGAACGGCGCGGGGAAGACGACGTTCATCAACATTCTCGTCGGCCTCGCCCGGAAAAGCGGCGGCGAGGCGCGTGTGTTCGGTCACGACATCGAGACCGAGTACCGCGCCGCCCGCGACCGGGTCGGCCTCGCCCCACAGGAGTTCAACGTCGACCGCTTCTTTCCGATCCGCGAGGTACTCGAACACAAGGCGGGCTACCACGGTATCCCGAGCCCGGAAGCCCGACAACGGGCCGATGAGGCGTTGAAACAGGTCGGCATCTACGAGAAACGTGACACCCGCTTCGACTGGCTCTCCGGGGGCATGAAGCGTCGGTTTCTCATCGCCCGTGCCCTCGTCACTGACCCCGACCTCCTGATCCTCGACGAACCGACCGCCGGCGTCGACGTCCAACTCCGTCACGACCTCTGGGAGTTGATCACCGACCTCAACGAGGGCGGGACGACCATCCTTCTCACCACCCATTACATCGAGGAGGCCGAACGCCTCTGTGACGAGGTGGCGATCCTCGATCAGGGACGGGTCGTCACGGTCGCCACGCCGGGCGACCTGATGGACCGTGGCACCGACCGCATCACCGTCACGTTCCGCGATCCGATCCGGTCGACTCCCTCCATCGCCGCGGGCAACGGCCAGGTTGAGGCGGTCGAGATTCGGGACGGACGCCTCGTTGTCTCCGCCTCTCAGGGCGGCCTCGTTGCCCCCGAACTCGTCCGCGAACTCGACGCCGCGGGCTATGAAATCGTCGACTTGGACGTATCGCGCACCTCGCTCGAAGAGGTGTTCGTCGAACTGACCCGGTCGGACTCGTCGGTCACCGAGGAGGGGACGGCATGAGTCGCCCGACCGTCCAACTCCGGACGCTGGTGCGGCGGGAGATCCTCCGGTTCGTCAGGCGACCGTACAACACGTTCCTTCCACCGATCATCACGAACACGCTGTACTTCGCCGTCTTCGGTGTTATTCTCGGCAGTCGAATCGGCTCCATCGCCGGCGTGAGTTACATCCAGTTCGTCCTCCCTGGACTGGTCGTTCTCGGATCCATCTCCGACGCCTTCGAGAACGCCTCCTTCTCCATCTTTCACGGCCGGTGGAACGACTACATCGACGCCGTAATTGTCACGCCGATGTCGAATCTCAACATGGTCGCGTCGTACGTGATCGCGAGTGCGATCCGAGGGATCGTCACGGCGTTGCTGATCGTCGGCGTCGGCCTCGTGTTCACCTCTGTTCCCATCTCACACCCGTTCTATCTGGCCGCGAACGTTCTCGTCATCACAACACTGTTCGGTGGCCTCGGCATCATCGGCGGCCTGTGGGCCGACGATTTCGACTACCTCACGGTGATGAACCAGTTTATCCTCCGCCCGCTCGTCTTTTTCGGCGCGGTGTTCTACTCGCTTTCCGTGCTGCCGCCGCTCTGGCGACAGGTTTCCCTGCTCAACCCGATGGTGTACATGGTCAACGGCGTCAGATACGGGATGATCGGCGTCTCCGAGGTCGACCCGAACACCTCCCTGGCCGTTCTCTCGACGGCGACGGTGGCCGTTCTCGCGGCCGATTACCTCCTGTTCAGGCGCGGCTACGGACTGACGGAGTAGCCCGTCTCCGAGCCTCCCCCCGGACGGCAAAGGCTGGCAACGAGTGACATGGTACAATCGCCGTTTTCGTTAAACGGAGTTATTAATCGGCGGCGACCGCACAGCCAGTCGCTATGTCGAACAGTCCAGACGGTTCCTCGATGACCCGGGCCCAGTCGTACGCCCTCGTCGTCGCGGCAGCCGTCCTGTTGAGTGCAATCCTCGCGCCGGTCGCCTACGATCGGGCGACACAACCCGACAGTCGGGTCGCCGTTATCACGATCGAGGGGGCGATCTCCTCGAACACCGTGACCCCGATCCAAGAGGACCTTCGCGAGGCCCGCGAGAACGAATCGATCGATGCGGTCGTTCTGAACGTCGATAGCCCCGGCGGCGGTGCGGCCGCGAGTGAACAACTCTACCTCTCGGTTCAGCGGACGGCCGCCGAGATGCCCGTTGTCGCCAGCGTCAAATCCGCGGGCGCGTCGGGAGCCTACTACGCGATGCTCCCCACCGAGGACATCTACGTCACGCCGGCCTCCATCGTCGGGAGTGTCGGCGTCCGGGGCGCGGCCCCCACACCGTCCCTACCCGGTGAGATCAAAAGCGGTCCGGACAAGGCCAGTTCCACGGCCGACCGGCGTCGTGCACAGATCGAGACGCTCCAGCGCGCGTTTGTCGGGAGCGTTATGAAACACCGTGGCGACGACCTCGAACTCAGTCGAAGCGAGGTTGCCCACGGCAAGGTGTACACCGGCGCTCGCGCCGTCGACAACGGAATGGCCGACGAAATCGGCTCCTCACAGGATGCCATCCGTCGGGCGGCCGACGCGGCGGGCCTCGACGACTACGAAGTCGTCCGCAAGGAACCGCCGACCACCGGCGGTCTCCTGCTTCTCAGCACCGACGACGGCGGAACGGTCGTCGTCGAGAAGAGCCCGGTTGGCTACGACGCGGTCGACGCGCCGACGTATCTGATGGTTTACGGAACGGTCAACACACAAGACGAGGTGATCGGCAATGTCAGCGCCTAACTCCAGACTCGCCGCGGTGTTCGTCGTGATCGTGGTCGTTCTCGTCGGTGGCGCGGCCGCCGCCCCGTACGCCCTCGGATCGGGTGGTGGGGACGACGACCCGACCACCGCCGCGAACCAGCAGTTCCAACCCGACTCCGTTCTCCCCGACAGCGGTGCCGAGGAGGGCGAGGTCAGCATGGACAGCGATGCGAGTGACAAAACCGTTCTCGTCGATGTCGGGCACGCGAACGACGTCTCGGGGACACAACTCGAACCGTTGTTGTCGACGCTCGCAGAGAACGGCCATCAGGTCCGCTTCTATCGCGGCCAGCGTCGCAGTCTCAACGAGTCGCTTCGCTCCGCCGACGCGTTTCTCGTCGTTAGTCCCCGCGAGCGGTTTACCGACGACGAACTCGCCGGCGTCCAAGCCTTCACCGACGCCGGCGGCCGCGTCCTCGTGATGGGCGACCCGCCCGCCGTCCAAGCCGGCGGCGGTCCGTTCTTCAGCCTCGGCGGGCTTGAAGAGACCGGGCCACAGACGGCGTCGCTCGGCTCGAACTACGGCATCGCCTACGGTTCGGGCTATCTTTACAACATGGCAACAAACGACAACAACTACCAGAGCATCTACGCCCGACCCGCCGGCGACTCCGCTCTCGCCGACGGCGTCGACCGTGTCGTGATGCGCGAGGCCGCCCCGATCCGAACCGGGGAGGCGACCCAGGTGCTCGTCGCATCGGAAGGAACGCAACTCTCGACGACCCGCGAGACCGGCCGCTACGCCGTGGTCGCCCGCAACGGCAACGTGGCCGCCGTCGGTGACACCGAGTTCGTCACACGGGAGAACGCCCACGACGCCGACAACGAGGTGCTCATCGGCAACCTCGCCGACTTCCTCGTCGACGGCGACAAGGAGCCCGGCGCACCGGCCGATCCCGACTCCGATCGCCCGACGCAACCGGGCGGCGGTCCGCCCGAACCGCCCAGAACCCCGCAGCCGACCCCTGCCCCCGCCTGACCGACCGCTCCCGGTTCAGCCCGCCGCCGGGTGAAAGAGCCAAGTCCGGCGCCCTCCCACTCCACGTATGCGCCAGTTCGTCGTCATCGGCCACGACGCCCCTACGACACCCGAGTTCGCACTCGACGACCTCACGGGCGGAGCCGGCCGCCTCGACGTGCTCTGTCGGTGTGTCACGTCGGCCTTTGTTCTCTCCCACACGATCCGTGAGAACGTCCGCGTCCACCTCGTTCTTGCCGACGCGTTCACCGTGACGTTCGCGGGGAGCGACCTCCGCCGTCTCAACCCCGACGAGCGGAGTACGGCCGCGCTGATCCGGGGTGCACTGGAGCGACGTGACGACGCCATTGGCCACCAACCGGTCGAGTCCAGCCCCGGTGTCTCGATCCGCCACCGGGGACTCGAACCGACGCTTGACGCCACGGCGGGGTCGGTCGTCCACCTCCACGAGGCGGGCACACCGGTCGTCGACGCCGACCCGCCGGCCGATCCCGTCTTCGTTCTCTCGGACCATCACGACTTCACCGACGAGGAGACGGCCACACTCGCCGACTGCGCCGATCTGCGGCTCCGCCTCGGCCCGCGGGCGCTCCACGCCGACCACGCCATCACCATCGCCCACAACTACCTCGACACCGGTGGCTATCGGACGTACTGAGTGGGGCGAATCACAACTGTTAAACTCGCCGCTGGCGTTTCTCAGGTCGCGGGCCGGTGGGGTAGCTTGGTATCCTTCGGCCTTCGGGTGGCCGTAACCACGATTCGAATTCGTGCCGGCCCACTTCTCCCACGTTCAATATCGGTGAGAACCTGTCTTCGGGGGCCTAACGATGTCCTCACGGGTGGTTGTCCTGCGAGTTACGGCGCGCGTGGTGAACGCCACCGGCCCGCCCCGGATTCAGGTCGGTCACCGGGTTGCACTGGTCTGTCTCCCGTGACGACTCCCGGAAAAAAGTACTCGATGATGGTCGCCTACACCGAGGAGACGTTCACCTCCGTCGCCCAAGACGAGACAGGTGGCGGCCGACCCTGACCTGCCGTATTTGTGTGTCCCGACATCATAGGCGATATGGATTTGGATCGGTTCGCTACCGACACACCCACCGACGACGCGCCGGCCGACGGACAGGTCTGTGTGGTCGCGACACAACCGGACACGTTCGAACGGTGCCGAGCGGGCCTGTACCCATCGCCGCGGTCCTACCGGCGCACCCGGCGGTCGTTCGAGTGGTTGGCGTTCTACCGGACGAAGCCAGTCTCTGCAGTGACACATTACGCACGGGTAACCGACCGTGTCGACCAGACGCGAGGCGGTCCGGGGCCGATGGATGAGAACGACTGGGTCGCGACCATCGACCCCTTCTCGGACACCGAGGCGGTGACCGTTTTCGAGTTGGGTAACCTCGTTCCGCTCGACGCACCGGTCGACAATGACGGGACGGGTGTCCGTGGGGCGTGGTACTGTTCCATCGCCGACCTCCGGGCGGCGGCGACGTTGTCGGCGCTGGCCGAACGGGCGGAGACCTGACAGCCCCTCTCGGGCGCAGGGTGACACACGGTCGTGCCCGCGTCCCCGTGAGCGCCGTCGACCCGCTTGCTCGTGACGATACTGCAACGGGAGTGAATCAGTGGGGGGCACTCCCAAGCCGACCGATGGCCCGCCACCACATTGTAACCCGTCCCTTACCTGGCGGTTCGGCCATCGGCTTCCACGGTTCCCGCCGTCGGGACGTCCCATCAACTCCTGTGAACGCCCGGCCGGTGTGCCGACCGCCGACTCGCTCACGGCCGCCACGGACCGCCTCGCCCGACGGTGCCGAGAGGCGCAACACCGGCGGTGGGTGTTTATACCTCTGACCCTCTACCCGAACCTGTGGACGATCCGTACGACGTACTGGGGGTCAAGCCGGACGCCGACGAGGCCGAGCTAGACCAAGCGTACCGGCGGCGTGTGGTGGAGACGCACCCGGATCAGGGCGGTTCGGTACGTGCCTTCCAGCGGGTAAAGGCGGCCTACGAGGCCGTGATGAACGACCGGGACGAGTCGGCGCCGGACGCCGACGCTGCGGCCGACACCGAGGCCGACGAGGCGTCCGACGAACGCCGCGATATCGTCTCCCGTGTTGAGTATCTGGACTACGAGGTAATCCAAGACCGCGGGTGGTCACTCGATGACGACGACCTGTTCGAGAAGGCCTCGACAGCGGGACTCGACCCGACCGCCTACGGCAAGTTCTTGATCAACCCCGGAGAAACGCTGCTCGAGGCAGCCGAGAATCGTGGGTTCGCATGGCCGTACGCTTGCCGTGGCGGTGCGTGTGCGAACTGTGCGGTCGCGGTTGTCGACGGCGAGATGGCGACGCCAGTCGATCACATCCTGCCGGCGGAGATGGTCGACCGGGGCATCCGCCTCTCCTGTATCGGCGCGCCGACGACGGAGACGCTCCAGGTCGTCTACAACGTGAAGGGACTGCCCGACCTCGACGAACTCAAACTCCCCCCGTATCGGTTCGAGCGGGCGCGGTCGACCGACTGAGCGCCGCAACGCCGGTCAGTGTCGCCGGGCGAGCGCCATGGCGGTCAGCGCCAGTGCCGCGGCAAGAACCGTCAGGACACCGAAGCCGTGACCGTCGCCGACCGTAGCCGTCGCGGGGTCCGTTGGCGTCGCGGGCTGTTCAGCCCGCGTGGGCGTGGCGGGGAGTGGAGTGCCGGTCGGTGTCGGTGTGGTTGTTGATGCCGTCGTGGTGGGGGCCGACGCGGGCGTTGTCGTCGCCGTGGCCGTCGGTGTCGCCGTCGTGCCCCTCACTCGCACTGTCGCCGTTCGCGAGGCGGCATCGACGCCGCTCCCCGCCGCGGTCACCGTGTAAACACCCGGCACCGGGTCGCTGATTTCAACGCGTATCAGTCCCCTGCTCCCGGTGATCCGCCCCGTCGCCACGGTGGCCCCCGAGGGACCGACGACCGTCACGTTGAGGCGGTCGACCGCGTCGAAGTTGTACCGCGCCCTGACGGAGAGGCGGTTGAGGTGTTCGGGATCGGTGCTCCGGTTGGTGACAGTCACCGCCTGCTGGTCGCGGAGTTCGAGCGAATCGATTTCCGGCCGACGAACGCTGAGTTCCGCCTGCACGTCGCTGTCGGTGGTCACGTAGTACGATCCGGGCTCGACGCCGTCGAAGTCGGCGGCCGCGGGGGACTCGATGGTGAACGACGCGCCGCCGCCAACGGCGCGAAACGTCGTCGCGTTGGTTCCGATCGCTCCGGAACCGCCCGACAGTTCGACCGCCGAGATGTTCAGCGTCTCACTAACGTAGACACGAACGGGTGGCGTCGTCTCCGCCGGCTCGGATCGTGGGTCGTTGACGGCGGCCCCTGGGAGCGTGACCACGCCGACGAGGAGGACCACGAGCAGCGGGATGACCGTTCGGCGCATGTTTCAGATTGTTGAATGGTGTATCATAAATCTATGCCGGTGGAGGCGGGGGAAGGCTGAAGAGGCGGCGTGAAAACTCTGTGGCATGGACTGCCCGCAGTGTGGCGACACACTCGATACCTACGCCCTGAGCGGCCGGGAGGCGTCCGTCTGCGAGAACTGCGGCTACGTCGGCATCGACGCCGAACACCGAGGTACCCCCCGTCGGATCGAGTCGTGGAACGACGCGCTCCGACGGTTCTACGGGAGCGACGAGGACCCGAGTGTCGAACTCCGACCTCCGTTGTCCCGGCCCTCCGGGGACGACGCGAGCGATGAGTCGTGGAACGACGCGCTCCGACGGTTCTACAACCGGCAGACCGATGACACCGACGACACCGACGCGCCGACCGGTGGCCCCGTGACGGAGGGGGATGCTACCACGAAGCCGACCGACGCCGAGACCGGATAGCCGGCTTCTCGGTCACGGCCGCCTCAGTCTTCCGCCGACGATCCCTGCGCCTGTCGGGCGTTCTCGCCGTCGTCCTCCTGTTCCTCGTCGGAGCGGGCGGCGACGAGGGCACCGCGAGCGACACTGTAGAGCGGTTCGCTGACGCTCTGGACCTCGCTGATCGAGAACGGAATCGATGCCTCTTGAAGATGGTCCTCGAACAACTTCTCGAAGCCGCGGGGGCTGGAGGTGCCACCGGTGACGACGACCGGCACGTCGAGGTCCTCCTCGACGTCCTCCTCGTCGACCTCGCGGGCGATGTTCTCGATCACGTAGTCAAGCAGGTTCTCGTAGTAGATGGCGAGTGCGCCCTCGACGCCACCGACGTCGGTGCGGAAGTCGAGTTCGAAGTCGTCCTCCTTGATCGAGGTGATCTTGTCGACGGGCGTGCCCGTCGCTTGGGCGGCCTGCTCGTCGATCCAGTCGCCCCCCCGGGCGATGGAGAACTTCATGACGGGCACCGCGTAGTACGACAGACAGACGTTGGTCATGCCCGCGCCGAACGAGACGCCGAGGCCGGTAAAGTTGTGATTGGCGAGTTCGGAGTAGATGACCGCCATCCCCTCGTTGATCGGTTCGGTCTCATAACCCATGTCGCCAAGCATCGATTCGAGGGTCTTCTCGTGGTACAGCGTCGAGAGCTTCGAATCGATCGGGTCGGCCGGACTGGAAAAGTAGAGCCGTTCGCCCGGGTGGTCGGGCTGGCCGACCACCTGTTCGGTGATCAGTTTGATCATCGGGATGGCCGAGGACTCCTCCGAGGAGAGGATGCCGTGTTGCATCGGGCGGCGCGTCTCCTCGTTGAAGATGTTGGCGAAGTTCAGGGCGTCGTCGCCGACGACGTACACCTTGTCGTCTTTCCGGATGTGGAGAACGTCGCTCCGGGAGAGCATCTGCTCCGCCATATCGGAGTACTCGATTTCCACGAAGGAGTTGCGTTGCTGGACGAAGACCGTCTCCGCCCCCTCCTGCTGTGCCGAGATGAGGTTCATCGTCCCGACGTCTAGGCCTTTTGCCATACGGGTGTGATGCCCCGTCGCCATCATAAACGTTTCCGCCAAAGTGTCGACGGATTATATAGACCTGACACACGTCAGACGACGAAAATCGGGACACACCGGGTGACTGCGCGCCGGCGTGCCCGTGTCGTCACCACGAGAACAGGTTTTTTGCGCGGTCGACGAACCCCTCGTCGTCCTCGGTGGCCACTTCCTCCGCTTGCTGTTGTTGGCGGAGTTCGCTCAGCGCCGCCGTCTGGTCGTCGACTCCGGAGGCAGTGTCGGTGTTCTGCTCGCGGCCTTGCAGTTTTTGCAGGTTCGAGAGCGCGTCGTCGACGCCATCCCCGGACGACCGGACGGTCGTTGCCTCCGCGTTCTCGAAAGCCTCGCGGTCGACCTCCACGTCGGCATCCGTGTTCAGTTCGAGGCGTTTCGTCTCCGTCCGATCGACCCCGCCCCACGAGAGGTCGGCGTCGGCCATCGCTTCGTCGATGTCGCGACGCACCCGCTCCTCCGAGACGGAGTCGGTCGTCCCGCCGCCGGCCCCGGCGTCGCCCCCGCTCCTCCCGGCGTCCACCGCCCCGCTACCGGTCACCGCGTCGTCGCTTTCGGTTCCGGCGCGTGCCACCTGGTGGCCCACGAGAGCCGCCCCCGTCGCCCCGACAACGGCGACGAGGCCAACGGCGTACACGGCGATGATCTGTGCGCTGTAGTCCGGCGCCCGCGAGACGTTCCAGTTCATCGGATAGACCGACGCGAACGCCCCGACAGCGATGAGACACACCGCGACCCCGGCGAGGGCAGCGTACCGCATCCGGCCGTCGCCCGGCAGGAGGACGACGATGCCGAGCAACAGCGCCGGAAACCCACCCGCCGACGCCACCACCGCCACCTCCCGGAGGGCGAAGGCGGTGTCTCCCGGATCACTGGCGAGCGCCGACAGAAAGAACACGACGATACCGATGGCCCCGAGGGTAATACCCCCAAAGAAGAGCGCGAACCCCAGATAGACGTCGGTCTCCGTCTCGGGGGCTCCGATGTATCGCTCGTACAACTCGAAGAGTGCGTTGTCGGGGGTACTGTCAGGGGTCATGGAATGAGTCTATAGGCTCATCACACAAGACTGTTGCCGACCGTCTGACGCGGATCTGACGCCGTATCCGAAGGCTTATCATCGAACTCGCCGACCCACGTACGATGCCTTCTCGGTCCAGTCTCCGCGTGGGCGACGCACTCGTTGTCCTCGGCTGTCTGTGTCTGCTCGGAACGGTCGGCGGCGGCGCGGCCCTAGCCCCCGCCGGCACGCCCGGCGGGACCACCGACGCCTCCGGAGACGCCCGACAGACGCTCGTCGGTGTCCAAGGGGTCGGCAGCTACCACGACGGCGGCTCGGTCCGCTTTTTCGATGGCACCGACGAGGGGTGGCGCGAACCCTCCGCTCCGGTGTACTTCGACGTGACACGACTGGAGAACGGCCGCGTCCTCGCGGGCTACATGGCCGGCGGGTACGAGGCGTGTGGTCCTTACGAGGCGCCGTGTCACCGCACCGGCTACCGGATCATCGACCCTGACCCCTCGCCCGAGGTGGTCGAGGAGTGGTCGTTCCCGGTCCGTACCCGCGTCGCCAGCGAGGTCCACGATGTCGAACCCCTCCCCGGTGGCGGGTTCGTTCTCGCGGACATGGAACACGAGCGGATCCTGATCGTCGAGAACGGCGAGGTGACATGGGAGTGGAAGGCGAGTACGCGCTACACCGCTCCCGAGGATCCGACCACCCAGGACTGGCTCCACATCAACGATGTGGACCGCATCGGCGATGACCGATTCCTCGTCTCCGTTCGGAACGCGAACCAGTTGCTCGTTCTCGAACGCGGCGAGGGCGTCGTCGAGGTGATCAACGCGGACCCCGACGGCGACACCGACGACCCGACCGGCGACCCGGACGTCCTCTACCACCAGCACAACCCCCAGTGGCTCGGCGACGGGGCCGTTCTCGTCGCCGACAGCGAGAACCACCGCGTGGTCGAACTCCACCGGACCGAGTCGGGTGACTGGGAGCCTGCATGGATTCTCGAGGGGGCCGGCGGCCAGAAGTTCGACTGGCCCCGCGACGCCGACCGCCTCCCCAACGGCAACACGCTGATCACCGACACGCGAAACGCCCGGATCGTCGAGGTCAACGAGTCCGGCCGCGTCGTCTCGGAACGCCAACTCGACTACCGAGCCCTCCCCTACGAGGCCGATCGCCTGCCCGCCGGCGAAACGGTCGGCGGATCCACCTACGGCGACGAGGGGACGACGGGCGCCGCCGGCGGGAGCGTTCCGGTGTTGACGCCTGTTCTCCGGCTGGCAAGCGCCGCCGTGCGCCTCCCGCTCTGGGTCGGTGAACTCCACGTCTTTGCGACGCTTGTTTCCCTCGTTCTCGTCGGCTCCGGGGTCGGTCTCCGCATCCGCCGGCGCTTCCGGTGACGCCCCGGCCGGCGCGCTTTTCCCCGCCGCTTCCCCCACGTCCCGTATGGACGATGACCTCCGCTGGGAGACGACCGACTCGGCCATCGACTACTCCTGTCCCGGCTTCGACGTGCGAGACGACGAGGTAACGCTGCCCGACGGCACCGAGACCGACTACCAGTACGTCGATGAGTCCCCGGCTGTGGTTGTCCTTCCGTTCACCCCGAACGGCGACGTGGTCGTTATCGACGAGTGGCGACAGGCGGTCGGCCGAGTGAACCGCGGGCTCCCCGCCGGGTCCGTCGAGAACGACGACCCGGATATCGAGACGGCCGCCCGGCGCGAACTCCGCGAGGAGACGGGGTACGAGGCCGGATCGATGTCGCGGCTCCTCTCGGTCGAACCGACCAACGGCATCGCAAACTCGGTCCACCACCACGTCGTCGCCCACGACTGTACCCCCACCGGCTCGCGCAATCTCGATTTCAACGAGAGCATTCGCGTCTCCACGACCGCCTACGACGACCTCCTCGCGGCCGCCCTCGACGATGACCTGTGGGACGGGCGGGCTGTCACCGCGGTCACGGGATACGAACTTCGGGCACGAGACGCCGACACGTAGCCGTCGCTGACCGACTGAAAAATAAAGAAGTCGTGGGGTGGCCGGAGCCTCAGTCGTCGGCCGGGGCCTGGCCGCTGGAGCCGGAGACGCCCGTGCCGGGGCCGAGGTCGATGTCGAGGTGTTCGAGCGTGTCGTCGGTGACGACGCCGTCCTCCCAGCCACGGTGCTCGTAGTACTCGGTCTTCATCTCGCTGAGCTCGCAGAGTTCGCCCTCGGAGCCACCCTGACCGGGGATGGCCTCGTCGTCGCCTTCGACGAACCGACCCGGGAGCGAGTCGTCCGCGCCGTCGAAGCCGGCGAGGTTGTTGAAGTAGCGTTCGAGGTTGTACACCCGTTCGCCGGCCGTCATGAGTTCCTCTTCGGTGAGGCCACGGCCGGTCATGCCGTTGTACTGTTTGATGTACTCCTCGATGCCCTCCGCGAACGCGTTGAACTTGCAGATGTCGAACGAGTCCGAGATGGCGTGGAGGTCTTGGAAGGTGGCACAGAGTTCGCCCTTGCCTTCCCAGTCGTAGGGATCGACCTTCTCCGGAATGCCGAGGATCTCGGCCGCCGGGGTGTAGCCGCGCAGGTGGCAGGCACCGCGGTTCGAGGTGGCGTATCCGATGCCCATGCCCTTCATACAGCGCGGGTCGTAGGCCGCGATGGTCTGGCCCTTGACGTCGAGGCGGGTGTCGTGTGCGTCCATCTCCTCGGCGGCGCGCTCCGGACCCTTCGCGAGGAGGTCGCCGAGTTCGCTGTTGCGGTGGCCAACCTCCTCGATGAGGTCGATCATGTGCTCCTCGTCGCCCCAGTCGATGTCGTCGTCGAGGCCGTCGAGGTAGCCCTTCTCGGTCATCTCCATCGCCATGGCCAGCATATTACCCATGTCGATGGTGTCGACGCCCACGTCGTTACACCGGTCGATCATGATCGCGATGGAGTCTCGGTCGTCGTTGCCGGACATGGTCCCGAGGGCCCACGCCGACTCGTACTCGTAGGACTCCATCTGGACGTTCATGTCCTGACCCTTGTGCTCGTAGTTGACCTCGACCTCCTTTTTACAGGCGACCGGGCAGGAGTGACAGGTCGGCTCGTTGACCAGGATGTTCTCGCGGACGTTCTCGCCGCTGATGTTCTCGGCGGTGACGTCGGTCCCTTCCTCGTCGTTCATCGCGAACGAGGAGGTGTACTGGCCGTTCTTTGTCGGGTGGCCGTCCATCTCCTCGGTGATGTTCATTAGGACGTTCGTCCCGTACATCGAGAGCGCACCCTCGTTGGGCGCGGTGACGTCGGACTCCTGGATGACCTGCATCGCCTGCCGGGCACCCTCACCGAACGTATCGGAGTCCGCAGGCTTGGGCATCTCCGTACCGGCTTTCACGACGACGGCCTTGACGCCCTTGTTGCCCATCACGGCACCGGTGCCGCCACGGCCCGAGGCACGGTCGTCCTCGTTGACGATACAGGAGTAGCGGACCTCGTTCTCGCCGGCCGGGCCGATGACCATACAGGAGAGGTTCTTGCCGTAGGACCCCTCGACCTCCTCCTCGAGGATCTCGCGCGTCTCGTGGACGCCCTTCCCCCAGATGTGGGAGGCGTCATGGAGTTCGATCTCGCCGTCCTCTGCGACGGCGTAGACGGGGTCGTCCGTCTGGCCGTCGAAGAGGATGCCGTCGAAGCCGGCCCACTTGAGTCGAGCACCGGACCAGCCACCGTGGTGGGAGTCCGTCACCGTCCCCGTGAGCGGCGACTTCGTACAGATCGCGATCCGGCCGCTCATAACCGCCTGTGAACCGGTCAGCGGCCCGTTCATGAACGCAAGGCGGTTGTCGGGCCCCAGCGGGTCGACGTCGGGACCGGCGTCGAAAACGTACTTGACGCCGAGCCCACGCCCGCCGATATACTTCTTTGCGTCCTCGTCGTCGACGCTCCGGTAGGAGACGTCGCCCGAACTGAGGTCGACCTGTGCCACGTTGTCTCTGAATCCGCCCAAGTCTGTCATGGTAACGTGCGTTAGTTGGTTACGCTTCCAACCTGTTAATCGTTGCTCCGCCGACGTAATCACGTTTGGTTTCGTAACAAGTTTTAGGCCGGCCTAATGTCACGAAAACGCGTCACTAATGCACCGATCGATCATCACGGTCGCGGTGGGACTCGCCCTCATCTCGGGGTCGGTCGTAAACCCCGATTGGCTCGGGTCCTCGGGTGCCGACACGGCGGCGTTCTCCTGGGCGTTTCACCTCGTCGGCTACGCCGTTCTCGCCGCCGCCATCCGGCGTTCGTTCGGCCCTGGGTGGCGCGGTGCCGCCGCTGCCGTCGCCGTCGCGACCGGCGTCGGAGCGGGCGTGGAACTCGTTCAGTTAGGCATCGCCTACCGCACCGGCAGCGTCGCCGACGCCGTTCTCAACGCCGTCGGTTCGGTCGTCGGTGTGACGGCTGCCCGCGTCGCCCGGTACCGTCCGTGGGTGTCGCCGACCCGGCGGTAACTCCCTCCTGTCGTTGTACCGACCCCGAAGCCGCTTTACGCGTCGGCCGGCTACCGTCGGCAATGAGCGAACCGAGCCCCGACGTGTACGAACAGGGGAAGGGAATGGACGCACACAACCAGGTGATGCGGGGAATCCGGTCCCGCAAGAACGAGACGTACGACCCCCACGAGCCGACGCGGGTGTGGATCGACGAGGACCAGACGCCCGACGGCGTCTCACAGTCGCTGACCATCATCCTCAACACCGGCGGCTGTCGCTGGGCACGGGCCGGCGGTTGCACGATGTGTGGCTACGTTGCCGAGTCCGTCGAGGGGGGTTCGGTCACCCACGACGCCCTCATGGACCAGATCGACGCCTGTCTCGCCCACGAACGCGAGAACGCCGACGACCCCGCCGACCTGATCAAGATCTACACCTCCGGCTCCTTTCTCGACGAACGCGAGGTCGGCGCCGAGAGTCGGCGTGCAATCGCCGACACCTTCGCCGACCGGGAACGCATCGTCGTCGAGTCGCTTCCCGACTTCGTCGACCGCGGGAAACTCGCCGATTTCACCGATCACGGTCTCGCGACCGACGTGGCGGTCGGACTGGAGACCGCCACCGACCGCGTGCGCCACGACTGTGTGAACAAGTACTTCGACTTCGAGGACTTCGTCGACGCGACCGGGGAGGCCGACGCCGCCGGTGCAGGCGTGAAGGCGTACCTCCTGTTGAAACCCCCTTTTCTCTCGGAGCGCGAGGCCGTCGAGGATATGACCGCCTCCGTGCGCCGGTGTGCGGAGTACTGTCACACTGTCTCGATGAACCCTTGTAACGTCCAGCGCTACACCATGGTCGACGATCTTTATTTCCAGGGTGGATACCGCCCGCCGTGGCTCTGGTCCGTCGCCGAGGTGCTCGAACGAACGGCCGACACCGACGCCATCGTCGTCTCCGACCCCGTCGGCGGCGGCAGCGACCGCGGGCCGCACAACTGCGGCGAGTGTGACGGCCGGGTCGAACGGGCCATCAAGGACTTCAGCCTCCGGGGTGACCCGACCGTATTCGAGCAGGTGTCCTGTGACTGCGAGGCGACGTGGCAGACGGTGCTTGAGGCCGAGACGAGTTACGCGATGCCGCTTGCGCGCTGACGACCACGCCCACGCCACAACACCTTTCGCTCGCCGGCCGCAGGTTGTTCTATGCCCCACACAGCCGACCGTCCGGCTTCACCCCGGAGCGGTTGTCCCGGCCGCCCGACCCTCCCCACGTCCGGCCCGACACAACCGGGTGAGTCGAATGGTCGACACTGACGCCGACGCCTTCGACTTCGACTTCGGCCGCCGGTCGCTTCTCGCCGCCCTCGCGGGCGCCGGAACCGCGTCGCTGGCCGGTTGTCCGGCTTCGAACGGCGGGGGCGGGGGCGGCGACGGCGGTGAGGACCCGACCCCCACGACGACAGCCGACCCCGAGACGGCGAGCAGGCTGGCCGAGCGGTTCGCGCCGACCTTCGCGTTCGACACCGCCGAGCAGTGGCTTCCGACCGACCCCCGGCCGTACACGAGTGAACGCGACGGCCGGACGGTTGTCGACGGCTTCGACGCCCTCAACGGGTACACGAGTCGGCACGACGAGGCAGGCGACCCCCCGGAGCCGACGGTGTTCTACCACGTCGTCGAGTACGCGGACTCACCGCTCGCCGTTGTCCAGTTCTGGTACTACTTCGCGTTCGACCAGTTCACCACCAACTTCCACTGGCACGACTGGGAGGTGTTACACGTGTTTGTCGACACCGGCACCGACGACCCACAACTGTTCGTCGCGAGTTCGCACTCCGAACGGGTGCCGAACAACGAACACCTCGACCCGGACCCGGACCGCGTGCCTCGGGTTCTCTCGGAACTCGGTTCCCACTCCAGTGCGCTGTCGCTGAACGACCGCCGAAACAGCTTCCAGCGTCTACCCCTCGATACCCTGCCGGCCGACATCACGAACCGAGCGCTCGACGCGGTCGAGCAGTTGGCCGACCTCCCGGCGGCCTACGGCCTCCCCCGGGACGAGGGTCTCCGACTCCCATACGTCGTTCCCGAACTCGACGGCACGCCGGTCCACGAACACCCCGATCTGCCCGCCGTCGACCGCGACGCTCTCGTCCCCCGGCCGTTGACCGTCCGGTCGTTCGACGCCCTCTCCTCGCCCCCGACCGACCTCCCGTCCCGGGAGACGGGCCTCGTTTTCGCCCCCACAAACGAAGACGACGGCGACGTGACCTACGACCTCGTCCCGACCCGTGACCTCGAGACCATCGACGAGTTCACCGGGCCGCGATTGAGTTTCGAGTTTGCGGTTCCGGAACTCGCCGAGGACGCCATCGCGGGTCATATCACGACCGCGGGGACGCCGTGGAATCAACAGCGGTACAACGATCCGGTCGCGGATATCACTGAACCCGCACACCGGTCGGAACTGTCCGACCGCTACGACGCCGTCTCGCCGCCCGGGCCGATCAACGACCTCGTCGCGACGGTGTCCGAGACGGTCCGGTCGCCGGTCGCCCCCGACGACGAGGGTGTCGAGACGACCGACGCCTCCGTCGAGGCGGTAACCCTTCTCCAGAGTGACCCCGTCGCCGCACCGACGTTTCGCGGGGTTGCGATGCTCCGTGGCGTCGAGGCCGGCGACCACCGGTTGACGGTCAACGGGGCCGGCGTCGCTCCCCACACGGAACCGGTAACGGTCGGCGGGGGCGAGACGGAGGCGGCGACCGATACGGCCACGACCACGACCACGGTCACCGCCGCCGCCGACGCCGACGGGACCAACGCCGTCACCCTCGCGGGCGTCGAGGGCGAGATTCCCCTCGTTCCTGCGGGCGAAGCGACCAAACTCGAGGTCGACGCCGACGGCACCGACGCGGATCTATCCACCCTCGCTGTCGACGACGACTTCGGCGGCCGACTGTACGAGGCGTCGGTCGACGGTCCCGACGCCGTCTACATCCACCGCGGCGGGGCGTACACGGCGGAGGTCCGCGACGTCGACGACGCAGTCGGCGCATTCCGGGTCAACCCCTCCGGGACCGATCCGGTCCGGATCGACCGCCCACGGACGGGGACGGCGTCGCTGGCGTCGTTCGTCGAAACGCTGGTCGCGGAGACAACGGACCGCCTCGGCGAGGTGGGGGACGATGACGATGACGACGACGACGCGGACGAGGGCGGCGACGACGACGACACGACCGGTGGCGGGGGGACGACCCAGACCTTCGGCGGCTTGCTCCGGGCGCTGGAAGCGGTCAGTGGCGCGGCGGGCCGCGCGGCCGACCGGGCCGAGGCGGGTGACCGGGGTGGATCGGATCGGGCACTCTCGGCGCTCGCGTCGAACCTTGACCGCGCCATCGAACGCTTCGATGGGCTCCGCGAGACGCTGCCGGCCGACCGGGCGGCCGCGACGGATCGGCAGTTGCGGGAGGCCCAGCGACGGACGAACCAGGCGACCGCCGCGAAAAAACTTTAGACGGTCGCCGACGTGGCCCCGAACCCACGCAGGAGCACCGCCCCGTCCGTCCCACCGAGGTCGGGGAGTGTCGCCCGTTCGGGGTGGGGCATCATCACCGCTGTCGTTCGTTTCTCGCCGACGACGCCGGCGACGTTGTCCCGCGAGCCGTTGGGGTTGGCGTCGTCGGTGACCACGCCCTCGGCGTCGCAGTACCGAAGCAGGATCCGGTCGTCCTCTATCAGTCGCTCGTGGGTGTCGTCGTCAGCCTCGAATCGGCCCTCGCCGTGGGCGATAGGGAGTTCCAGTACGTCGCCCTCGTCGTACCCCCGCGTCCACGGCGACTCGGTCGTCTCGACCCGGACGTGGACCCGTTCACACTGGAAACGCGCGCTCCGGTTGACGGTGAACGCGCCCGGGGTAAGACCGGCTTCACAGCCGATCTGTGCGCCGTTACAGACGCCGAGGACCGGAATGCCCTCGCTCGCCGCCTCGCACACCGCGTCGATGACCGGCGTGCGTGCGGCCATCACCCCTGCCCGGAGATAGTCGCCGTAGGAGAAGCCGCCGGGGAGCAACACACCGGTCGCGTTCTCGGGCAGGCCGTTCTCGTACCAGACGCGTTCGGCGTCGATCCCGAGGTGAGACAGCGCGCGAACGGAGTCGCGGTCACAGTTGCTCCCGCCGAACTGGAGCACTGCGACCGTCATCGGCCCGAAACCTCAACCTCGTAGTCGTGGATGGTCGGGTTCGCCAGCAGTCGCTCGGCCATCTCGTCGGCGCGGTCGCGCGCCGCCTCACTGTTCTCGGCGTCGAGGTCGATCTCGAACCGGTCGGTCGACCGGAGGTCGTCGAGTTCGAACCCGAGTCGTTCGAGCGCCTGCTGTGTCGTTTCGGCCTCCGGATCGAGAACCCCGCGCTTGAGCCGGATCGTGACCGTCGCGGTGTATGCCGTCATCGGTCGACCGTGGGTGGCCACGAGGCAAAGCCGTTTTGGAGTGCCGGCCTCCGGCCGAACGGCGTAGATCGCTCGGCCCGCTAGCGTTCGTATGGCCGTCCAGTAACCCGACCGACTCCACCATCTCTGTCTGTGCTTTCGGTCGCTGCTCGTCTCGGCGGCGGTCTACCGGTTCACGACGAGCCTGCTGTACGACCAGCCACGGCCCGGCGTCGGTCCGTAGTTACAGGGTGCGGACGGCGTCGACGGCGTCCGTAACCGGCGGAGCGTCGAACCACGACCCCCCGGTGTAGGCGTTCGCGCCAGCGGCGTACAGATCCGAGACGGCGGTCACGACCGACGCCGGAAGCGGGTCGGGGTCGGCGGCACAGCGGTCGCGCCAGTCGGCGACATCCAGACGGTCGGCCTCGGCCTTTGCCTCGCTCACCGCCTCGACCCACCCGGGGTCGGCCCGCTTGTAGTACTGGCGAACCACCTCCTTCGACACCTCCTGACCGTCGTAGGCAAAGCGATTCTCGTCGAACGTCCCCACCACGTCGGCCACCTTCACCTCCCCGTCGACGTAGCAACACTCGATCTTGCCGTCCTCGTGGACGAACCCGGCGTTCTCGGCGCGGTCGGTGACGACGCGGTTCACCTCGCGGGCGAGAACGTCGAGGTCGTCGAGGGCGGCCGCGCCGGCGATACGGTTGGCCTCGGCCCTGTCGAGATACCGGTCCTGTTCCTCGTACTTCGTCGAGAACTCCACCACAGGGTCCGGCAGGTCGACCGGCTCCTCGGGCCAGTCGCCGCGGTCGAGACCGTACTCGCGCGGTTTGCCACGCCGCCGGAGGCTCGATCCCACCGGGACTGTGTTGCGAAAAACGATCTCCAGCGGGATCAGGTAGTTGTTCCCGGCCGCGCGGTGGAAGGCGTCGTAGTCGTACGCGCCCTCCTCGAAGGGCAGATCCGGCACCCGAACGAGTTCGATAGCGAGTTCCCGTGGCGCGTCGTCGACGGCCGACAACTGCACCGCGTCCGGTCCCACGCCACGGTAGTGGGTCGACACACCCTCTGATTCCAGCAGTTCGAAGTTGAACGCACCCATCGTACAAAGGCTCCGTCCCTTTTTGGGGATTCGGTCGGGCATCGCCCCCCAATCGAACACGGAGTAGTCGTCGGTGAAGTCGAAGCGCCCCCGCCCCGTCGCCGTCGCCGTGGGTTCGCGCTCGACGCGGAACTCCTTGACGCTCGTCATGGTGGCGTTCGCGCGCGCCGTCGGCAAGAAGCTTTCAGTTCCGACGCCCCCGACCCCCGAACGATTTTACGACGGCGCGCCACGGTACGAGCGTGTCACGTCCCCCCGCCCCGCCGGAGGAGGTCCCCGCCGACCCAGGGTCAGCGGGGTCCGACCTCGATCCGGACGTTGCGGCCGACCTCCGGCGCCTCCGTGGCCTGAGTCATTTTCTCGACGACTCCATCCGGATCCCCGGCACCACCTACCGCGTCGGTGTCGAACCCTTGCTTGGCCTCCTCCCCGTCGCCGGCGACGCCGCCGGCCTCGTGTTCTCGGCGTACGTTCTCGCCGTTGCCGTCCGAACGGGCGTCCCGCGGGCGACGCTCGGCCGGATCGTCCTGACGCTCTGGCTCGACGCCACCGTCGGGTCGGTTCCGCTTCTCGGCGATCTGTTCGACGCCTACTGGAAGGCGAACCTGCGGTCGACCCGCCTGCTCGATGCCCGTCTCGCCGACCCCGAGAGCGCGGCGGCCGACCGCCGGTACCTGCAACGAGCCGGCGTTCTCGTCGCCTGCCTCGGCTGTCTCGGTCTCGCCGGGGTTGTCGCGCTCGGCTGGTGGCTCGCCGGCATGGTCTGAGCGGAATGGCAAGACAGTTACGCGAGCCGACCTCCCGACCGGTATGAGCCTTCTCGACGACGCCCGACGGCTCGCCGCGACCGGCCCCGTCTGTGACGCCTGTCTCGGGCGCGTCTTCGCCGACCGGAGTTTCGGACTGACCAACGCCGAACGTGGGCGGTCGCTCCGCGTCGCCGTCGCCCTCGACGACGACGACGATTTCGACCCCGTCACCGTCGAGGACTGCTGGGTCTGTGAGGGGCGGTGTGGCGAGTTCGACGACTGGGCCGCCCGCGCCGCCGACACCGTCGGGAACGTCGAGTTCGACACCTATCAGGTCGGCACCCGGACGCCGCCGCTGATCGAGGAAAACGAGCGACTGCTCCGTGAGGAGGTGGGACGCGACCCCGAGATGGCGCTTGCCCCCGACGGCGACGCCGCGGGCGAGCCGTTCAAAATGGAGTTCAACCGCGAGGTCGGCAAACGCGTCGGCCGTCTCGTCGACGCCGAGGTGGAGTTCGAGCGGCCGGACGTGCAGTTCATCGTCGACCTCGACGCCGACCGGGTCGAGGCGGAGATCAACTCCGCGTTCGTCTACGGCCGGTACCGGAAACTCGAACGCGACATCCCACAGACCGAGTGGCCCTGCCGGGAGTGTCAGGGGAGCGGCCGGCAGGGACGCGAGCCCTGTGACCACTGCGGCGGGTCGGGCTACCTCTACGAGCGCAGCGTGGAGGAACTCACCGCACCGGTCGTCGAGGACGTGATGGACGGCGTCGACGCCCTCTTTCACGGCGCGGGTCGCGAGGACGTGGACGCCAGGATGCTCGGCACCGGTCGCCCCTTCGTCATCGAGGTGAAAGAGCCCCGCCGCCGCCGTGTCGACGTCGACCGTCTCGAGGCGGACGTGAACGCCTTTGCCGACGGCGCGGTGGAGGTCGAGGGGCTCCGTCTCGCGACCTACGAGATGGTCGAGCGCGTGAAACGACTCGACGCGAGCAAGACCTACCGCGCCGCCGTCGCGTTCGACGCCGACATCGAGGCGGACGCCCTCGACGCGGCGCTTGCGAGTCTCGACGGCGCGACGGTCGAACAGGAGACGCCGAGCCGGGTCGACCACCGCCGGGCGAGCATGACTCGGACCCGCGAGGTGTACGACGCCGACGGTGAGTTCGAGGATCCACGCCACGCGACCGTCGAGGTCCACGGGGCCGGCGGACTCTACGTAAAGGAACTCGTCTCGGGCGACGACGGCCGGACAGAGCCGAGTCTGGCGGGGCTGCTCGGTGTCGGCGCACGCGTCACCGCCCTCGACGTTCTCGCCGTCGAGGGCGAGGCAGGTTCCTTCGAGAACGGGGAGTACTTTGTGTAACACACGAACGCTTACGACGACCGCTCCCCAACGCTGACCCGATGAGTTCGGTTCCTGAACGGAGCGAGATCGACGACGAGAACAAGTGGGATCTGGAGAGCATCTTCGCGAGCGACGAGGACTGGGAGACGGCCCTCGCCGACATCAGCGACCGGATCGACGACCTCTCGGTGTACGAGGGGCGGGTGACCGAGAGCCCGGAGACGCTGCTCGAACTGCTCGAACTGCGGGAGGATCTCCTGCGGGACGTGTCGACGGTGTCGACATACGCCAGCCTCCGGAGTAGCGAGGACACGAGAGACGGCGAGTACCAGGCCATGTCGGCCCGGGCGGAGTCGCTCGCGGCCGACGCCCGGAGCGCCGCGAGCTTTGTTCGGCCGGAACTACAGGCCCTCGACCGCGCGGAACTCGACGACTTCGTCGAGACCGAACCTGTTCTCGCCGAATACGACCACTACTTCGACGACGTGCTTCGCGCGAAGCCACACACCCGTTCGAAGGAGGTCGAGGAGCTGCTCGCGGACCTCTCGGACGTGACCGACGCCGCGAGCGACGTCTACTCCATGCTCTCGAACGCCGATATGGAGTTCCCGACCGTCGAGAACCCTGACGGCGAGGACGTGGAGATCACGCTTGGCAACTTCACCAAACTCCAGAAGCATCCAAACCGCTCGTTCCGCCGCGAGGTCCACGAGGTTTTCTACGACCACTGGGCGGACGTGCGCAACGGCGTCGGGACGGCGTTGAAAAAGAGCGTGACCTCGGACGTGAAGCTCGCTCGCGCCCGCAACTACGACACCGCCCGCGAGGCGGCGCTCGACGGGCCGAACGTCCCTATCGACGCCTACGACACGCTCGTCGACACCGTTCGGGAGAACCTCGACTACCTCCACCGTCACGCCGACCTCAAAGCCACCGCGCTCGGTGTCGACGACCTGCGGATGTGGGACCTCTACGCGTCGATGGCCGACGGGGAGCCGCCGTCGATCCCCTACGGACAGGCGGTCGAGTACGTCGTCGACGCGGTCGAACCGCTCGGCGAGGCGTATCAGGAACGGCTGGCCGAGGGACTCGACTCCCGGTGGGTCGACGTTTACGAGAACCGCGGCAAGCGCTCGGGTGCGTTCTCGGCGGGCACGTACGACACCCAGCCGTTCATCCTCATGAACTACCAGAACGACGTGTCGTCGATGTACACACTGGCCCACGAGCTCGGCCACTCGATGCACTCGGAGTTGGCCAACGAAGCCCAGCCGTGGCAGTACAGCGACTACGACATCTTCGTCGCCGAGGTGGCGAGTACGGTCAACGAGACGCTGCTCACCCACCACCTGCTGGAGACCGTCGACGACGACACGCTCCGCCGACACGTTCTCGACGAGTACCTCGAACGCTTCCGGTCGACGTTGTTTCGCCAGACCATGTTCGCGGAGTTCGAACTCCGGATCCACGAGACCGTCGAGAACGACGGCGCGCTCACCCCCGACCGGTTCGACGACCTGTACCGCGAGTTGAAAGAGGCGTTCTACGAACCCGCGGTCGTCGACGACCGGATTGCCCGCGAGTGGATGCGGATCCCCCACTTCTACTACGGCTACTACGTCTACCAGTACAGCACGGGTATCAGCGCGGCGACGGCAATCGTCGACCGGATCCGGTCCGAGGGCGAGAACGCCGCCGCGGACTACCGCGAAGCCCTGCGGATGGGTGGCTCCGCGTATCCCGCCGAAATCCTGGAGCAGGCCGGCGTGGACACGACCGACGCGGGGTACATCGAGACGGCGCTTTCGACATACGACGAGACGCTGGACGAGATGGAACGGCTGATCCGGTAGACAGCCCGGTACTCCCTCGGGATCACGGGTGCGTCCCACCGGCGGTGTCAGTCGGGGTTCGCGTCCGGGTTCGCGTACCCAAAGGCCCATTTACACCCGCTACTTAGGAAAGATAACCAATGTCACGGAGTCCGTCGCTTCCGGACCGCCCGCGGTTGGATCTGGATCCCGAGATGTCCGACGCGGAGCGGCTGGACGCCATCCAGCAACATTACGAGCGGATGATCCGCGTCAACGAGGAACTGGCAGAGCGGCTCGATGAAACCGACGACCGTCGCGAGGAACTGATGGAAGAGGTCGACCATCTCAAGCGCCGAAACGAGGTGCTGAAGACCTCGTCACTGTACGTTGCCACCGTCGAAGAGGTGGCCGACGACGGCGTCATCATCAAACAGCACGGCAACAATCAGGAGGTGCTCACCGAACCGTCCCCGCGCATCCGAAAGGAACTCGCTGCGGGCGACCGCGTCGCCGTCAACGACTCCTTCAGCGTGCAGGCGATTCTCGACGACGAGACGGATTCGCGAGCACAAGCCATGGAGGTCGAGGAGTCGCCGACGGTCACCTACGACGACATCGGCGGCATCGGCGACCAGGTGCGCGAGGTGCGCGAGGCCGTCGAGGACCCCCTGTTGACGCCGGAACTGTTCGAAAAGGTCGGCGTCGATCCGCCGTCGGGTGTCCTGCTCCACGGCCCGCCGGGGACGGGGAAAACGATGCTCGCAAAGGCCGTCGCCAACGAGACGGACGCCACATTCATCAAAATGGCCGGCTCCGAACTCGTCCGGAAGTTCATCGGCGAGGGGTCCCGACTGGTCCGTGATCTCTTCGAACTCGCCGAGGAGCGCCAGCCGGCGGTCATCTTTATCGACGAGATCGACTCCGTCGCCGCCAAGCGGACGGACTCGAAGACCTCCGGCGACGCCGAGGTCCAGCGGACGATGATGCAACTGCTCTCCGAGATGGACGGCTTCGACGACCGCGGCGAGATTCGGATCATGGCCGCGACCAACCGGTTCGACATGCTCGACGAGGCGATTCTCCGCCCCGGCCGGTTCGACCGGCTCATCGAGGTGCCAAAGCCCGACGCCGAGGGCCGCGCTCAGATCCTCAGCATCCACACCCGCGACATGAACGTCGACGACGACGTCGACTTCGCGGAACTGGCCGACGATCTCGACGACTACAGCGGCGCCGACCTCGCCTCCCTCGCGACGGAGGCCGGGATGTTCGCCATCCGCGACGACCGCACCCTCGTCACGATGGCCGACTTCCGCGACGCAAAGGCGAAAATCGAGGACAACGAGGACTCCGGCCCGGTGATGGCTTTCACTGACTACCAGTACTGAGTCCGACCGGTTCCCGACGGATCGCTTTTTCTCGACCCGTTCTTCGGTGGTCGGTTCCGGGCAACCGCCGCGTACCGTGGTGTCGGTTCTCGGACGGACCGCCGTGCCCGCCGGCGTGTGTCGTCGGCATGACCTCCGATACACGGCGCTCGAAGGTCCGTACCGCCCACATCGTCCGGAGCGCCGACGGCTTTTTAGCCGCGCTCCCCCTACCTGAAACGACTGCGATGAATGGAAACACGCCGTACGGAGGCGCGCCGGGAGTCGTCGACGCCGGACAGCGGTCGACGGACGTCGAACTCACTCAGAACCAGCGACAGTCCCTCCAGCGGGCCGTGGCGGGAATCGTCTCACAGACCCGATCGTACCTGCCCGACAGTTACACCGTCGGGTCGGAGCTATCCTACGGGTCGAACGGACCGACGGCAACCGTCGCCGTCCGTCCGCCGGCGGGCCATCCCGTGAGCGCGGGGTTCGCGCCCGACCTCGACGATCTCGAAACCGGACTGGAGACCGACGAACGCGACGAGGTCGCGCGCGGACTGGCCGCGAGCGCCGCGCTTCAGGTGATGGATGCCGTCGGCGACGGTATCACGCCGACCGCTCGCTGACGTTTTTCTCGTTCGCCGTCGGCGGGGCGATCAGGACCGCATAACAGAACAGGAGCGCCGACGGCCGTCGGTGTCGCCGTCACCGCCGACACGAACGCCCCGAGAAGCAACGGCACCGGGAGCAGTGCCAGCAACAGGTCATACCGGGACGGTGTTGTCGGTAGGCTGATACTGTCGCTCTGGGGCGTTTGAACGCTCATACGTACTCACTCCACCTTTTGATTGCTAATTTGTAAACTAAAACGTTTCGCCGAGCGTATCTGAGGAGTCGACCGAACGTTCAAAAAACCACCGTAAATAATATGGATACGTTACTTCGGGCCATCGGTCCGGGCGCGGCTCGGCTTACTTCCCCCAGAACGGATCCCGCCGCCGGTGGTTGTCGAGAAAGCCTTGGAGCGCCTCGAGTTCGTCGGCGGCGATTTCGTCGGTCAGTTCCTGTTCGAGGATCTTCGCGTGTTTCTCGGGCACGTCGACCCAGAGCTCATCACCCTCGTCGATCCCGCGGCCGACGGTCGGGCCGTCGATGGCGACGCTGACGCGTTCGCCCGCCCGCGCCTCGTCGACGTCGTCGCCCTGTTTCTGGATGCCGCTCAACTGACCGACACGGTCGAACTCGTTGCCGTCGAAGCCGCCGACGTAGGAGTTGTTCTGGAGGGTGCCCGAGAGCACCTCGACGCCGACGACGGCGGGGTCGGACTGGCGGAAGACGTGGTCGTCAAGGATCCGGAAGCGGGCGGGCCGGACGATCTTGTCGAGAACGGTCTCCTGTTGGGCGCGCTGGCGTTCCTCGATAAACGTCTCGTAGTCCTCGACCAGTTGGTAGATCACGTCGTCGTGGAACAAACGTACGCCGCCCTCCTCGAGTTCGCGCTCGGCGTTCGCGAGAACGTCGACGTTGAACCCGAGGATCACTTGATGTTCGGCGCCGTCGGCGGTGCTGGCGACGGCCACGTCGCGGGGGGCCACGTCGCCGACCTCCGCCCGAAGGATCGGCACCTCGGCATCGACGAGAGCGTTTGCGATCGCCTCCAGACTGCCGAGCGTGTCGGCTTTGACGACGACGCCGTTCTCCTCGGTCTCGACCTCGATCTCGGCGAGTTCGGACTCTACATCCGCGGCGACGGCCGCCCGCTCGCGGTCGCGAACGACCCGGACGGGAGCGCCGGCCATGGCCTCGGCTAGATCGGGGGCGGCGATCTTCACCCCGGCGGCGGCGGCGACGGCGTCGACCCGTCCGAACCGCTTCTCCGCGCGGATCTCGGCCAGCGGCTTGGGTTGGAGGAGCGCTCGCACCTCGGTCACGATGGGGTCGCCGGTCCCCCCGACGACGATCTCGTCGCCCTCGCGGATCGTCCCGTCGTACATCACCGCATCGAGGGTGGTGCCGAAGCCTTTCTCCTCTTTCACCTCAAGGACCGTCCCCGCGCCAGGGCCGTCCACGTCGATCGTCATCTGTTCTTTCATGTACCGCTGTGACAACCCCATCAACACGGTCAGGAGGTCAGGGACCCCCTCGTCGGTCATCGCGGAGACGGGGACGACACCGATGTTGCCTTGGAAGTCTTGGACCCGCCAGTAGAGGTCGGCCGAGAAGCCCGAGTCGGAGAGTTGGCCGATGATCTCGTAGAGGTTTTCGTCGAGTCGGGAGCGGGCGCGATCGCTCTGTGACTCGTAGGAGACCTGTATCGGCTCGCCGTCCTGTGGGTTCCACCCCGGTGTGGTGTCGATCTTGTTGGCCGCGACGACAAACGGCGTCCCGGTCCGTTTGAGAATGTCGATGGCCTCCTCGGTCTGGGGCTGGAAGCCGTCGTTTACGTCGACGACGAGAATAGCGATGTCGGCGAGTGCGCCGCCGCGCGAACGAAGCGTCGAGAAGGAGTGGTGGCCGGGCGTGTCGATAAACAACAGCCCGGGCAGATCGAAGTCGTCGGGATCGACGAGGCTGCCGGCGATCCCCGAGATGGTGTCGAGGGGGACCGCAGTCGCCCCGATGTGCTGGGTTATCGCGCCGGCCTCGCCCTCACTGACCGCCGAGCCGCGGATCGTATCAAGCAGGCTGGTCTTCCCGTGGTCGACGTGCCCGAGCACGGCGACGATGGGGGTTCGAAGTGCGTCCGGTCGGTCGCGTGTGTCCGAATCTGACATGGTGTCCCCCGACAGAAGGTTGCTTAGTGGGCAAGAGCCGTGGACCGAAGTTAAGTCTTTCAACATCCCCTCACGCCGCTCGCTGCGGTGTCGGCCCCGTGGCGTTTAAGTTCGTGCCCTCGAATATCACGCCCATGTCCAACGTACTCGCGGAAAACCTTTCGGGGAAGTCCGTGATGGGTTCCGATGGAACCGAACTCGGGATGTTGTACAACATCACGATGAACCTGAACACTGGCGCGCTGAACGACCTGCTCGTGTCTCCCAACGAACAGTTCTCCGCGTCCGACTCCCGCTTCCAGCAGGACGACCAGGGGCGACTCCACGTCCCCGTCTCCCGTGTGCAAGCGGTGAAAGACTATATCGTTATCGACCGGTAGATGCACGTTCTCGACTCCTCAGCGTTTATCCACGAGTACCACACCTCAGAGTCGATGGCTTCCATCCCCGCGGTTGAGGAGGAACTCGAAGACGAGAGCGCCTACCGCTTCGACGCCATGGAGGGTGCGGGGATGCACATCCACATCCCGGCCGACAACACCGTCGAGACCATCGAACGGGCGGCCATCGAGACGGGTGACGGCGAGGAACTCTCCGATACCGACGTGCGTCTCGTCGCCACCGCCTTCGAACTCGACGGGACGCTCGTCACCGACGACTACGCGATGCAGAACGTCGCCGAACATCTCGGCGTCGTCGTCGAGGTGATCGCCCGTGAGGGCATCTCCGAACAACGCGACTGGCGGTTCCAGTGCCAAGGTTGTGGCCGCGAGTTCGACGACCACCGCGACCGTTGTCCCATCTGTGGGAGCGACCTCTCGCGAAAGAACCCCGCCTGAGAGGCGAGCGCCGCGCCCTCGGGCCGCCCGGGCCTCGTCGCCTCTCCCCAACGAAACACGACACCGCGCCTTCGTGATGCCTTTCCCGTCCACCCGTGGCGTGATCGTTCGGTGTCCCGGCGTGTCCATTTTACCCCTCGGGGTCGGTGGTGTGGTATGCGCGCCGCAACGTATCACGGTCCCGGCGATATCCGGATCGAGGAGCGTCCAAAGCCCGAACTCGAGGCCCCAACCGACGCCATCGTCCGCGTCACCCACACCGCGGTCTGTGGCTCAGACCTGTGGTTCTACCGCGGCGAGAGCGACCGGGAGGTCGGCTCGGCTGTCGGCCACGAGCCTATGGGAATCGTCGAGGCGGTCGGTGACGACGTGCGCTCGGTCAACCCTGGTGACCGCGTACTCGCCCCCTTTCGGATCAGTTGTGGCGCCTGTGAGTTCTGTCGGAAAGGCCTGCACACCTCCTGTGTCGACGGTGATTCGTGGGGCGGGGCGAACGGCGGTGGGCAGGGCGAATACGTCCGTTCGACCCACGCCGACGGCACGCTCGTTCGGGTTCCCGACCGCCACGCCGACGACGAGGACACCCTCCGGGCGCTTCTCCCGTTGACCGACGTGTTGGGGACGGGCCACCACGCCGCCACCAGTGCCGGCGTCGACGCCGGGGCCACCTGCGTCGTCGTCGGCGACGGCGCGGTCGGCCTGTGTGCGGTTCTCGCCGCCCGCCGCCTCGGCGCGGAGCGAATCGTCGCCGTTGGCCACCACGAGGACCGTCTCGCCGTCGCCGAGGAGTTCGGCGCGACCGACACCGTTGCCGCCCGCGGCGACACGGCCATCGAACGGGTCCAGGAACTGACCCACGGCGGCGCGAATCACGTCGTCGAGTGTGTCGGCGCGTCGTCGTCGATGAACGCCGCCATCTCGATGGCTCGTCCCGGCGGCACCGTTGGCTACGTCGGCGTCCCCCACGGCGTCGACGAACTCGACCTGTACGGCATGTTCGGCGACAACGTAACCCTCCGTGGCGGCGTCGCCCCCGTCCGGGCCTACACCGAGGAACTGATGGCCGACGTACTGGACGGCACGCTTGACCCCTCGCCGGTCTTCACCGAGACGGTCGGCCTCGACGGAGTCCCCGAGGGCTACCGGCTGATGGACGACCGCGAGGCGATCAAGGTGCTCGTGAAGCCGTAACGGGCACGCGAGCCACGCTTATTCCCCTCGGTGCGCTATGGCGTGCTATGACCGGATTCGAACGCGTCGCCGCCGCCGACGAGGCCCGCGAGGCGAGTCCGCAGGTCGTCACCGCCGACGGTCGACCCATCGGTCTCTTCTACCACGAGGGATCGTTTCACGCCGTCGACAACCGCTGTCCCCACATGGGCTTTCCCCTCGCCGAGGGGTCCGTCGACGACGGCATTCTCACCTGCCCGTGGCACCACGCCCGTTTTGAACTCTCCTGTGGTGATACGCTCGACCCATTCGCCGACGACGTCACCGCCTTCCCGGTCGAGGTGCGGGACGGCGACGTGTACGTCGATCCACATCCCGACCGCGAGACGCCGCCGGCGACCCATTGGGAGGAGCGCCTCGACCACGGCCTCCGGGAGTCACTCGACCTCGTCGTTGCCAAGGCGGTTCTTGGCCTCGACGACGCCGGCGTCGCGCCGACGGTCCCCTTGGAGGTGGGGACGGCCTTCGGGACACGGTACCGCGAGAACGGGTGGGGCAGGGGGCTGACGACGATGACGGCGATGGCGAACCTCCACGACGCCCTCCGGCCCGAGGACCGGCGGCGGGCCCGCTACGTCGGCCTCGGAGCGGTGGCCGACGACTGCGCCGGCGAACCCCCCTTCTTCGTTCAGGAGCCGTTGTCGACCGACGGCGTCGCCCCCGACCGCCTCGCCGACTGGTTCAGAGAAACGATCGAGCTTCGGGACGCCGACGGCGCGGAGCGGGTACTCCGGGCGGCCATCGCGAGCGACGCCGACGAGTCGGCACTCGCCGGAACCGTTGTTGCCGCGGCGACCGACCACCGGTATCTCGACTCCGGTCACCGCCTCGACTTCGCGAACAAGGCCTTCGAACTGCTGGACCGGATCGGCTGGGACCACGCCGACGCCGTTCTCCCCAGCCTCGTGCCCGCGCTCGCCTCGGCCGACCGCGCCGAGGAGCGGTCGGCGTGGCGCCAACCCGTCGACGTGGCCGGCCTCGTCGTCGAGGCGAGCGACGCGCTTCCCGACCTGATCGAGACCGGCGAGAAGAAGACGTGGACCGAACCGGACGGCTTCGTCGACCGGCTCCTCGCCGACGACCCCCACGCTGTGATGGATACGTTGACCGACGCCATCGAGGCGGGGGCGAGCGCCGCCGCCCTCGCCCGAGCGGTCGCCGACGCCGCCGCCAGACGGGTCGCGCAGTTCGGCACGGCAAACGAGTTCCGCGACTGGAACACAGTGCATCACACCTACACGTACGCGAACGCGGTCTGTGGCCTCGCTGGGCGCACCGACGCCCCCGAACTCTACCGCGCCGTTTTCGACGGAGCGATGAGCGTCTACCTCGACCGCTTTCTCAACACGCCGCCAGCCCCCCTGCCCGATCCCGACGGCGACGCCGACCCGGACGCCGTTCTCGACGACCTGTTGGAGACGTTCGAGGTTGAGGCCGACGACACCGTGTCCCGCGCCGGCCGACTCGTGGCCGAGTATCTCGCGGCCGGTGGCGACGCCGCCGGTCTGAAGCGCGCGATCGGCGAGGCGCTGTTGCGCGAGGACGTCGGCTTCCACCCGCGACAGAACGTCGAGGCGGCCGTGTCCCGGTACGACGCTGCGGCCGCGAACGGTCGGGAGCGCCGAGGACGCGCCCACCTCGTCGCGACGGCGCGTTACCTCGCGGCCCACACGCCCACCCGTCGAGAGGGCGAACAGACCTTCCGGATGGCCCAGCGCCTCGCCAGAGGCGAGACCCTTCACGAGGCCTGACGCCCGGAACGCTTTTTCTCCCGCTCAATCCACGGTACACATGGCGAGGAATCTCCACGAGCGACAGGCACCGCTGAAAGAAACCTACGAGTCCGACCCCGAGGCGGCGCAGGTGACGCTCACGGCCACCGGTGACGAGGCGGCAGACGCGACGGCCTGCAGTGTCGCGGTGGGTGAGGCCGTCTACGAGGCGGAACTCCACGAGGGCGCGGGTGGCTCCGGCACCGCGGCCTGTTCGGGCGACCTCCTGCTCGGTGCGCTCGCCGCCTGTTCGCAACTGACCGCACAGGCGGTGATCGAAAACTTCGGCGTCGACGCCACGGTGTCGGTCCGTGTCGAGGGCGACCTGGATCTCCGGGGAACGATGGGTGTCGCCGACGTCCCTGTCGGGTTTCAGGACATCCGCCTCGACGCGACGCTATCGGGTGACCTCGACCCGGAGACGGCGGCGGCGATTCAGGAGGCGACCGAGCGGTACTGTGTGGTGTACCGGACGCTGGTCGACACGCCGGACGCGACCACCGAATGGGCGTTCGAAAAAAGCGCCGAGGATGAGATTTGAACTCATGTGTCCTGAACGGACAGTTGCTCTCGAAGCAACCGCCTTGGCCGGGCTAGGCTACCTCGGCACATGATGAGTATGATCGTGCGGGCGTTTAATCGGTTTCGATTCGACGCCGGCTCCCGATCCCGCGGATTGAAGTCGCCGTAGCCCGAGCCGCGACCATGGCGACGGTCGACACGGCGATAAACGCGATACACCTGCTGGTTGCCGGTCTGTGGGCCGGCAGCGTTCTGTTCGTGGCCGGCGGACTGCTGCCCGCCGCCCGCGACGGCGACCTCGGTGCAACGGTGCTCGGCGGGCTGATCGGTCGCCTCCGGTGGGGGTCACGGGTCGCGTCGGTCGTTCTCTTGCTCACCGGCGGCCATCTCGCTGGAACACGGTACACCGCCGAGACGCTCTTTGGGTCTACGCGTGGCTACCTCGTTCTCGCGATGGTCGGGTTGTGGCTCGCCATGGCCGGTCTCATTGAGGCGGGGTCGGGCCGCCTTCTCGACGGCGTCGACGAGCGAAGGGTGCGAAAGCCCGCACGCGCGGCGACGCCGTTTTTTGTCGCCGCGACGGGTGCGGCCGTCGGGCTACTCGTTATCGGCGGCGTCCTGCTCTGACCGGTAGAAACCGACGCCGACCGCCGGATCCCGGCGGTCGACAGGTTGCCGTGGCGAGTTACGTCGTCGGGGTGTGCCGGTCGCCTCGGCCACGCACCGACGACGAGTCACCGTAGACGATGCGCTCGACGATTTCGTCGAAATCGGGAAGCGTACGGTCACGTGTCGGTTCGTCCGCTGGCACGTGTGGTACGAGGGTCATCTGCCGTCACCCCGTTCGAACATGACGGCGTTCTGAATAAAAAACGTTCTGCCGCTCCGATCACCGGCTGTGCCCCCGTCTGAGGGCCACGACAGCCGTCATGACGGTTCTCACCGGGCACCCGCTCCGGACGTCTCGGGCCGGAGGAGCAGACGACCACGGCCGCCGCCGATGGGCCGCGACGGCGGCCGACACGCCGAGCCACCCGGGCATAGCTCCGGACACACGCCCACGTCACGTCCTGGGCCACACTATCGGCTGCCACGAACCGCATACTTTTTATTTTAGGGTTACCTAAACAGTGTCAATGCCAACTGGTAAACGGTCCCACACGGACGATGACGGGGAGCCACAGTCGCCCGAAACGCCCAGGGTGTCGGTCTGTGAGAGCTGTCCCGGTCGAACGGTGTTTCTCGAGTCCGGCAACACGGACGGTTGGATCGCAAGCGACCTGACGATGGAACCGACGCGCTAGTCCGCGCTGTGTTTTCGCGGGCCCTCCGAACACCCGTTTGACCCGACCCGGACACCGCCACCGAGGGGCCTCGCCGCGCGTTTCGACCACCCGTGGCAGGCGTTCGTGCGTACACCCCGACCATGCCCGATGGCAGGCCCGACGTGGCTCGCGTCCGTCCGTCGTTTCCGTGCTGTCGGTCGATAACCCGCCGTAATCGCGCCCCAGTCGCGACCGGAAACAGGCGTCCTACGACACCACACATCCGATGGCATCGACCGAACGCGTCGCGTTCGCTCCACTCACGTCTCCCAACCCCAGCCAACCGATCCGGAACGACCGGATCTGCCACGGAGAGGAGAACGGGACGACGAGCGGTGTCCCGAACGCCGCCGCGTCGCTTGCCGTGGCCTGTGAGCGAAACGGGGACCGTACAGAACGGTCGTGTGCGGAGTCGGACAGCCACCCCGCTTGGCCTTACCGGAGCGTGACGGAGGTGAGAAACCCGAGGGCGACGAACTGGAGCGCCCGCATCGCGACCACCGTCGTCTGTGCGGCCGGGTCGGCGGCGTACAACATCCCCGAACTGATGAAAAAGCCGATGGCGACGACGTTCTCGACGGCGAGAACACCCGCAAACGCGACGAAACCCAGCGTGAGCGGGGTGCCGAACCGGCGGTAGTTTCGCCCCCACACGACGAGCAGGGTGGCAAGCAGGCCGATGTTCAGCGCGGACAGGACGGCTGCAACCGACAGCAGTGGTGTCATGTTCATTTCAGATATGCTCCGTTATCTCCTCGAACCGGTCGCGGTGGCGGTCGAACCGGTCGGTGAGAAAGTAGAGGCGGCCGTACTCCTGATCGCCGCTCTCGACGACGTCGTGATCTTCGAGCATGTCGAGATGGTGGCGAACGGAGTTGTAGTCGATGTCGAGCGCCTCACAGAGTTTGTTCGCGTTACGCGGTCGCTCGTCAAGGAGACGGATGATCCGCGCGCGGTTCTCGCCGCCACGCGTCCCGGCGAGCAGGTACCAGAGTGCCTTCTCCATTTGGGCGCTGTGTAAGTGGTGGTGAGCGGTGGGCGCAAAACAGTTCGCCTCGGTCACAGCGACCGTGGATCGACCGTCTTCGAGACCCACCCACTCGGTCCACTGGGGAACGCCTCCGCCTCCTCCTGTGGTTGGACGGTCCCCGTTCCGTCGACGGCGCGAACGACCACCTCGTGGCGGTTCCCGGCCTCATACCGGTGGACCCACTGTCGCCACACGTCGTCGCCCGGCAACGGCTCCGAAAGCTCTGCCTCGACCCACGTCGCTCCGGCGTCGGTCGATACCTCGACACGGTCGATCCCACGCGTCCCGGCGTAGGCCGTGCCGCCAACCTCGATCCGGCCGTCGTCGAGACGGTTCTCCGCCCAGAGTTTGGCCACCGTTTCGACCGGGCCTGTGCCGTGCCAGCCGCGCTCCTCCCAGTAGCCCGTCGCGGGTTCGTCGAGGATTTCGATTTCAGTGAGCCATTTCACGTTGATTTCGCCCCAGTGGCCCGGGATCAGCGCCCGTGCCGGCGCGCCGTGACCCCGGGGGAGCGGCCGGCCGTTCATTCCGACCGCGAGAAATCCCTCTTCGAGTGCGTCGACCGGGAACTCCTCGTAGAAGCCGTCGGCCGCCCGAAGCATGACGTACTCACCCTGTAGCCCCGCCTCCTCGAGAAACGTCGCGAGCGGGACGCCCGTCCACAGCGCGTTATCGAGTTTCCTTCCGTTGAGCGACTCACCCACACACCGAAGCGTCGCAAAGCGGTGTTCCTGCTCCATCGCCTCGATATCCGAGACGGTGATCGTCGTCTCCTCGTCGACCGCGCCGTGAATCCGCATCGACCAGTCCTCACGGGCCGGATCGGGATCGACGTTGGCGACGTCGACGCGGTAGAAGGAGTCGCTGACCAGCGGTTCCAGCCCGTCGACCGACAACGACTTTGACTCGGCCTCGTCGAGCAAGGTCGCCACGTCCTCGGGGACCGGCTCCGTACTCGCGGCGTCCGTTCCGACCCCGCTGTCGTCCACCGCTCGCCGCCCACCGACGCCGACGACACCGACCGCGAGGGCGGCGGCGCCCGCGAGCACCGTCCGCCGCGAGTCGTCGACATCGACCGCCGCCGCGGTCGGTTCCCGGAGGTCGGCGGCGACAGACACCAACGCCCCACCGACCGCGGCCCCGAGTGCCGAGGGAACCGACCCTGACAGGCCGACCGAAACGGCGGCAATGGCGACGCCCACGGCCGCCGGCGAGACGGTCCGTCGGCCGCGCCGGGCCGCGACGAGTCGCGCACCGCCGGCGACCGCCCCGAGTGCAACCACGGTGGCCGCGAGCCCCGAGAGGTAGGCGAGGTCGCTCCCTATGTCCCCGAGAACGGTGATGGCGAACGTGACGATGGCGGCCGGTGTCAGCGTCACCATCGTGTTCGCTATCGTCGCCGCGACAAACGCCGTGGACCCGCCGACAACGGCGTAGGACCCGGCGACTGCGGCCGTCCCGGCCGCGAACGCGACGGTGCCGCCGAGAACGACCCGCCGCCACGGTAGGGGGGTCACGCCCCACCCCGACAGTCCGCCGCGTCCGCGTTCGTTCGACGCCACCCGCGTCGGTTCGATCGGATCATACCTCCACCGAAGGGCGGTGACGTGTAAGGCGTTTCTCAACTTCCGTCCGAACTCCGTCTAGAATTCGATCGGAGTGCGTCGAAAGACAGTAGGCGACGGCCTCGGTATCGCCGTTACGTGTCGTCCAGTCAATCCCGGAGTCGTGTCGCCCTCGCGGTGGTGGTGTACGCGGTGTTGTTGGCACAGGTTCTGTTGTACCCCGGCGTCGATACGCTGGTCGCGGCGCTCGGCGCCGAGACGGCCGGTCTCGACGCGAGCATGTGGTTTCTGACCGCCGAGTTCGCCGCCTTTGTCGCCTTCGCCGTTCCATGGGGGGCCGCAAGCGACGCCGCCGGCCGGCGGGTCCCCTTTGTCGCCGCCAGTGCTGTTCTCGGGGGACTCGGCTACGCGTTGCTCGTGGTGTTGCCCGCCGCCGTCGCCGTCTCCTTTGAGGCGGTTCTGGTGCTCCGTGCCCTGCAGGGGGCCGCCACGGTCGGGGCGTTCTCGTTGTCGATGACGATGCTGATGGATCTGGAGGGCTCACACGGTCGCAACATGGGCGCCGGTGGTATCGCAATCGGGCTTGGGACGGCCACGGGCGCACCGATCGGTGGCGTTCTCTACGAGATCGGCCCGCTTGTCCCGCTCTACGCCGCCAGCGCCGTTCTCTGTGTTCTCGCCGTCGCCGTCCCCCTGTTCATCGACGACGCACCCTTGGACGGACGCTCGGCCGACCGGTCGCCGCTCGACGGCCTCCGCCGGACGCCACGGCTCGCTCTCCCCTACGCCTTCGGCTTTGTCGACCGCCTGACCGCCGGATTCTTCTCGCTGGTCGGCACGCTCTACTTCCGGACCGTCTTCGGGCTGAGTCCCGGCGCGACCGGGCTGACGCTCGCGTTGTTTTTCGTCCCGTTCGCCCTCCTGCAGTACCCCTTCGGCGTTGTTTCCGACCGGATCGGCAGACGGCTCCCGATCGTCGCGGGGTCGGCGTTGTACGGCGGGGCGGTGATCCTCGTCGGTGCGGCGGCGACGGTCCGGGCTGCACAGGCGGCGATGGTCGTTGTCGGCGTTCTCGGCGCGTTGATGGTCCCCGCGACGATGGCACTGGTGACCGACCTCGCCGCGCCGGACGAACGGGGCGTCGCCATGGCCGGATTCAACATCGCCGGAAGCGTCGGCTTTCTCGTCGGCATCCTCCTCGGCGGTGTCGCCGCAGACGCCTACGGCTACCCGGCGGCCTTTCTCCTCGTCGGCGGCCTCGAACTCACCATCGCGGCGGTGACGATTCCCGTCTTTCTCCGGGCCGGCGGCCAGGTGACCGAGACCGAGGGCTGACGCTCACAACGCGGACGCCAGTCGCTCACCGGTGTCCAAGCCGTTTCGGACGGCGGCGTGGAGGCGCGCCTCGCCGGTGACCCAGTCGCCGACGGCGTACAGTCCGTCGTTCTCTGCCCCGTCGAGAACCCCCGTCCGGAGCCCCGACTCCGGCAGCGCGTAGCGCCACCCTTGGTGGTCGGTCCACGCCGGACCGGCCAGACGGTCGTCACCGACGATACCGGCGGCGTGTTCCGCGAGAACGGCGACGTTGTCGGCCGGCGGTTCGTCGTAGCGGTCGGCGGACCACTCGCCGCCGGCCTGCACCACAAGCACCGACTCGCCGTCCGGGACGTGGCCCGGCTTGCACTCCTCGCGGCTGATCCAGCCGACCGCGTGTTCCTTGTCCGTGTTCACCAGCCCGTAGTACGGCCGGTCGAGTTCGAACTCGTAGCCGAGAACGGCCGTCCACACCGCCCGGTAGTCGATGTCCCGGGCGGCGGCGACGAGTTCCGTTCTCGCCTCGGCGTCCCAGTCCGCCTCCGCCAACAGGTCCGCTGTCTGTGGGGCCGGCGGGTTGCAGACGACGGCGTCGAACGGCCCCCAGCGCTCCCCATCGGCGTCGGTGAGTGTCCACGACCCATCCGCCCGCGCGAGGCGCTCGACGCGTGTTCGTCGGTGAATGGTCGCGTCGGTCGCCCCGAACAGGCTCTTTGCGAGGCGGGTCAGTCCGCTCCGGTAGGTCAACTTTCGCTCGTCGGCCTCTCGCCCCTCACTCACCGTCCCCGTCCGGTCGAAAACGTCGATGTCGCCCGCCACCTCGACGAGGCCATCGTCGAACTCCGAGACGAGGTCGACCACACGGTCGTCGTTGTCCTTGAGGTAGTTCGCGCCGTAGTCGTATGTTACGCCGCCCCGGCGACGGGTCGCCGCCCGGCCACAGAGCCCTCCCGACTTCTCCAAAACGGTGATCGAGGCCTCGGGAACCGTCTCGTCGAGAACGTAACAGGCCGCGGCGGCAGCCGCGCCCGCACCGACCACGCCGATTTCGGTCATACACACACTTCGGCCCCAGCAGTAAAACCCCACGGCAAGATATAGGTCGGTCCGCGGGATCACTCGTGGGTATGTCCGACTCCGACCCCTTCGAGACGGACCCCTCCGACCGCGCCGGTGTCCGGCCCACCGACTGGCTCCGCAACCGCGCCGAACCCGCGTGGCACGACGCGGTCGAGCACCGGTTCGTCCGCGAACTCGGCGACGGAACCCTTGAGGACGCGGTGTTTCGCCGGTATCTGGAGCAGGATTACGCGTTCGTCGAGACACTCGTCGGCGCGTTCGGCCACGCGCTCGGTGCGGCGCCGTCGATGGCTGCCAAGGGCCGTCTCGCGACGTTTCTGTGTACCCTCACCGACGAGGAAAACGACTATTTCGAGCGATCGTTCGACGCGCTCGGAACCGACGGCGACGCAGAACCGACCCCGACGACACGGGCGTTCGTGGATCTGCTCGGACGCGCCGCGACCGAGGGCGGCTACGGCGAGACGCTCGCGGTACTGGTGCCTGCCGAGTGGGCGTACGAGACGTGGGCGACCGGAATCGACGAGCCCTACCCCGACCGGTTCTACCTCTCGGAGTGGATCGACCTGCACGCGACCCCCGAGTTCGTCTCCGTCGTCGACTGGCTCCGATCGGAACTCGACCGCGAACTCGCCGCCGCCTCCCCGCGTCGCACACAACGGATCGAACGCCTGTTCCGGCGGACCGTCGAACTCGAACGGGAGTTTTTCGACGCCGCATACGACGGCTAGTCGCCGGCGGCGACGTGTGCACGCCCGATCGCCTTCCAGCGGTTCGACCGGACGCGTGCGACGTTCAGTCCGGCGGGGACCGCCGTCTCGACGACGAACGCGCCGAGCAACGCCGTCGATCCGAGCGGCGTCACGAGCCCCAACGCGGCGACGGGGAGTGCACACCCGTATCGGCCGACGAGCGACGTGACGAAGGGGTAGCGGGTGTCGCCCGCTCCCCGGAGCGTTCCGGTCGCGGAGCCGTCGACGCCGAGAAACACGACACTGACGGCCGCCGCCGCAACGAACCCGGTTGCGACGGCGACAACGGCCGGATCGGACACGAACAGCCCGGCGATCCGTCGGGACAGTGCGAACGCGGCCGTCGCCGCGACGACGTACACCGTCGCTGAGAGGCGAATGATCGCCCGGCCGTAGGCCTCGGCGTCGGCCTCGTCGCCCGCGCCGAGACGCTGGCCGACGAGCGTGCTCGCGGCGATGGAAAAGCCCCACGAGAAGCTGTCCATCAGCGTCCGGACGCGACGGGCCACCTCGTAGGCGGCGACGATGGCGGGGCCGAACGTGGCGGCGATGGCCACCAGCGGGAAGGCAACGAGCATCTCCGCGGTGCGGCGAGCCATCAGCGGCGCGGAGACGACGAGAAGCCGCCGGGTCAGGACGGCGACCCCGCCGAATCGGAGCGTCGCCCGCGAGACCGAGACCGGACACCTCCCTCTGCCCGCGTACGTGCGCCCGGTTAGTCCCCAGCCGAAGACGAGGGCGACGCCGCCGGTGGCGAGGGTCGTTCCGAGGGCGGCCCCCGCGACGCCGAGGCCGTAGCCGAAGATCAGCACCGCCGAGAGCACGATGTTGAGCGCCGCACCGCCCGCCCGGATCGTCATCGGCGTCACCGTGTCGCCGACGCCAGCGTACGTCCGGCTGGCGATCAGGTTCGGAAACTCGAAGGCGAGACCGGGCGCGACGATGGCGAGGTATGTCGCCGCGTGGCCGAGCGGTTCGGGGTCGGAGCCGAGAAGTCCGACGAGATCCGGTGCGAACACGGCGTATACCAAGGCGATGGGCGTTGCGATGGCGGCGGCGACGACCAGACTCACCGCCACCGTCGCGCTCGCGCGCTCGTACCGCTCCGCACCGTAGGCCTGTGAGACGAGCGTGACCGTTCCCCCCGCAAGGCCGATACCCAGAAACTTGCCGACCTGCCAGTAGGCGTTGGCGAATGCAAGCCCGGCGACGGCCGCCGTCCCAACGTCCCAGCCGACCATCGCGAGGTCGACCGTGCTCTTGGACATGATGGCGAGCCCGGTGATGACTCGGGGCCACGCGAGGTCGAACGTCTCGCCGAAGCGCCGACGGTCGATGACCCCGGCGCGGTCAAGAACGCCGGCGACGGCGGCGAGCGGTCGGCGGGCCATCGACGGTCATAACGGCTACCGATATACGAGTGTTGTGTCTCGGCGGCGACGGTCATGGGACGGGCACCCGAACGGCGCGGCACAGCCCGCCGAAATCCATCCCGATCGGGCGGTGGCGGTCGTAAGCGATCGTGAACGTTCGACGGCCCCGAGCCACCGGCTTCGTGGTGGCGCCGTACGATAGTCAGGCGACCCGGTTGCGGATGGCCTCGCCGGTTTGGTACTGTTCGAAGATCTCCTTGACGAGGTCGGCGATATCGAGGTGGTAGCGGTTCGTCGCAGAGCCGCGGTGTGGCGAGATGATGACGTCCTCGAAGTCCCACAGCGGGTTGTCCTCCGGAAGCGGTTCGGTCTCGAAGACATCGAGCCCTGCGCCGGCGATGGCCCCGGCGTCGAGGGCGTCGATCAGGTCGTCCTCGTCGGCGATGGGACCGCGGGCGATGTTGACGAGGTAGGCGTCATCGCGCATCCGCTCGAACTCGGGCGCGGAGAACATCCCCTCGGTCTCGGGGGTGTGGGGGACGGCGATGACGACGAAGCGCGCGTCGGCGATGGCCGCATGCAGGTCGTCGGGGTGGTAGCGTTCCGAGACGCCGGGGACGGGTTCGTCGGAGCGCCGGACGCCGACGACCTCCATCCCGAGGGCGTCGGCTCGCTTGGCGACGCCCTGTCCGAGCGTCCCGAGACCGACGACACACACCTGCTCGTTCTCGACGGTAAACGGACGCTCGTACTCCGGTTCGAGCCAGTCGTTCTCGTTTTGATGGTCGCGGTAGATGTGGAGCATCCGCGCCAGCGACACCATGTAGCCGATGGCGATCTCGCCGACGGTCGTGTCGTGGATGCCCGTGCTGTTTGTCAGGGGGACGCCCGCCGCGTCGTAGGCCTCGGTGTCGAACTCGTCGTACCCCGCGCGGATGCAGTGGGTCCAGCCGGCGTCGAGAAACGCCTCGCGAGGGCGGAAGGACGCCACCGCGTCCGTCTCGTCGAACGTCTCGTCGTCGCCGACGATTTCGACCGGCACGTTTAGATCATCGAAGGCGTCCGCGAACGCCTCGACCGGGATCTTTTGACCAACCGTTTCGTGGATACAGAGCCGTTCGAGGCTCGGTCGATCGGGCATACCTCCGACATCCGCGCTGTGTGTATTCAACGTTTCGACAGATGCCGAGTATCGGTTAGGTATCTGTCCTTATCTTTAATAAAAATTAACTTTACAATCCCGGGGGGGTATGTACCTCGTTACGATGAACGTAACAGATGCCATTGCCGAAATCTTGGCCGAAGAAGGTGTCGAACACCTGATTGGATTCCCGAGCCACCCCCTCTTTGACGACGAGGCGGCGAAAAAGGCGGGAATCCGCCCCATCGTCACCCGGCAGGAGCGGACCGCGGCCCACATGATCGACGGCATCGCCCGGGTCACCTCCGGCGATCAGGTGGAGGCGTTCGCCTGTCAACACGGTCCCGGCACGGAGAACTCCGTCGGTGGAGTCGCACAGTCATACGCCGAATCGGCGCCTTTTGTCGCGCTCCCGGCGGGGTACTCCCGTGCAAAGACGAACACCGACCCCAAGTTCAGTTCGCTCGTCACCTACCAGTCGGTCACCAAGACGGCCGAACAACTGACCGACGCCGACGCCGTCGGGGAGACGGTCCGGCGCGCGTTCCAAGCGGCCCGGAACGGACGACAGCGCCCCGGACTGGTCGAGATTCCGAAGGATATGTTCTCGAAGGAGGTCGGTGACCTCGACTACGAACCCACCTCGTCGACGCGGACGGCCCCCGATCCCGACGCCGTTGCGGCGGCGGCCGACGAACTCGTCGCCGCCGACGTGCCCGTCATCTACGCCGGCCAGGGCGTCCACTACGCGAAAGGCTGGGAGCCGCTGAAGGAACTCGCGGAACTGCTGGAAGCCCCTGTGGCAACGAGTCTCAACGGCAAGAGCGCCTTCCCCGAGGACCATCCGCTCGCGCTCGGTGCGGGGTCGAAAAGCGAGCCCCGACAGCTCAACCACTTCATCAACAAGGCCGACGTCCTGTTCGGCGTCGGGTGTAGTTTCACCAAGACGGCGTACGGCATCACGCCGCCCGAGGAGGACAACACCATCATCCACTCGACAAACGATCCGAGCGACGTCGATAAGGACGTGAAGTCGGATCTCGCGGTGATCGGCGACGCCAAACTCACCCTCGAGGCACTCATCGAGGAGGTCGAGGGCCGGGTCGACGACGACCGCGGCCGCTACGACGACGTCGTCTCCGAGATCGACGCCATCCGCGAGGAGTGGCTCGCCGACTGGGAGGACGACCTCACCGACGACTCGACGCCGATCAACCCCTACCGGGTCGTCAACGAACTCGACAACGTCGTCGACAAGGAGAACATCATCGCCACCGCGGACGCCGGCAACCCGCGGGACTTTATGTCCGCGTTCTTCGAGGTGACCGAGCCCCTCTCCTACATGGGCTGGGGGAAGACGACACAACTCGGCTACAGCCTCGGCCTCGCGATGGGTGCGAAGCTCGCTCACCCCGAGAAGCTCTGTATCAACGTCTGGGGCGACGGCGCTGTCGGGATGCTCGGCATGGACTTCGAGACGGCCACCCGCGAGGATATCCCGGTCCTGACCATCTACCTCAACAACCGCGAGATGGCCTCCTACGACACGCCCTTTTTCGGCAACTACGCCGAGGTGGCCGAGGCGCTCGGCGGCTACGGCGAACGGATCGAGGACCCCGGGGAGGTCGCTCCCGCGATCAGACGCGGGGTCGAAAAGGTCGAGAACGGCACGCCGACCATGCTTGAGTTTATGACTCAGAAGTACACAAAGAAGTCGCGACCCGATCTGGAGTGAGCGTCGTGTCGACCGGAACATAACCGAACCCGGTTACACCCGTTCCCACGGCTTGGCGTTTGTGGTTATGTTTATTTCGAACCGTCCCGTAGCATGAGCCATGTCGTCGAGCGTTGGGGGTCGTCGGCCACGGCAGGCGCGCTCCCGCGCCATCGTGAAGACGCTCTGTTACCGGCTGTTGATGATCGTGATCACCGTCGCCGTCGCGCTGGTCGTCGTCGGTGACCTCGGTGAGGCGGCGAGTATCGGCCTCGTCGCCAACCTCGCAAAGACGGCGACGTACTACGCCTACGAACGGCTGTGGGACCGGATCGCGTGGGGCATCCCGAACGCCTGACTCAGTCCGCGCTGCCGGCGTCCGTGCCCGCGGTGTCGGCGAACTCCTTGCGCGTGTGTGGAAGCTTTCCGCCACTCACCAGCAGTTCACGTTCCCGCTCGTTGGCGTCTAGCCGCGCCGTCGTCTCCCACTCGCCGCCGATACGGACCGTGAACGCCTCCTGCCCGCTCCGAACCGCCTCGGCGGCGTCATCGACGATTTCGACGGTGTCGCCTTGCTCGATGCGCTCGTAGGCGTCCGCGTCGACCGACAACGGCAACAGCCCGAAGTTGATGAGATTCGCCTTGTGGATGCGGGCAAAGGACTGTGCGAGAACGCCGTGGACACCGAGATACATCGGACAGAGCGCGGCGTGTTCTCGGGAGGAGCCCTGTCCGTAGTTCTCGCCGGCGACGAGAAAGCCGCCGTCGGCCTCGGCGGCCCGACCGGCGAACGTCTCGTCGACTCGCTTGAGGGTGTACTCCGAGAGCTTCGGCACGTTCGATCGGTAGACCGACACCTCCTGTGTCGCCGGAATGATGTGGTCGGTGGTGATGTTGTCGGGCATCTTCAACAGTGCCGGCCCCGAGAGGTCGCTTCCCATCGGATTTTTCAATGGCACCTCGTCGATGTTCGGTCCCTTGACGAGGCCGGTGTCGACCGACTCGTCGGGCATGATGATGTCCGCCTCGCTGGTGCCGATGTAGGACTCGGGCATCTCGACGCCCGGCGCGTCGACGCCGAGGTCGGCGGCCAGATCCCGCGGGTCGGTGATCTCACCCGTCAGCGCCGTCGCGGCGGCCACCTCCGGCGAGCACAGGTAGACCGCGTCCTCCTCCATCCCCGACCGGCCCTCGAAGTTGCGGTTGAACGTCCGGACGCTCACGGAGTCCGAGGCGGGGACGTGACCCGCACCGATACACGCCCCGCAGGTCGCCTCGGAGACGTTGACACCGGCCGCCATCAGTTCCGCGGTGTAGCCGTTCCGGGCCAGCATCTCCGAGGCCTGTTTTGACCCGGGGGCGATGATCGTCTCCGTCCGCCTCGCCGTCTCCCGGCCGTTGAGCAGTTTCGCAACCGGGAGGATGTCCTCGTACGCGCCGTTGGTACAGGAGCCGACGAGAACCTGATCGACGTTCTCGCCCGCCACCTCGCGGACCGGCACGACGTTGTCGGGCATCGACGGACAGGCGATCAGTGGTTCGATCTCCGAGAGGTCGACGACCACCTCGTCGTCGTACTCCGCGTTCTCGTCGGGCGAGAGTTCGACGTAGTCTTCGCCGCGACCCAACCGTTCGAGAAACTCCTCGGTCCGCTCGTCGCTGGGGAAAATGGAGGTGGTCGCGCCGAGTTCCGTCCCCATGTTCGTGATGACGGTTCGCTCGTGTGCCGAGAGACTCCCGACGCCCGGTCCCGTGTACTCGAACACCTTGCCGACGCCGAACTTGACGGAGAACCGGCGCAGGAGTTCGAGAATCACGTCCTTGGCGGTCGACCACTCGGGGAGTTCACCCTCCAACCGGACGTTGACGACCTCCGGTACGTCGATGTAGTACGGTGCGCCACCCATCGCGGTAGCCACGTCGAGACCACCGGTGCCGATACCGAGACAGCCCAGACCGCCCGCTGTCGGGGTGTGTGAGTCCGCGCCGAGCAGGGTCTTTCCCGGCGCGGTGTAGTTTTCCTTGTGGACCTGGTGGAGAATGCCGGTCCCCGGCCGTGCAAAGTACGCGCCGTACGTGCCTGCCGCCGAGCGGAGAAAACGGTGGTCGTCGGACACCTTGAAATCGGGCTGGTAGGTCTGGTGGTCACAGTGCTGGCCGGCCACCTCGACCTGTACCTCGTCGAGACCTAAGGCCTCGAACTGGAGCCACGCCATCGTCCCTGTTAGGTCGTGGGCGATGGTCTGGTCCACCTCGATGCCGACCTCCTCGCCCGTCTCCACCGTCCCATCGACGCGGTGTGCCTCGAGTATCTTCTCCGTGAGCGTTTGTCCCATAGGTAGTTGGGCTTGCGGACTCCGTCACATAATCGTTTTCACCGTCGCCCCCACAACATATCGATCGGAGTCTCCACCGATGCCTGTTATACCGGGCAGCCACCACTGAGTGTGCCCGCGCCCACCACAACCCCGACCCCGAGGATGGAAGCCCACGACCGGGGTCGCCGTGGAGGCGGCCGTTGACGATGGGACCGTCACGGCCAGCATACTGTCTATGTCGGCAAAACACCGCTACCACCCAAGCCGACCCGTTCGCCGGTCCACCTCTCCCACGTGGACGACCCCTACAACAACCCCTCCTCGCGTGCCAACAACACGCCCTCGACGGTGGCGTCGTTCGTGGGAGCCCGCCGCGCGGCGTCGAGGGCGTCCTCGACGGGAACGGCCCGCACCGAGAGAAACTCGTTGCTGTCGAGGTCCCGCTCCGCGGGGACTAACCCGTCGGCGAAAACGATACCGCGGCGGTGGCGTAACACGCCGGTCGCGGTCCAGAACTCCTGGAGTAACGCCGTCGACTCGGGGGTAAAACCCGTCTCCTCGCGGAGTTCGCGCGCCCCCGCGGTGGTGAACGATTCGCCGGTCTCGACGACGCCGGCCGGGAGTTCGAGTTGTGTCTCGCGGATCACCGGCCGATACTGTTCGACGAGAACGAGTTCGTCGTCGGTCCGGGCGACGACCACAACGGCGGGTGGCAGTTCCGCCCAGTAGTAGCGCTTGGTCGACCCGTCCGGTTGTTCGACGAGGTCGTAGCCGCCGGTGTACCAGCCGCTCTCGTACTCGACGACCGACTCGATCACCGGCCACTCGGTCGCGTCGTCCGACGGACGGTCACTCACCTTGCGTCACCTCGATCAGATACCGGTCGTCGCCGTCGACGACGACGACGATGCCGCCGCCGCGACGGGCGTCGGGGTTTCGCGTGAACAACGCGTCCTCCTCGTCGAACGGCGAGTGGGCGAACGACTCCTTCAGTCCAAACGGGCCCTGCCGGTAGGGCTCGGAACGCCCCGTTTCGATGGCGGCCGTGAGGTAGGGGTAGCGGCGCTCGGAGAGGTCGGTGACGTTCACCGCCGGTCCCTCGCGCTCGGTCGGCGTCGCGGTCATGTAGTACGCATCGCCGCTCCCCAACAGCGAGGGGAGGGCACCGAGAGCGAGGAGGCACACACAGACGACGGCGAACCCGAGTATCGCGCGGCGCGTGATCGGTCGCACAAACGGATTTGACTCCCCCCGAGTAAACCCGTTTCGCACCCCGGTTACAGGTGGTCGCGGTACAACCGCCCGAACGCCTGCCTGCGAACGGTTGCGACCGCCGCCTCACGCTCGTCCTGAAACGTAGCGGCGACGGCGGCATCCCCGAAGGGAGCGACGTGCCACCCGACGCGGTCCACGTCCGAACTGCCGAGCACCGTCACGTCGACGCCGGCATCGTCGCGCCACGAGTCGAACGTCTCGTAAGTGGCGACCCGAGCCACGAGCAACGAGGCGAAGATGGCGTCCCGGGCCGTCTCGACCACGTCGCTCGTCACCCGGTCGTGATACTCCTCCTTGCCGAAGTCCATCGCGGTCGCCGTCTCCCGAACGGCGGTCTTGGCCGCCGGGCCCACCGACTCGTATGCCTCCCGGGCCGACTCGAGCGTCTCGGGTTCGAACACGCCCTCCCGTTCCACGTCCATACGTTTCCTCCCGTGGGCGGCGGTTTACGCTTTTCTGTCGTTGTCTGTGTCGTCGTCACCGTCGCCACCCTCGTCCAACATCGCCCGGGTCATCTCCCGGGCTGTCGCGAGAGCGCTCCGGGCGTCCTTGTCGAGGGCCGCCGGGGCCCCACCGGCGCCCGCGCCGTCGACGGGTGGCCGATCGGCCTCGTGATGGTGATCGTGATCGTCATCGTGGACCGTGTCCTCGAACACCGCCTCGTAGGTCGCCTCGTCGGCGTGGTCGGCGACGACGGGAGCGAGGTCCGCGGCGCCGGCCTCTGCCCATCCGGGGACGTGGTCGTTGAGCCACGTCTCGTGGGCGTCGCCGTGGAGCATGGCGGTGAAAGCGAGGTGGTTCGCGAGATGCTCGGCGTCCTGCTGGGGCGTCTCACACACCGGGCACGCGTATTCCATGGCTCGATGTAGGTGGTCCTGCCTGAAACGTCCGGCGACCGTCGGCGTTACCCGTCCTGCCAGTCGGAGACGTGGAGCATCATCACGAGGGCATCCTCGCCGTCGCGGTAGTAGCCGGGAACCCGCCGCGTCGGCTGGAACCCCACGTCCCGGTACAGCGTCCGAGCGGTGTTGTTGCCCGCCCGAACCTCGAGTTTCACCAGATCCGCGCCCTCCACCGCGAGCGTCGTGAGCGACCGATACAGGAGAGAGCGCCCGATCCCCCGCCGCCGAGCCGACGGGGCCACCGCGAGGTCCTTGATGTGTCCCAACTCGCGGCCGAAATCCGGTGTCACGTCGCCGACAACGTAGCCGACCACGTCGCCGCTGCGGTCGGCGACCAGAAACCCCGGTTCGTCGACGAATCGGTCGAACGCGCCGTAGGGCCACGGCTGGGCGAACGACACCCGCTCGATGCGGACAACGTCGCCGAGGTCGCCCACCTCGGCGTCGCGGATGGTCACATCCGCCGGTTGCGTATGAACGGCCACAGGTCGGTTATGGCGGTGGAACGCAAAAACTCTCGGGAGAACGGGGATCCGATCATGCCACGACGGCCGCCGGCCGGCGCGTCAGTCGTCGGCTGGCGTCGCGCCGCCCGATTCCTCGTCGTACTGTTGTTTCGTGAGCGTGAGTTTGCCGCCGGCGGCGAGAATCTCCCGTTCCCGCTCCGAGGCGTCGAACGCTGCGGTCGCCTCCCAGTCGTCGTTGACGCGGACCGTGAACTCCTCTTGTCCGTTCTCGACGGCCGTGGCGACGTCGTCAACGACCTCAACGTGGTCGCCCTGTCCGATCCGGTCGTAGGTCTCCTCGTCGATGGTCAGTGGCAGCAGTCCGAAGTTGTAGAGGTTCGCCTTGTGGATGCGGGCGAAAGACCGGGCGAGAACGGCCTCGACACCGAGATACATCGGACACATCGCGGCGTGTTCACGCGAGGAGCCTTGCCCGTAGTTCTCGCCGGCGACGAGAACACCACTGTCGCTTTCCTTTGCGCGCTCGGCGAACGTGTCGTCGACCCGCGAGAGGGTGAACTCGGAGAGACGGTCGATGTTCGACCGGAACTTGAGAATCTCCGACGTGGCCGGGATGATGTGGTCGGTGGTGATGTTGTCGCCCATCTTCAGCAGCGTCTCGCCGGCGATGTCGGCTCCCAGCGGGTCCTTCAGGGGCACGTCGCCGATGTTCGGTCCCTTGATGAGTTCGTCGTCGACGGACTCGTTGGGTTCGATGATGTCGGCCTTCGAGCCGTCGTACCGGTCGGGCATCTCGACGCCCGGCGGTTCGAGATCGTCGAGTTCCGCCGCCAGATCACGCGGGTCGACGATTTCGCCGGCCAACGCCGCCGCCGCGGCCACCTGCGGCGAACAAAGGTAGACGGAGTCGTCCTCGATACCCGACCGGCCCTCGAAGTTGCGGTTGAACGTCCGCATCGACACGGAGTCCGAGGCGGGGACGTGGCCGATGCCGATACACGGCCCACAGGTCGACTCGGAGACGTTGACACCGGCGGCCATCATTTCGGCGGTCCAGCCTTCGCGGGCGAGGAGTTCGCCGGCCTGCTTCGAGCCGGGGGCGACGATCATCTCGAGGTCCTTTTTGATCTCGCGGTTCTTGACCATCTTCGCCGCCGGAAGAATGTCGGCGTACCCACCGTTGGTACAGGAGCCGACGATGACCTGTTCGACGTCCTCGCCGGCAACCTCGCGGACGGGAACGATGTTGTCCGGCATCGACGGACAGGCGACCAGCGGTTCGAGATCGGAGAGATCGACGACGATCTCGTCCGCGTACTCCGCGTCCTCGTCGGGCGAGAGGCCGACGTACTCGTCGCCACGACCCTGCCGTTCGAGATACTCCTTTGTGTGGTCGTCGGTTGGGAAAATGGAGGTTGTCGCGCCGAGTTCCGTCCCCATGTTCGTGATGGTGGTCCGTTCGGGAACCGAGAGGCTCTCGACGCCCGGTCCCGTGTACTCGAACACCTTGTCGACACCACCTTTGACCGAGAGCCGGCGCAGGAGATCGAGGATCACGTCCTTTGCGCTCGCCCACTCGGGGAGTTCACCCTCCAACCGGACGTTGACGACGTGGGGCATCTCGACGAAGTAAGGCCCCCCACCCATGGCGACGGCGACGTCGAGGCCGCCCGCGCCGATGGCGAGTTCGCCGAGACCGCCCGGGGTCGGCGTATGCGAGTCGGAGCCGAGCATCGTCTTCCCGGGTGCGGCGAAGTTCTCCTTGTGGACGTTGTGGCAGATCCCGTTGCCCGGACGGGAGAAGTACGCGCCGTAGGTGCCGGCAGCCGAGCGAAGAAAGCGGTGGTCGTCGGTGTTTTTGAAGTCGAACTGGTAGGTCTGGTGGTCGCAGTACTGCGCGGCGAGTTCTGTCTGGACCTCGTCGAGGTCGAGCGCCTCGAACTGGAGCCATACCATCGTCCCGGTCGTGTCCTGTGTGAGCACCTGATCGATCTCGATCCCGATTTCCTCGCCGGGTTCGAGTTCGCCTTCGACCAGATGATCGTCGAGTATTTTCTCCGTGAGCGTCTGTCCCATAACGTTCGAACATCCCTTGCCGACAGGTATAAATCCCGCGCCTTTCAGGCGCGAAACCCCGATACAGCGGCCTCTATCGCGGTGTTTTCAGCGTCTGCGGCCCACTCGGTCCGACGGACCGCTCCCGGAATCGGCACGGTTTTCTCCGCCGTCGCCGTCCGGTTTGTATGTTCCGTGCCGGGTCGTTTGTGGCCGCTCACACCACACCCATCGAGGCCGAACAGGTACAGCCAAACGGTGTCGACCTGACCGCCGACGAGATTTTCGAGACACGCGGTGGCCGCATCTCCCGTGACGGCAAACGGATCGGCGACCGAGAGGCCGTCGCCCCGGACGACGACGTCGGGGCGTACGTGCTCCCGACCGGCGGCTACATCCTCCGCTACGGTGAGACGATCCGGATCCCCGAGGACCACGTCGGCTTTGTTTATCCGCGGTCGTCGCTGCTGCGCAACGGTTGTATGCTCCACACCGCCGTCTGGGACGCCGGCTACGAGGGCCGAGGCGAGGGTCTGCTCGTTGTCCACCGGGATATCGAAATCGAACCCGGTGCCCGGGTCGCGCAGTTGGTGCTCGCCGAGGCGACCCACGACGGCACCTACGACGGTAGTTATCAGGGCGAGCACCTCTAAGGACTGATCACGACGGCTCGCTCGCCGGTACCCCACGCGACAACGACCCGGGTCTCCTCGCCGGCGGGGGCCCTGATTCCCGGCCGTCCGCGGTGGCCGACACGCTCGCCCGCCGGCACCTCGACGGCGACGACGGTGTTCCCGTCCTCGACCCGTGAGCCACTCACGTTCGCGTAGAACGTTCCGTCGCGGTCGCCCGTGTTCCGGACGATGAGGGTTACCTCCGGGTTTGTCTCGTCGGACACCGACACCGTCTCGACCTCGAACCGCGCCCCCGTTCCCAGCGACCCGACCACCGACTCCGGCAACGCCCACACCGCCGACCTCTGCAGCCCACGAACCCACGCCACACCCGCCGAGTCGGCAGCCGCCCGGTCGACGGGGATTCCGACCGGCCGTCCCCGCTCGGCGGGGTGGAACTCCGCCCGGAGCGGTGCCGATCCGCCATCGGCGGGAGTCCCGTCTGTCAGTACCCGGAACCGCGTGGGAGACTCGGCCCGGCACCGCCCTCGCTTTCGACGTTGACGACGACGAACTGGCGGGTGGCCGTCATCCCCACCGGACTCGTATGCTGGTCGATCACGACGGCCGGCCGCAGACGGGGGTTACGGACGGTCACCGTCGGACCCGAGCGCGGGTTGTGGGGGTCGTTTACCGACCGTTCGACGGTGGGATACCGATCCGTGGAGCCGCTCTCGCCGCCGACACATCCCCCGAGGGCCGCGACCCCGGTTCCCAGAGCCGACAGTGCGGCGCGGCGCGTTCGCGGCGATGTGGCGAGCCGTCGCATGAGTGTGACGCCTTGGCGGCCGAGATATAGGCCTTGTGACGGCTTGGGGGACACCGACCGTGTCTGGCTCCCGCTCCGCTTGCCGCATCGACTCCGCGGCAACGGAAAATCAAATGTGCCCGTTTTGCCGCGTGATCTCGATGTAACCCATCGGTGGCCGTCACGGTTTCCGATCAGATTTGAACGAACCCCGGCAGGGAGAAAGCCGAACCACGGTCGGTCCGCTCACTCGACGGTTCGCTCCGCTCACCGTCTCGTTTCACGGGCCGGGAGGGAGTTGAACCCCCGACCGTCTGGTCACTTCCGCAACCTCCCGGTTGACCGGGCGGCCACGTTAAAAGCCAGACGCTCTGCCTATCTGAGCTACCGGCCCTCAAACGTAGAACGTTGCGGGAGATATAAACACTTACGATGGCCGTTTCCCCGCCCCGACGAACTCCACGAACCGATTCCGAATCCACCACCCCGGCTGCCGTCGGCGGACGATTCCGCCGGAACACCGACCCGGTGGCCCATACCGCATCGACGGTGTTGTGGTGTGAATCACGATGCCGTTGCGTGGATCCGACGTCGGACACACTCACCGGTGCGAATCGGGACGTGAACCGAACACCCGTACCCACGCCGGGGTTGGCTGACGCCCGTGGACCGGGGAACCGGGAGCGTGTGTTCCGACCGTGCGTTGACCTGAGCAGGGCCACGGCCAGCGATCAAGGGTCAGTGTGTCGCTCCGATTCAACCTCCACCGGCGAACGGCGGTCTCACAACCTGTTTACACATCCAGGTACGCGTCAAGCGCCTCCGTCAACAGGTCGTCCGGGTCGCGGTCCTCGATCGACGCCCGCCGCCGGAGTTCGATATACTGGGCCGGCGGGAGCGTCGCCGCCATGCGTCCGAGGGTGAGTCCGCGGTCCGCGAGCGCAGACTCGACGGACGTGCCGTCGCCAACCTCGCTCGCCAGACTGCGGATTTCTCGGACGGTGAGGTCGTGGTCGAGAGTCGCCCACGCCAGTGCGTGGCGGTCGTCGCCGGAGACGCGAGCGATGTGTTTTGCGGCGGTCGGGGCGATGGTGCCGCGGGCGACGTGTCGGCGGATCGCCTGTGGCAGGTCGTGGACCCGCGCCCACTTCCGGATGAACGCCACTGACACGTCGCCGCCGGCGCGTTCCGCGGCTACCTTGTAGGAGCCGACACCCCGCACCAGCGCCGCACACGCCGCCGCGCCCCGGAGTACGTAGACGTGATCCTCGGAGCCGACGGTGTTCTCGGCGAACGAGCGAACCACGTCGGTAGCCAGTCCGACGCTTTCCGGGTCGTCGGGGTCGAACCCGACGGCTTCGTCCGCACGCTCGCCGGTCACCGACGGATCGGCGCGGACGACCGGTTCGCCAACCGGCGACTCCCGGTCGGCCGGGCGGTCAAAGCTGTCGGACTCGTCGCTCATTCTATCGAGTGTTTAGGGGGGAGGGGCAAAAGTCCCTCGCGGTCGCCAGACCACGGGTCATCCTCGCCGGACCGACAGATCGACCCGGTCGCCGACCGCGAGGTGGTGGTCCGGGCGGACGATTTTCGCGCCAAACGCCGCGTCCCGGGCGACAAACAACGACAGCCCCGTCACCGGCTGACCGTTCGCACACAGCGTGACGTCGTCCCATACCACGTCACCCCCCGCCGCGACGCCGACCCGCGTCCCCGCGATCGACACCGGCAGACGCTCGCGGTCGGCCGCCGGCAACACACCTCCGCCCTCGTAGTGGGGACACCCGCCGTCGAGAACGACCCCCGGTGTGCCGGCCAGCCCTGCCCACGACCCCGGGTCCGGATGTGTCGGCTCATCGAGCACGACGTACGTCTCGCCCGCCTCGCGGACGACACCCGTTCCGTCCCACGGGACCGGCCGTGGATCGACCCCCACCTCGACCGGGAGCGATCCGGACGCGCGATAGGGATTGGCGTCCGGCGTCCGGAAGCCGAGGTGGACGTGTCCGTCGACCCACGGGGCGAAAAACCCCGACCGAATCAGCGTCCCGAGCGAGTCGCCGGCCTCGACCCAGTCGCCAGTCTCGACCGCCGGTTCGACGTGGAGAATCCGGGCGATCCGATCGCCGGTGTCGATCAGGATCAGGTGGTCGTGGTCCGTGGCGTACCGACGGGACGGCGCACCAACCGTCCGGGTGCCGACCACCTCACCGGCGACGGGCGACGGGGCCCACGGCATTCCGGGGTAGAGATCGATCGCTCGGCCGTGCTCGTGGGCCGCGTACGGGGAATTGTAGCGGGAGAACCGCTCGAAGAACGCGAGCGTCGACGCCGGCACCGTGACCATATCGGTCGTTCGGGCGGGCGGAGTTATACGCGTCGCGACGCCGCGGCGCGAGCCAACTATGTGGCTTCCCACGTTTCGTCGAACCATGCGTGTGATCCGGGGTCCGGCCGGGTCGGTCGACGCCGACCGCCGGCGGACCGGTACGATGCTCTCGCGAACCGCCGAGACGGGGGAACCGGCCGTCCGCGTGTGGACGCCACCGCGCCACGTCGCCTTCGGCCGCCGGGAGGCCGCCGACCCGGGGTACGACCGGGCCGTCGCCGCCGCCCGCGACCGGGGGTTCCCGACGGTTGAGCGCCGGGTCGGGGGACGGGCCGTCGCTCACACGGGGTCGACGGTTGCGTTCGCCCACGCCGTCCCGGTTACGAACGCCCGGAGCGGGCTGACCGCCCGCTACGAAGCGACGACCGCCCGCCTCCGCCGCGCGCTCGCGGCCCTCGGCGTCGGTACGACGGTGGCCGAACCCCCCGACTCGTTCTGTCCCGGTTCCCACTCGTTGCGGTGTAACGGGAAGGTCGCCGGCGTCGCCCAGCGAGTCCGGCGCGACGCCGCTCTGATCGCAGGATGTATCATCGTCGCCGACCGCGAGGCGTTCGCCGGTGTTCTCGCTCCGGTGTATGAGGCCCTCGAACAGCCATTCGACCCCGAGACCGTCGGCAGCGTCGCGGCCGCCGGCGGGCCGGCCGAGACGCCTCCGGTCGAAACCGTCGTGGAGGGCGTGTTGGTCGGCGATGCGGAGCCGACGGTCGTTGAGGTGTGAACGAGGGACTTACCACGGCGGGGTCACAGATGTGGCTATGCTCGTCAGAAACGCGACGCTCGCGGACGGCCGGGTGCGCGACGTTCGCGTCGAGAAGGGGCGCATCGATGCCGTCGGGACCGACCTCACCGGCGGCGGCCGAACGGTCGATGCCGACGAACGCCTCCTGCTTCCGGGAGCGGTCGACGCCCACGTCCATTTCAGAGAACCCGGTGCGCCTCAAAAGGAGACGTGGCGGACGGGGTCCAGAAGCGCCGCCGCGGGCGGCGTCACGACGGTCGTCGACCAGCCAAACACCGACCCACCGACGACGACGGGAACGGCCTACGACCAGAAGGAACTCCTCGCCCGGGAGTCGCTCGTCGACTTCGGCATCAGCGGCGGCGTGACCGCCGACTGGACCCCCGACACGTTGTTCGACCGGCCGATCTTTGCGCTCGGCGAGGTGTTTCTCGCCGACTCCACCGGCGACATGGGGATCGACGGCGACCTGTTTGCCGACGCCGTCGCCCGTGCCGCCGCCGCCGGCGTTCCCGTGACCGTCCACGCCGAGGACGCCACCCGATTCGAGTCGGGCGTCCGTGACACCGGGTCGGGGACGGGTCGGGACGCCGACGCGGATCCTTGGAGCGCATACCGGACCGCGGAGGCCGAAATCGCGGCCGTCGAACGCGCCGTCGAGGTCGGCGTCGACGCCGGCGCGCGCCTCCACGTCGCCCACACCAGCACACCCGAGGCGGTCGACATCGTCGCCGACGCCCCCGACCGGGTGACCTGTGAGGTGACACCACACCACTGCCTGCTCTCGCGGGCCGACCTCGACGACCTCGGAACGTTCGGCCGGATGAACCCGCCGTTGCGGAGCGAACAGCGACGGGCCGCCCTCTTCGACCGGGTCGTCGACGGTCGGGTTGACACCGTCGCCACCGACCACGCCCCCCACACACGGGCCGAAAAGGAGACGACGCTCTGGGAGGCCCCCAGCGGCGTCCCCGGCGTCGAGACGATGGTTCCGCTTCTGTTGGCCGAGACGCGTTCGGGCCCCTTGACCGTCGAACGGGTCCGCGACCTGACGGCTGCGGTCCCCGCCGAGACGTTCGGATTGCATACCAAAGGACGGATCGAGACGGGTCGGGACGCCGACCTCGCGTTGTACGATCTGACCCGGACACGACCGATTCGGGGGAAACGCCTCCACTCGAACTGTGGGTGGACGCCGTTCGAAAACCGGCCGGCCGTGTTTCCCGAGTGGACGACAGTTCGGGGTACCCGCGTCTACGACGGGACGATGGACGAGTTCCGTACGGCGGCAGGCGAGAACGTCCGTTGAGTGTGGTCCGGCCGGTTAATCCACGTCGTTCCGGACCTCCTTGCTCGACTCCCGCACCTCGCGCATGACCTCGGAGATGCGGTCCTCGGCGTCGAGTTCCTCGGCGGCCGCGAGGTCGACGCCCTCGACCTCGAGGAGGAACTTCGCCACCTCGGTCACCTCGTACATCATCTCGTCGAGTTCCTCGGCGGTGAAAAAGCCGGACATTGCGCCGTAGAGAAAGGTCGCGCCGGCCTTCTGGACCTTCTCCTCGAAGGCGGCGCGGGCCTGATTGACCGCCTGTGGCGAGTAGGTGTCGGTCATAAAGGGAACGAGGCGAGGCAGGTTCTCGCCGATTTTCGTCATCTCGACGCCGGTCTCGGTTCGGAAGTCGACACAAAGGCGGGCGATGGCCCATTCGCGGGCGGTAACGTAGGTCCGATCCCGGAGAAAGTCGTTGACGCGGTCGTACTGTGCACCGTCGATCTTCTTGAAACGCTCGTACTTGCGCACGTCGCCCGGAACCGACGATTCGGGCGCGGTGGGGTCGACATCGACATCGACATCGACACCGGCCCCGGCCTCGCCGTCACCTTCCCGGGTGGCGTCGGTCCCGGTTCCGGTCCCATCGTCGGCCGTGGGCGCGTCGTCGCTCATGCGCCGCGGTTCCCCGCGCCAACGCAAAAGGGTTCCGTCGCGTCCGACCCGTGTCCGACACGACGGCCACCCTTTTTGACTCAGGGCCACGATACCCATGCATGAAGCTACTGCTGGGCATCGGCGGAAGCGACGACTCGTTCCACGCGCTGGAGCGGGTGGTCGAACGCGTCGCCGAGACGGGAGACGACCTGACGGTCGCGATCCTTCGAAACCCGGCAACCCAGGCGGCGCCCGATGGGATCGAACAACGGGTCCGGGCGACCCTCGACGAACGGGCGGTGACGGCGTCGATCCGCCACCTCGACGGCGACCCGGGGAGCCAGCTAGTCGCACTCGCCGAGCGGGAGGGGTTCGACCGGATCGCTCTCGGGGGCGGCGAGACCAGCCCCATGGGCAAGATCAAACTCGGGCGCATCGCGGAGTTCGTCCTGTTGAACTCGCACGTCTCGGTGACGCTCGTCCGATGACCGACGACGCTGCGGGCGAGCCCCCGTCACCACCGAGGACGTTCGACGACCGCGAGGGGCGGACGATCATCGTCCGCGACCACGACCACGACCGGGACCGTGAGGCGTTGACGGCGATGTACGAGGCGTTCGACCCCGCCGACCGTGCACAGGGCATCCCGCCTATGACGACCGACCGGATCGTCGACTGGTTGGACGCGATCACCGGGCCGGAGACGGTGAACGTCGTCGCGTGGCACGGCGACGACGTCGTCGGTCACGCGACGCTCGTCCCCGACGACGAGAACGGGGCCGTCGAACTCGCCATCTTCGTTCTTCAATCACACCAGTCGGCGGGGGTCGGCACGCAACTCATCCGAGCGTTGCTCGGTGCGGGACGGGCGGCGGGGTTCGAGCGCGTGTGGCTCACCGTTGAGCGCTGGAACGATCCCGCGATCAGCTTGTATGAAAAGATGGGGTTCGACGCCACCGACACCGAGAGCCTCGAACACGAGATGGAACTGGATCTGACTCAGACCGACAACACCGGCTGACGCGCGTAGAGGAGGACGTACTCGGCGGCCTTTGCAAGCATCTCCTCGGGGTCGTCGGAGATCGGCTCACGCGGGACGACGACAAAGTCGGCGCCGATCTCCTCTGCCGTGTCGAGAACGACACTCCCCGGATGGCGGGACAGTCGTGCCGTCGAGAAGCCATGCGTCATCGACGTCGAGAGCGACACGCCAGCCGCCGCGACGGTGTCTGCGACCCCCCGCAAAAACGCCTCGGTGTCGGCCGCGAGCGTTTCGTGATCGACCGCGCCGGTGTCGATGGCGTGGGCGAGGTCCTCGCCGACGACGTAGAGCGCGTGGATCCGGGCGTCGTACTCGGCGGCGATGGCGGCCGTGTACTCGACGGCCGAGAGCGACTCCTCGCTCTCGTCGACGGGGACGAGGACGAGCGACGGGGAGAGCGGACCGGTCATATGGGCTTGTCCACGGGCCATGATAAAAAACGCCCACGTCGTGACGCGGACTTTATGAGTCGACCGGCCGAACGTACTCCCATGTTCGACACCATCGTCGTCGCGACGGACGGGTCCAAGAGCGTTCGCCGGGCCGTTGGTGTGACGCTCGATTTTGCCGACCGGTTCGACGCGACGGTCCACGCCCTCTACGTCGTTGACGAGGGGGAGATCGGATCCTCGCCCGAACGGGTTCGTGACGAGATGCGAGATGCCCTCGATGCCGACGCCCGCGACGCCCTCGACGACGTGACCGCGGCGGCGGATCGGCCGGTGACGACCACGGTCCGGGAGGGGCGACCCGCCACAACGATCCACGAATACGCCGCCGAGGTCGACGCCGACGTGGTGGCGATGGGGACCCGCGGCCGCCACGGCGAGAACCGGTTTCTCATCGGTAGCGTCGCCGAGCGGGTGGTCCGGACCTGCCCCGTTCCGGTGTTGACCGTGCGTCAACTCGACGCCGGCGAAACTGCCGAGGCCGCCGTCTGACGGGGAACCACGGAATACTTCGGGGCGGCCCCCGACCGATCCGTATGGACGACGACCTGATCGACGCCGACAGGCTCTCGCTCTCCCGGAAATCCCGGCTTCCAGGAGCGGGGTTTTTTTACCCCGATTCGCTCGACGACGAGTACGCCGACCGGCGCGCCCGTGAGGCCGTCGAGGGCGCGGAGGTGGTGGTGGTCGCCGACGGCGACGCCGACGGGTTGGGGTGTGTGGCGCTGCTCCGCGAGGTGTACGACGCCGCACTCGACGTGGCCCCCTTCGAGGAGTCGTTGATAAACCGTCTCGACCCGGCGCTCAGTGACGACGGAGCCGACGAGGCCGGGGACGAGGCCCACGACGAGTCCCCCGTCGCGCTTGTCTCCGCCGGACCACACTCGCTGCTTGATGCTCTCGACCGCGTCGCGGAGTACGCCGATCCCGGCGTCGACGTCTACGTCTGTGACCTTTGTCCCGACGACGCCGCGATCACCGAGACGATCGACGCGGTCGTCGACCGCGCCGAGACGGTGCGGTGGTTCGACCACCACCAGTGGGACGACACGGCCGCTGCCGCCGTCCGCGAGGCGGGCGTCGACCTCGTCGTCGGCGCGTCCGACGAGGAGTGTACGACCGACGTGGCGCTCCGATCGCTCGATGCGACGTTTCCCGACCACCTCAAGGCGCTGGCGACGGTCACCCGGGACCACGACCTCTGGGTCAAGGAGGATCCCCGGAGCGACGACTTGGCCGACTACGCCCACTGGGCGAGCGCCGACGAGTACGTCACCGTTGTCGGTCGGTACGGTCCAGACCTGCCCGACCCGGTGATCGACTATCTCGAGGAGCAACGCGTCGAGAAAGAACGGTTGATCGAGGCGGCGGTTGACCGCGCCGAGATGCGGTCGGTCGGTCCGTGGACCGTCGGCGTCACCTACGGCCGTTGTTCGCAAAACGAGGTGGCCGAGACCCTCCGCGAACGGGGTGCCGACGCCGCCGTGATCGTTAAGCCCGCGGGGAGCGCCAGCATCCGGGGAAGCGAGGGGTTCGAGCGGTGTCACGAGGTGGCCGAACAGGTAAACGGCGGGGGCCACCCCCGCGCAGCCGGCTGTAAGCCCGACATCTACGACGACATGCTCGACTACGCCCACCACTGGTCGTCGGAGGGCTACGCGACCCGACAGGTGATCCTCGCGGCGTTCGAGCGACTCGTGGGGCAGGACACCGACGCCGCCGACGAGTGATCGTCCCTACGCCTCCCCGACGAGCCACCGATCGGAGAAGGCGTCGCCGTCGGGACAGGCGGCGTAGGCGTGGATCACGTCGCCCTCGGCGTAGATGCCGCCCACCTCCTCGTTCCGTGCCTCGGCAAAGGCGAGGACGAACGCCGCGTCCGCCCCGCAGTCGGGGCAGGTGCCACCCTGCAGGGTGTGGTCGACCTCACCTTCGGTGCCCATCGCCTCCTTGGCGAAGGCCATGGCGTCCATCCCGGTGCCGGCGGAGAAGAGGTCCCGCCCGCGCTCGCCGGGCACGACGAGGACGACGCCGCCCTCGACGGCCGTCCCGTGGGCCGACAGGGCGTCGTCGTCGAGGTAGTCGTCGGTGAGATAGAGCGCGACGTGGTCCAAGCGGTCGCCCGCGAGGAAGTCGTCGAGGTCGGTCTCGGTCATACCGGCCTGTGGCCGCCGAGCGGTAAAGAACGGTCGTTTCCGTCCGCAGTCAGTCGCTCAGCGTGAGGTCCGATGGGTCGGTCTCGTAGACGGTCCGGACCAGTTCTACGAAGTGCGACACCTCGTCGTCGACGTACCCGCTCGGCAGGTCGTCACGGAACCCGTCCTGCCTCCCGTTTCTCCCGATCATCACGCTCGGGCTCATACTGTCGTCGGAACTGTCGATCACCAACTCCCACTCTCCCCCATCGAGCAACTCGAACGTGCGCTCCTCGTGTCCGCGCTCGTGGAAGAAGCACTGGTACCTGAACCCGCCCTCGTCCGGAGAGTAACTCGCGGAGATCATGAAGGTGTCATCGGTCCTCCCGTCTTCGACCATGACTTGGTCGAAGCCGTTATCGTACTTGTCTTCGGGGATGAGGTCTCGGAACTCCCTGCCGAGGTCGAACCGGACCGCCTCCCGCCACGAGTCGTCGTCCGACGCCTCGTCCGCGTCCGCCTCGGCGTCCGCGGAGGGGAGGTCGTCAAGGAGCCGCGATTTTAACAACTCGTACTCTTCGGTCGTGAGGTCGCCGCATTCGTAGAGCGTTGAGAGGCGGTCGAGGTCGTCGTGAGCCTCCTCGGACATGGTCGACTCGCTCCGCGTAGACGCGGTGGAGGCTTCGATCGTCTCGCGAAGGTCGTCGACCTCGGCCTGATTCGGACCGGTGTACTCGTTGAGGTAGTTGAGGAGTTGCTCCCGTTCCCGTTCAGTCAGGTTGTTCGCGACCCCCAGTTGCCGGAACGTCTCGTCGGGGTCATCGACGGTCTCAGGCGGGTCGTTGATCGTCCCCGACGTGTAGAGGATCCCGATGTCGAACATGGACCATACGACCGTCGTCGGGACGTTGTCGCCCCCGCGATAGCCCGCCTTCCGCAGGATCCGCTCGCCGAGGTCGGTCACCTGTATCGTGATCGGGTGCGACCCGCCGACGTTGGCGAGGATGTAGTGGCCGGTCTTTGGGGAGTCGTCCGTGTAGCTCTTCAGTTCGGGCATGGATCACCATGCCCGAGAGTCGATAAAAATCCCCCTTCGAAGGCAGCGCGCCGTATACGTCCGCTATCCTTCGGTCCTCGACACGCGACGATCGCCGCTCGCCGTGGGAAACCGAAACACACCTGTCTCCGGACGCTCGACTGTCGGTATGGATGTCGACCGACCCCGACTCACCGGCGTGGTCTACGCCGCGTTCGGCGCGGCGGTACTGGCCGACAGCGCGCTCGACCTCCTGTCGTCGGTCACGCTCCTGCCGGCCGCGACGGCCGTCTTGGGGCTCTGGATCCTCGTCGCCGCCGTCGCCTCCATCGTCGACTCGGACGCGACGGTGTTCGGAATCGAGGTTGCGGTCGGCGAACAGGCTACGTGGATTCTGGTCCTCCTGACGCTCGGCACCGCGTTTCTGTTCGTCAGCACGGCACTCAGGCTGTGAGGGCTACTCCAGATCCTCGGCGATGGACGACAGCGACGAGTCCGGTCGGCGGGTGACCTCGTATATTGCCCGCTTCCCTGGGACGCGGACGCCGTAGAGATAGCCCGGGGTCACCTCGTCGAACTCGACGCTCTCCCCGGGGTCGCGGTCGACCCCCCGGAGCCACGCGACGAGTCGGTTCTCGCCGTCGCCGTCGGTTCGCGCGAGGCGGCGGTTGTCGTAGGCCCCGCGGAGCAGGCGGCCGTCGGCGTCGGTGACCACGGGCGCGTGGCACTCGGTTCCGTCCAAAACGAGACGGATCACGTCGTTCTCACCGAGGTCGACGGCTTTGGGGAGGCGCAGACAGGGGCGACGGGTGCCACCGCTTCGAGCCACCCGGGCGCGGTACGCCGTCACCCCGTCCCCGTCGCTGGCGACGCGGTCGGACACGGCTACCCGTCGCCGGTCAGGTCATCGAAGTCGGCGTCACTGTCGACGATTTTCACGTTGATCTGGGCGACGGCCTCGCTGATCTCGCGGCCCCGGACGGTGACGCGCTTTCGTTCGCCGTCACGGGACGGGTCGAAACCCACGCCGCCTTCGAGGAGGAGTTCTTTGAGCGCCGACCCCGAGACGTCAGCCCGGAGCGGCCGCCCGGCGTTGTCCGACCCGCCGGCCAGTTCGAGCGTCGCGCCGTCGAGGCCGACCGCCCCGCCGTCGACCTCCTCTCCGAGTTCACGCCCGAGAAATCTGTTCGCGTTCTGTCCGTCTACCTCGACCTGCGTGGTCCGACCCGCGTCCGGGTCCGAAACGACGACTTTGAACTCTGCCATGCCTGGATGCAGGCGGCGACCGATAAAAAGCACGTCGAAAGCGCCCGTCGCCACCGTCGGCGCTCGACCCGTTCGGACGGTGACCCGCCTGAATTATGAACTCAATCCAAATATTTTGTTAAGCATTCGGGTCAAACTGCGGCACACGTGGCAGGAGCGTTAATAAGGCCGGAGTCGTTAGAACCGATAATGAACGACGAAAACGACGCCGGCGAGGAGTCGGCGTCCGTCGGCGATCCGGCCGACGGGACCGAGGGGACGGTCCGTGCGTCGGTGCCGGAGATGGACTGTGCGTCGTGTGCGAGCAAGGTTGAGCGGAGCGTTCGGTCATTGTCGGGGATCGAGTCGGTCGACCCGCGGCCGGCGGGTGGAACGCTGGTCGTCGACTACGATCCGGGGGCGACAACGGCGGCCGCGGTCCGGGACCGCGTCGAGGGAGCGGGGTATGCTGTCGCCGAGACGACGACGGAGACGCTCGTGGTGCCGGGGATGGACTGTTCGTCGTGTGCCGGCACGGTCGAGTCGGCGCTTTCGTCGGTCGCAGGCGTCGTCGACTACGACGCCCGCCCCGCCTCGGGCCGGGTCGAGATCACCCGCGACCCCGGTCGGACGACCCGCGGCGACGTGGTGGCGGCCGTCGAGAACGCCGGTTACGAGGTGGTCGACGGTGACCGCGAGTCGCCGTCGGTGTGGCGGAGTCGCCGGGCGTTGAAAACCGCCGTCGGTGCGGTCGCTCTTCTCGCCGGTGTCGGCTTCGAGTACCTCCTCACGGGGTCGAACACCACCCTGACGACCGTTCTGGGTCGGCCGATCACCACCGCGTGGGCGCTGTACGGCATCGCGGCCGCCGCGGCGGGACAGGCCATCCTTCGCAACGGATGGTACTCGCTTCGTACACGGAGCCTCGACATCGACTTTCTGATGAGCGCCGGCGTGGTCGGGGCGGTCGCGGTCGACCTCCCTTTCGAGGCCGCGACACTTGCCGTTCTGTTCTCGGTGTCGGAGTTGTTGGAGCGGTACTCGATGGATCGCGCTCGGTCGTCGATGACGGAACTGATGGATCTCTCGCCGGATACGGCGACGGTGCGTCGTGAGGAGTCAGGGGCAGACGGGAGCGCGCGCGAGGAAACGACCGTCCCTGTCGACGAGGTGGCCGTCGGCGAACTGGTCGTTGTCCGGCCGGGCGAGCGCATCCCGGTCGACGGCGTCGTTCGTGAGGGCACAAGCGCCGTCGACGAGTCGCCGATCACGGGCGAGAGCGTCCCGGTCGACGTGACCGCGGGCGACGAGGTGTACGCCGGCAGCATCGTCGAGGAGGGGTATCTGGAGGTGGAGACGACCGCCCCGGCCGACGAGTCGACGCTCGCGACGGTGATCGACCTCGTGGCCGACGCCGAACGCGACAAGTCCGACCGCGAGCGGTTCGTCGACCGCTTCGCGTCGTACTACACGCCGGTCGTGGTCGGCCTCGCTCTCCTGACCGCCGCCGGCCCGCCGTTGCTCGTCGGCGCGCCCCTCGAGGTCTGGTTCACGCGCGGGCTGACCTTGCTGGTTGTCGCCTGCCCGTGTGCGTTCGTCATCAGCACGCCGGTCAGTGTCGTCTCGGGCATCACGAGTGCCGCCCGCAACGGTGTCCTGATAAAGGGCGGCGACCGCCTGGAGGCGATGGGCGAGGTGGACGTCGTCGCTCTCGACAAGACCGGCACGATCACGACCGGCGAGTTGGGTGTCACCGACGTGGTGGCGCTGAACGACCGCACCGCCGACGACGTTCTCGGCTGTGCGGCGTCGCTCGAACGCCGGAGCGAACACCCCATCGCGACCGCTATTGTCGACCATGCGGCCGGCCGCGGCGTCGGCGAGGGCGACGTCACCGCGTTCCGGTCGATCACCGGCGAGGGGGTCCGTGCCGACCTCGACGGCGTCACCCACTACGTCGGCAAGCCGGCGTTGTTCGAACGGTTGGGGTTCGACCTCGAACACGCACACGTCGCGACCGACGGGGGCGTCGCCGTCGGCGACGACGTGGCCCCCGAGCCCTGCGACCACGGCCCGGGCACGTACCTCGACCTCGTCAACGACGTCGTGCCGCGCTTGCAGGCCGACGGGAAGTCGGTCGTTCTCGCCGGGACAGAGACGGAACTCGAAGGCGTTATTGCCGTTGCCGATACCGTACGCCCCGAGGCCGAGGGGACCGTCGCCCGCCTGCGTGAGTCCGGGATCGACCGCGTGGTGATGCTGACGGGCGACAACGAGCGGACGGCCCATGCCATCGCCGACAGGGTGGGGATCGACGAGGTGCGTGCCGACCTCCTGCCCGGGGAGAAGGTCGATGCGGTCCGTGAACTGGCCGCCGACTCGGAGGCGGCGGCGGACGAGGCGACGCGCCTGCCGTGGAACCGGACCGACGGGGGTGTGGCGATGGTCGGCGACGGCGTCAACGACGCCCCCGCCCTTGCGGCCGCCACCGTCGGCGTCGCCATGGGCGCGGCGGGCACCGACACCGCCATCGAGACGGCCGACGTGGCGCTGATGGGCGACGACCTCACCCGCCTCCCGTATCTCGTGGTTCTCGTACGGACGGCCAACGGTGTCATCCGGTCGAACGTTTGGTCGTCGCTCGCGGTGAAAGCCGTTCTCGCCGCGGGCGCGCCCCTCGGCCTCGTGAGCGTTATCCACGCCGTCGTCATCGGCGACATGGGGATGAGCCTCGCGGTGACCGGCAACGCGATGCGACTGGCGAACGTCCGACCGGGTGGCGACACCGACTCCTGATCGCCCACGCCGCCCGAACGGCTTTTTTCCCCGCGCCACTGACCTACGACAAATGCCGGGTCGCCGAACACCGCTCATTCCCGCGGCCGCCCTCGCGGTCCTTCTCGTCACCGCAGGGTGTGTGACCCCGTTCGTTCCGTCACCGTCGTCGCCGGCCGGTTCGACGGCGACGCCGACGGCGACGGGGACGAACGCGCCAGCCACGCCCGCGGCCGGCGGTGACGACGGCGCTGATGGGAAGCCGAACAACGTAACGGCGAACCCGTGGGGAAGCGATCCGGTCGTCGTCGCCGTCCGAAACGAGGGGCGCAGCGACCGTGCGTTCGTGCCACTGGTCCGTGAGGCGGCCGACTTCTGGTCGGAGCACGACGACCGGTATCTCGGCTTTCAGGTTCGGTACGACGTACGCCCCGACGCCGAGGATCCGGATCTCGTCGTGGCGTTCACCGACACCATTCCCGACTGTGGCAACGTGACCGATGCCGTCGGCTGTGCACCGTTTTTCACCGACTCCCGTCAGGTCGACCGACCGGAGACGGTGTGGGTCCAGACGGGTCTCGACAACGAATCGACGACGCTGGTGACCAAACATGAACTCGGACACACCCTCGGGCAGACCCACGCCGACGCGCCGTCGTCGGTGATGCAGGCGAAGTCGGTCATCTACACCGAACCCAAACCGGACGCCACCGAGCGTGACTTCCCGTGGGACGACTCCGAGTTCACCGTCCACGTCGACGCGGCAAACGCCTCCGATCCCGACGGCGTGCAGCGACAGACCGACCGGGCGCTAACCTACTACGAGAACGACCCGCCTGGGATGCCGGGCAACCTCTCGTTCGACCGCGTGGCGTCGCCCACCCCCGACACCGAGGTTCTGGTCCGTTTCGGCGCGGTGCCCGACTGCGAGCCGTCGGCCGGGTTCTGTGTCGAGTCCTACGGCACGGACCCGGACGGTGACGGGGCAATCGAGACGTACACCCGGATCGAGATCAGACTCGTCGGCGTCGACACTGACGCCGTGGGGTGGCACGTCGGCTACTGGTTGGCGCACGCCCTCGGTGCCGACGCCGACGAGGAGAAGCCGCCGCCGTTCCGGGACGCGGGGTACCGCGAGCGACGCAGCGCGTGGTGGAACTGATGGACGAGACGCGCCTCGGATCCGAACTCGCCGACAGGTACGACGCCGGTGAGGGGGAGCGTCGGGCGGTCGTGCGGGCGGCCCGCGACCTCGCCGACTCCGGCAGACTCGCCGCCGACCGCGGCGCGGCGCTCACCGCCGGGACCGTCGTTGAGGAGGTGGCCGATGCCCCCGGGGGATCGCTCGCCGAGCGCTGGAACTGGTGGATCGGGGCCTTGGAACTCGCATACGGCGGCTACGGCGAGTTCCGGATCCGCAAACACCGCTAAAACGAATCGAGAAAGGCGTCGAACGCCCCGCTTTCCGGGTGGACGTGACAGTACGTGCCGAGCGTCCGGTGGGCGGTGAGGCCGTCGTGGTCGCCGTCGATTCCGTCGCCCCGTTCCACGTCGAACACGAAGCGGGCGTCGCCATCCACGTCGGCGCTGGAGTAGTGGAACTCGTGGCCTTGGAGCGACGACCCCGTTTCGGCGGTGAGGGTGTCGTCGCGGGTACGGAGTTCGACGTGATCGAGCGCCTGGTAGCGGTCGTGCATCCGCACGTCGGCGGGGAGCACACCGGCCATCGCGTGGGTCTCACCCTCGGTGGTCGTCAGCGACCGCGCGAGCGCCATCAACCCGCCACACTCCCCGAGAACGGGCAGTCCCTCGCCGGCCCGGTCGGCAAGCGTCGACAGCGCCGGACTCGCCGCCAGTGCCGCGCCGTTGAGTTCCGGGTACCCCCCGGGGAGGTAGACGCCGTCGCAGTCGGGCAGGTCGTCGCCCGCGGTCGGGGCGAACGTCGTGACGGTCGCACGCTCCCGAAGACGTTCGAGGGTTGCCGGGTAGCAAAAGCGAAAGGCGTCGTCGTGGGCAACGGCGACCGTCGCGTCGGTCGACGTGTCCGGACCGGCCGGATCGGGGTGGGGTGGCGTTCGAGCGACCTCGTCGAGGCGGTCGGCCCGGATCGTCTCCGCCGCGGCGTCGAGTGCGTCGTCGCCGACGGGGAACTCGTCACCCATGTGGAGTCCGAGGTGACGGTCGGGAATCTCCAACCGCTCGTCCGGTGGGATCCGACCGAAATACGTCATCCCGTCGGGCAGGGCGTCGCGAATCCCCTCGGCGTGGCGGCCGCCGTGGGCTCGCTGGGCGAGAACCCCTGCCACGTCTATGTCGCGGCCTGCTTCGGCGGCGTAGCGCTCGAACCCCAGCGCCGTAGCGGCGACGCTCTCCATCCCGGCTTTCGCGTCGACGACGAGAACGACGGGGAGGCCAAGCGCCTCCGCGACGGCGGCGGTACTGGAGCCGTCGCCGTCGTACAGGCCCATCACACCCTCGACGACACAGACGTCGGCGTCGCCGCGGTGGTAGTTTCGGCGGACGCCGTCGACGCCCTCTAGCCACACGTCGAGCGTGCGGGACGGGCGGCCGGCGACGGCGGCGTGGTGGCTGGGGTCGATAAAATCCGGCCCGGCTTTCGCCGGTTGGACGGTCCGGTCCTCGGCTTCCAGTGCCCTGATCGTCGCGAGCGCCGCGACGGTCTTGCCGACGCCGGAGCGCGTCCCGCCGAGAACGAACCCCCTCACGCGCCGACCCCCGCGGAATAGAACGAGCGGTTCGGACGACGGAACGACCGGATTTGGACTCGTTGAGCCGTCATATGACCGGCTGTCGGCGACGCAGACGCCTACCTTTTGGGGTGGGTCGTCGAACCGCCGCCCCGTCCCAAAGTTATTTACTGATCGACATCGAGGCTTGAGAACAAGCCGGCTTGGATTAACTCAACAGAGATTGAGTTACGGCCGGAACCACACAGATGACACACGAGACAGTCCTGCTCGTCGGACGGCGGGGAGCCAACACGGAGGCGGTGTTGCGAACACACGCCGAGCGACTGCGAACGCGTGGTGTCGCCGACGGCGTGGTCGTCGCGACGTACGATCACGAACCGGTCCGGGAACTGCGGGGGACGCTTTCGGGCCTATCGGCCGACCGCGTCTACGCGCTTCCGGCGACGCTCGCTCACAGTTACGAGACGACGGAGGACCTTCCCGCGGCGTTGTCCTACGTTCCCGGCGAGGTCCGCTACTGCGAGCCCGTGGGTCGGAGCCCGGCGATCACCGACGTTGTCGAGGGCCGGGCGACCGAACAGGTCCCGGCCGCGGCGTCGGCATCGGTCGTGCTGGTCGGGTTCGGTAACAGTTCTCAGCCCTACCACCGGCAGGCCGCGGAGTACCACGCGTCCCGTTTGCGTGAGCGAACGGCCTACGGCGAGGTGCGGACCTGTTTCCTGCTCCAGAACCCTGCCGTCGAGTGTGCACGCTACAACGTGACCGGAGACCGGGTGGTTGCGGTCCCGTTGTTTGTCTCACGAAGCGACGCCACCGAGTCGGAAATCCCGGACAAACTCGACCTCGACCGGGGTGGCATCGAGTACGCGGACCCCTTCGGTACACACCCCTGTGTCACCGACGCGTTCGAGGCCGAGGTGACCAGACAGCGTGTTCTCTCGGCCGGCGGATCAACGCCCTCGACGTTCGAGTCGACGCTCGCCTCCTCGCGGACACCCCTCGCCACGGACGGCGAGGGACCGTCCGACTGACCGCCCCGTAATCCGCCGGTCACAACGTCTCGACAACGGTTGCGTGCCTGGTAAGTAGCCGAACCGCCAACGGATTGCGCAGTAATTTAAGGTACTGGCATTTTTATCGAGTGTCACAGCACGTGACGAACGATACAGATCCGAAATCCGAACAAACAGTCGACGAACGTCGATACCGTCACCTCATAAGCCACATCAACGACGCGGTCGTTGAGTTCGAACTGGTAGACGGAAACCCGGTCGTCAGGGGTGTCAACGAGGCTTTTGTCGACATCTTCGGCTACGACACCGCCGAACTACAGGGGGAGTCGCTCAACGAATGGATCGTTCCGGCGTGGCACAGCGCGGAGGCACGAGAACTCGACAAACAAATGGCCTCGGGAGCGGTTACGACCCGGCAGGTCGAACGGAAAACCGCCGACGGACTCCGGGAGTTCCTGTACCAAGGGATCCCGTATGACCATCGCGCCCCCGGAATAGACGGGTTGGCTATCTACACCGACCTGACCGACATCACCAGACAGAAACGGCAGTTACGGGTGATGAATCGGCTGCTCCGTCACAACCTGCGGAACACGATCAACGTTCTTTCGGGGGCGACGGCTCGACTGCTCGATGAGTTCGACGAACGGGCCGAAACGCCGACGCAGTTGGCGGCGACCGTCGAGCGGGCGATTTCGGATCTGGAGACGCTGACGCGGGACGCGAGCGACATCAACACCGTCATCAACGCGACAACCAACGACCCGGTGATCGACTGCGTGCCACTCGTCCGGACGGCCGTCTCGGAGTACGCCCGACGGCATCCGGAGGCGTCCGTCCGAACCGCACTCCCCGCGTCGATGACGGTGAACGCGGACCGCCGACTCCGGTTTGCCATCGAGAGTCTCGTCGATAACGCCATCCAACACAATCCAAGCGACGGGCCGACGGTTCGGATACGGATCGAACGCCCCGAGTCGGCCGGTTGGGCCGACATCTACGTCGACGACGACGGTCCCCGGATCCCCGAAGAACAACGACGGATCATCACCGACGACGCGGCGATCACGCCCCTACAACACGGGAGCGGGCTGGGACTCTGGCTCGCCAAGTGGACAACGGAACTGTTCGGCGGCAAGCTATCGTTCACCGCGAGCGAGTTCGGCGGCAACAGCGTCCGGATCCGGCTTCCGCGGCCCCGAGGCGGCCGGTAACATCACGGTCGCCCGATCAGCCCCGACCGGACCGAACCGCGAGCACCGACAGGTCCGAAAAGGGCGTCTCCTCTCGGCCGGACCCACCCTCGTGAGTCGCCAACTCCTCGAGCGTCGAGCGTGTGATCGTCTCGTTGTCGTGGGTCAACCGCTCCATGACCAGCGCCGTCGTCGTCGGCACCGCGCCCGCGTCCAGCAGGTGGGCCGCCACGTCCCCGGGCATCCAGTCGTACGGCCGCGGCAGTATCAGCAGATGTCGGTCGCCGACATCGGCCCGCAGGCGAGCGAGGTCGCCCGCAAGCGACCCGCGCTTATGGAGGGTGACGAACGTCGTCGCTTCCATCGGCGTCCGGGCACGGCTCGCGGCCACCTGCAACGATGAGATACCCGGTACGACCCGCACTCGGCCTTCGACGGCCGACGCAACCTTACCGACGAACTGGTAGCCCGAGTGGTTCGGGTCGCCCATGAGGACGGCAACGCCGGCGGCGCCGGCCGAAACCCGGTCGGCGAAGGCAGACAGCGTCTCGCTCTCGTCGTCGTAGCCACAGGTGAGCCAACGCGCGTCGGTGTCGACTTCACCCCGCACCACGTCAACGACCGTCTCGAACCCGACGACGACATCGGCCTCACGGATCGCACGCCGTGCCCGCGGGACGAGATACTCCGGGTTCCCGGGGCCGACGCCGACGGCGTCGACCCGCTCGTCGCCCCCCGTTTCGGGTGTGTCCGCGGCGACGGCCGCAGGGTCGCGGTCGCCGGTCATAGGTCGACGGTCCCGTCGCGGGCGTCGCTGGCGACGTGGACCAGTTCGTTCGTCAGGCCGGCCGCCAACCCGCTCCCGCCGCGGCGGCCCACGTTCGTCACCGCCGGGACGCCGTGTTCGGCGGCGACGGTCCGCAGGCGCTTCCGGCTCTCGGCGGCCTTGACAAAGCCCACGGGCGTGGCGACGACGACGGCCGGTCGGGTGCCGTCCTCGATGCAGTCCGCGAGCGCCAGTGCCGCCGTCGGCGCGTTGCCGACCGTTGCGATCGCGCCGTCGTAGACGTTCTCGCGGTCGAGTTCGAGCACCGAGGCCGCGGTCCGGGTCATCCCCGTCTCCGCGGCCAGTTCGGTCCCGTTGCCGATGGCCTTCCGCACCGGACAGTCGTGCCCTCGGCCGGTGATCCCCGCTTTCACCATCGTGATGTCGGTGACGATCGGTCGCTCGTCGAGAACGGCGCGTGCGCCGGCACGAACCGGGTGGTCGGGGTCGTCGCCGGTGAACCGAACGAGGTGCTGGAACTCCGGGTCGCCCGTGGCGTGGACGGCCTTCTGGCGAATCCGGTCCGCGAGCGTCTCGTCGGGGACGAGTTCGCGCACGCGGTCCATGCTCGTCTCCGCGATCGCCATGGCGTCCGCGGTGGTGGCGCCGAGGTCGGCGTACTCCTCCATCCCGTCAGTCGTCATCGCTCTCCCTCCCGATGACGACACACGACCACCGGCACGCGACAACGACCACCGTCAGTCGTCATCGCTCTCCCTCCCGATGACGACACACGACCACCGGCACGCGACAACGACCACCGTCAGTCGTCATCGCTCGTCACCTCCGCGGTGTCGGCGTCGGTCGATGCCCGTGCCTCCAGGTCGCCGTCGACACGCAGGTTCAGGTCACGCAGGCGGTCGGCCGTCGCGTCGTCGGCGTCCCAGAGGCCGCGTTCGATCGCCTCCAACAGGGTGTCGGTGATGCTTTCGAGCGCCCACGGGTTCACATCGCGAAGCCATTCCTGTCGCCCCTCGTCAAAGGCGTACTTCTCGGCCACGTCTGCCCAGAGCGTGTCGCTAACGACGCCGGTCGTGGCGTCCCAGCCAAGCGCCACGTCGACCGTCGTCGAGAGATCGCCCGCACCCTTGTAGCCGTGGTC
>NZ_JAQCNJ010000012.1 GCF_028275055.1 Haloplanus sp.
TCGAAATCGGAAATATTGCGGAAGAAGGCCTGAGAACGGTGGTATCGCCACTGTTACAATTCGTACGTAGTACGTATGGGTTCGGGCGGAATTGAACCGCCGGCCTCCTCCATGTCAAGGAGGTGTCATAACCGGACTAGACCACCAACCCGGCCATCGTTTGCTACACCACTCGCTATCCCGGCACGGTAATTGAACCTTTCGGAACGACGGCCCGCACCACGATTCCGAGGGGGTATGTGTCCGGCGTGGGCGGTTGACCGCCGGACGACAGGGTTAAATAGATGTATAAAGTTGTTCATCGTAACCCGAACCAATACACTGGTGCCCATCCATGCAGGACTACATCGAACGCGTCACCGACGGAGAAGACTTGCCACGCGAGGACGCACGGGACGCGGCCCGCGCGGTCTTTGAGGAAGCGACCGAAGCCCAGATCGGTGCGCTGCTGGCGGCACTTCGATCGAAGGGCGAGACGGAAACCGAGATCGCGGGATTCGCACAGGGAATGCGCGACGCGGCGCGGACCATCGACCCGGATCGGACGCCGTTGGTCGACACCTGTGGCACCGGCGGCGACGAATACGACACGATCAACGTCTCGACGACGAGCGCCATCGTCGCCGCGGGGGCGGACGTCGCCGTTGCCAAACACGGCAACTACTCCGTTTCCTCCTCCTCGGGAAGCGCGGACGTTCTTGACGTGGCGGGCGTTGATGTTGAGGCCGAACCCTCCGCGGTGGCGGAGGCGATCGAACACGACGGGATCGGCTTCATGCTCGCGCCCGTCTTCCACCCGGCGATGAAAGCCGTCATCGGACCGCGAAAGCAACTGGGGATGCGGACGGTGTTCAACGTGCTCGGACCGCTGACCAACCCCGCCGGCGCGGACGCACAGGTGGTCGGCGTCTACGACCCCGACCTCGTGCCCGTTCTCGCCCGCGCGCTCGCACAAATGGGTATTGAGCGGGCGATGGTGGTTCATGGCTCCGGGATGGACGAGATCGCCCTCCACGACGCGACGACCGTCGCGGAGGTTGCCCGCGACGAGGTGACCGAGTACACGCTGACACCCGAGGATCTCGGTCTCGACCGGGCACCGACGGATGCGGTCGCGGGCGGCGGCCCCGAGGCGAACGCGACGGACCTCCGTGGGATCGTCGAGGGCGAGGTGACGGGCCCGAAACGCGACATCGTACTCGCGAACGCGGGCGCGGCGGTCTATATCGCGGGCCGGGCCGACGATCTCGAGACGGGGGTCGACGCCGCCCGCGAGGCCATCGAGTCCGGAGCGGCGGCGGCGAAACTCGACGACCTGCGGGGGGCATGATGGTTCGCTCGAAGGTTTGTGGTGTGACGACGGAGACCGACCTCCGGGCGGTCGCCGACGCCGGCACGGACGCGGTCGGCGTTCTCGCGGAGGTGGCGGTCGACACGCCACGCGAGGTGGACGCCGACCGAGCGGCCGATCTGATCGCCGGCGCGCCGCCGTTTCTCTCGACGGTGTTGGTGTCGATGCCCGACTCGGCGGCCCGGGCGGTCGAACTCGCCGGTGCGGTCGCGCCCGACGCCATCCAGTTGCACGGCGACTTCGACACAGAGGAGATTCGCTACGTCCGCCGGGAGTCGCGGGCGAACGTGATCACCGCCGTCGACGCTGACGACGTTGACCGCGCCCGCCGCTACGACGAGGTGGCCGACGCCGTCCTGATCGACTCGACGACCGACTCCGGCGCGGGCGGGACGGGCGAGACTCACGACTGGGACGCGGCAGCCGACCTCGTTACCGACCTCTCGACGCCGGTCATTCTCGCCGGCGGACTGACCCCTGAGAACGTCGCCGAAGCGGCGCGGACGGTCGACCCCTACGCGGTCGATGTCTCCAGCGGCGTCGAGCGAGCCGGAGGCCAGAAGGACCACGACGCGGTCGCACGGTTCGTCCGCGAGGCGGACGTGGAGGTGCCGGCGTGACGCCCGTCACCGACCGGGCGGGTTTTGTCGACGCTCTCGACGGTCGGTCGGAGTCGGTGGTTGCGCGTCTCGGTGTCGAACTCGACGCCGAGACGACCCCTCTGTCGGCGTACGCCGCCCTCGACGACCGGAGCGAGTACGGCTTTCTCCTCGAGAGCGCGGAGAAGACCCCCTCCAGCGACCCCGAAGGAGCCTTCACCCCGGGAGAAAGCGGTGACCGGCACGCCCGCTACTCCTTTGTGGGCTACGACCCCGAGGCGGTCGTCTCGGTGACCGGCGGCGATGTGACCGTTGCGGAACTCGGTGGTCCGGCCGGGGAGTTGGTCGCGGAGCGGGCCGGCACCGATGGTGTCGGAGCCGACGTTCTCGATGCCCTCCGGACGGCGTTGCCGGCCCTCGACCGGGTCGGCTTTCCCGACGTCGACCGTCAGTATCTCGACGGAGGACTGGTCGGCTTTCTCGCCTACGACGCCGTCTACGACCTGTGGCTCGATGAGGTGGGCGTCGATCGACCCGATCCGATCGTCCCCGACGCCGAGTTCGTCCTGACGACACGGACGCTCGCCTTCGACCACGTCGAGGGGGCGGTCGAACTCGTTTTCACGCCCGTTATCGGCCCCGACGCCGACCCGGGTACCGCCTACGACGCCCTCATCGACGAGGCGGCCACGGTGGATGCGGCGCTCGCCGAGGCGGACGCTCCCGAGACGGGCGGTTTCGTCCGGACGGGCGAGCGCGTCGGCCCGCGCGATGCGTACGAGGACGCCGTCCGGCGAGCGAAACGACACGTTCTCGACGGCGATATCTATCAGGGTGTCATCTCGCGAAAGCGGGAACTCGACGGCGACATCGACCCCCTCGGACTGTACGAGTCGCTCCGGGCGGTCAACCCGTCGCCGTACATGTATCTCCTACGCCACGGCGACCGCTCTATCGTGGGTGCGAGCCCCGAGACGCTCGTCTCGGTGCAGGGCGACCGCGTCGTCTCCAATCCGATCGCGGGGACCTGTGCCCGCGGATCGGGACCGGTCGAGGACCGTCGCCTCGCGGGCGAGATGCTCGCCGACGGAAAGGAACGGGCCGAGCACACGATGCTGGTCGATCTGGCGCGCAACGACGTGCGCCGCGTCTCGGAACCGGGATCGGTTCGCGTCGAGGAGTTTATGAACGTGCTGAAGTATTCGCACGTCCAACATATCGAGTCGACGGTCACGGGGACGCTCGCAACCGATGGGAGCGACCCCGGCGCGGGCGGCGAACGGCCGCCGCCTTTCGACGCCTTCGACGCGACGCGGGCGGCCTTTCCGGCTGGGACGCTGACCGGCGCACCCAAGATCCGCGCAATGGAGATCATCAACAACCTCGAACGCGACCCCCGGGGCGTGTACGGCGGCGGGGTTGGCTACTACTCGTGGTCCGGCGACACCGAGTTCGCCATCGTCATCCGGACGGCGACGGTTGAGCGGGGCGATCCGGACCGGGTGACGGTTCAGGCCGGCGCGGGAATCGTCGCCGACAGCGACCCGGCAAGCGAGTACGAGGAGACCGAACAGAAGATGCGCGGCGTTCTCGACGCTATCGAGCGCATCGAAACGACCCCGGAGGCCACACGATGAACGTGCTCGTTATCGACAACTTCGACTCGTTCACCTACAATCTGGTCGAGTATATCTCGGACCACCCCGACCCGGTGACTGGCGAGGATATCGCGGTCGAGGTGCTGAAAAACACGGCCACCCTCGATGAGGTCCGCGCCGTCGGCGCCGACGCCATCGTTATCAGCCCCGGGCCGGGGCACCCGAAAAACGACCGCGACGTTGGCGTCACCACGGCCGTTCTCCGGAAGGAGAGTCCGGACACCCCGACGCTCGGTGTCTGTCTCGGCCTCGAAGCCGCCGTCTACGCCTACGGCGGAACCGTCGGGCACGCCCCCGAACCGATCCACGGGAAAGCCTTCGCCGTCGACCACGACGGCGAGGGGGTGTTCGACGGACTGGAGGCGGGCTTTCGTGCCGGCCGTTACCACTCACTCGTGGCGACGGACGTTCCGGATGCCTTCGCGGTGACCGCAACCACGGTCCACGAATACGACGGCCAGACGACGGATCTGGTCATGGGGATCCGCCACCGCGACCACCCCATCGAGTGTGTGCAGTTTCACCCTGAAAGCGTGCTGACGGCGGTCGGTCACGACGTGATCGACAACTTCCTCCGGGCAGCACGGACCCCGGACGCCCACGTATAAAGAACCAACGACGCCGGAGCCAACAGTCCGACCACGACGGCCGTGACCGTCACCGGTCGCCACGCAACCGACAGGATACCCCCTCCAACCGACACGATGGCGGCGACGATGACGAGGAGAAGTCGTCGGAGCGATCCACCCAGTTGAACGACTACCTCCAGTGTGAGCGACATGTCGGGGGGCGACTCACAGCGGGCGCATAACTCCGTGGGCGGCGTTCCACCGGTATCGTGGATAACAAACATCAGAGTTCATATACTAAGCCCCGTGGGGGACGGTCACGAGGGGTGGTGTGTACGGTTCATCCGACGCGTTCGGAGCGTCACCGCCGACGAGAGAACGCCGGATCCCCCCATTTTTTCGAGTGCGTTTCGGCTCTGCGTCCTCGAATTACGACCGTCGGGTTTCACTTTCACCACGGTCTGAATACCGTTATATGCGTCCGGAAACGTTAGACTGTACTGTACAGGCGGCCGCGCGCCGCTTCCGATATCGGAACGTCGACAGGAATCGGCAGGACCGGCGGCTTCGGACACCCGAACCAACGCCTTTACACACCCGATTCCATTTGAGGTAATCGTCATCACCGCGATTCGAATCAACCCGTGGACCACGCCGGACGCCCGGTCGGGGCGACGGCGGGGGAACACACGAACCGACCACCAGCATACATGAGTACGCACGATTTCGACGCCGACGAAGTGGAACTACCGATCAAACGCACGGACGGCGAGACGCTTGAGGAGCGACTCACCGCCAACGCGTACCACAACATCCTGCCGGCCCGATACCTCCGCAAGGACGCAAACGGTGATCTGGTCGAGGACCCCGAGGACCTCTTCCCGCGTGTCGCGAAGAACATCGCCCTCGCGGAGGCGGTGTTCGAGGCGCGCAAGCAGGGGGCCGAACTCACGGTCACGCCCGACCAGTTGAAACCGGACCACCCACGGCGGGACGAACTCGCCGAGGACGTGTTCGGGGCGGGCGTCACCGCCGACGCCGACGCGACGACGACACTCTCCGAACACAACGTCAACAAGTTCGCCTACGAGACGGTCGTGCCGGAACTCCCCGCTGACGTTCGGGAGACCGTCGAAGAAACGCGAGGCGCGTTCGAGACGCTGATGGAGGATCTGTCGTTCATGCCGAACTCGCCGACGCTGATGAATGCGGGCGACGAACTCCAGCAGCTCTCCGCGTGTTTCGTCGACTCGCCCGAGGACGACATCGACGACATCCACCAGACCGCCAAGGAGGCCGCACAGGTGTTTCAGTCCGGCGGCGGTATGGGCTATGCCTTCTGGCGACTCCGCCCCTACGGCGACCCCGTCGGTTCGACCGGCGGCATCGCGTCGGGACCGATCACGTTTATGCGCACCTTCGACCAGATGTGCGAGACCATCGCACAGGGCGGGGCACGGCGGGGCGCACAGATGGGCGTCATGCGTATCTCCCATCCCGACGTCATCCAGTTCATCCACGCAAAGAACAAAGACGTCTCGCTGGCACACACGCTCCGACTCAACGACCCCGACGACTTCACACACAACTCCTTTACGGACGCCCTCGACGAGGCGCGTGAACTCATCGACGATGAGGGCAAGGTCCCCAAACATCTCCGCAACGCCGTCGAGGGTCACCTCTCCAATTTCAACATCTCCGTCGGCATCACCGACGAGTTCATGAACGCCCTGGAGGCGGGCGAGGAGTTCACCTTCACCAACCCCCGGACCGGCGAGGCCCACGTCGCGACACCGGAGACAAAGGAACTGTACGACATGTTCGGCCTCGGCGAGTACGTCGAGGTCGGCGAGGTGTTGTCGATGCCGGCCGAGGTGATCTGGGAGGATATCGTCGAGGGTGCCCACGAGAACGGCGAACCCGGCGTTATCTACCTCGAACGGGTGAACAAACAACACTCCTTCGACACCGAGGAGCACCCCGACCACCGCATTCTCGCGACGAACCCCTGCGGGGAACAGCCGCTGGAGGAGTATGAGGCCTGTAACCTCGGACACATCAACCTCTCGACGCTCGCCGACACCGACGCCCCGGACTGGCGGGTGTGGGCCGAGCGACACGAGGGGGAGTACGACACGACCGAGGCGGCGGTCGAAGCGTTCCTCAAGGAGGCGATCGACTGGGACGAGTTCGACCACCGCATCGAGTACGGGACCCGCTTTTTGGAAAACGTCGTCACGATGTCGGACTTCCCGGTCGCCGAAATCGAACGGAAGGTCCGCGAGATGCGCAAGATCGGACTGGGCGTTATGGGTCTCGCGCAACTGTACGTTCAACTCGGTATCCGGTACGGGAGCGAGACGGGGAACGAGGTCGCCGGTCAGTTGATGACACACATCAACCACGGCTCGAAGCAGGCCTCCCACGAACTCGCCGCGGACCGCGGCACCTTCGCCGACTGGGAGGAGTCGAAGTACGCCGACCCCACGGAGCACCGCGAGTGGTTCGAACACCACACCGGCGAGAACGCCGACGAGTGGGCGGACGGCTACCCGATCCGCAACCACAACACGACGACCATCGCGCCGACAGGCACGACCTCGATGGTCGGCAACACGACCGGCGGCTGTGAGCCGATCTACAACGTCGCCTACTACAAGAACGTCTCCGACGACGTGCAAGGCGACGAGATGCTCGTCGAGTTCGACGACTACTTTCTGCGGACGCTTGAGGCCAACGACCTCGACATCGAGGCGGTCAAGCGGGAGGCACAGGCCCAGATGGCCGAAAACGCGTTCGACGGCGTCGAAGGGCTCGAGTCGGTGCCAAACGCCATCGGCGAACTGTTCGTTGTCACGGGCGACCTCTCCGGGAAGCAACACGCCGCGGTCCAGTGTGCGTGTCAGCAGGGCGTCGACTCCGCCATCTCGAAGACCTGTAACTTCCCCAACTCGGCGTCCATCGAGGATATGGACGAGGTGTACCGTTACATCTACGAACACGGCGGCAAGGGCGTCACCGTCTACCGCGACGGCACGCGCTCGAAGCAGGTGCTGACGACCCGTGCCAAAAACACCGAGTTCGCCGACGAGAGCGAGGCCGCGGAGGCACTCGTCGAACAGATCGAGGAGGTGTTCGGCGGCGTCGAAGGCTTTCTGGAAAACGACGACGTCCAAGCCGCCCTCAACGCCCAGTTGGAGGAGCTGCTCGCGGCTGCCGACGGGGAGCGCGAGGCGGAACTCGGCACCAAACGCCCGCGGCCGGACGTGCTCCACGGCGTGACCCAACGCATCGACACCGGCTACGGAAAGCTGTATGTCAACATCAACGAGGACGACGCCGGGCGACCGTTCGAACTGTTCGCCAACATCGGCAACTCCGGCGGCTTTACCGCCTCCTTTACCGAGGCGCTGGCGAAGACCATCTCGACGGCGCTCCGGTCGGGTGTCGACCCCCGCGAAATCGCCTCCGAACTCCAGGGCATCCGCTCGCCGAAGGTGGCGTGGGACAAAGGCGAGCAGATCAACTCCATCCCGGACGCCATCGGCACGGCGATGCGGCGCTACCTCGACGGCGAAATCGACAAACCCTATCCCAAACAACAGAACCTCACCGAACTCCAGAAGGCCGAGGCACGGGCGATGGACGAAACGCCAGAGTCCAGCCCCGAACCGGAGGCCGACGGCGGGGCGACCGCCGCATCCGTCGCAACCGACACGGACGACCTCCTCGCGGCCGGCGAGAGCCCCGAATGCCCCGAGTGTGGTGGGATGAGTCTCAACTACACCGAAGGCTGCAAGACCTGCGAGTCGTGTGGCTGGTCGGAGTGTTGACTTGAGCGTTCGGCGACAGATCACCGACCGGGTGTCGGTCCCGGGCGGTTCGGAACGGCGTGCCGTCGCGGGACTGAGATGGTGATTTCGACACACATATCGATGTCGGCGGAACAGTCATATCGGTGGGGAACCGATGTGAGAGATATGTCGGTGTCTGGTGGGCGCCTTTGTCCACGTTGCGAGACGGCGATGAACCGCCGCCACTGCAAGTACGTCTGTCCGAATCACGGGGTCGTCTACGACTGTAGCGATACGTTCTGGTGACATGACTCGGTGTGTACACGTCGCCTACGGTCGCCATGTCCGCCCGCCGCGCCGCCACCCGGAGGGTCGGCCGTAGTGAACGACGACGGCGTCTCGCAGGGCAAAGAGATACAACGGCGGACGGGGACGACGTTCCACTTCGCCACTCGACTCCTCCCCAAGCGCATCCGCGAAGCCACCTACGTCCTTTATGCGTTCTTCCGTGTCGCCGACGAGGTGGTCGACGACGCCGAGGGGGTGCCCCCGGACGAGCAACGGACCGAACTCGAACACCTCCGTGCGGCGGCCTTGGGCGAGGCGTCGACGGACGACCCGGTTCTCGTGGCCTTTTCGGAAATGCGCGAGCGCCACGATATCGACGACGCCGACGTGCATGCGTTCGTCGACGCGATGCTGACCGACGTAACGAAGGATCGATACGAGTCCTACGAGGAGGTCCGCACGTACATGGACGGCTCCGCGGCCGCCGTTGGCCGGATGATGACGGCCGTCATGAATCCCGACGAGTACGAGGCGGCGCTCCCCCACGCGACGGCACTCGGCGAGGCGTTCCAACTGACGAACTTTCTCCGGGATGTCGGCGAGGACGTGATCGAACGCGACCGGATCTACCTCCCGATGACGACACTGGAGCGATACGGCGTCGACCCCGAGGAGGTCCTCGAGTTGGAGTACTCCGAGGCCTTTGCCGACGCGATGCGCCACGAGATGCGTCGGACCGAGCGGTTGTATCAGGACGGCGTCGCGGGAATCGAACACCTCCCCGAGGACTGTCAGTTCGCGGTGACGCTCGCGGCGGTGTTGTACGCCGACCACCACCGACTCATTCGCGACCACGACTTCGACGTGTTGGCCACGACGCCCGAACTCTCGACGGGCCGAAAGGTATCGCTGCTCGTCCGCACCGCGCTCAACTGGGTGGTGCTCCGGGATCCAGAGGCGGTGTTCTACCGCGTCGGTGCCGTCCCGGCGAGCGCCCCGGCCGAAGCGGGGCCGGAGGCCGAGACGAGCCTTCTCGACTGGCTTCCGACCCGTTAAGGCCGGAACGGCGCCGCGTCGAACCGGTCGGTCCATAGGAGTCCCACACCGAACAGCGCCGCGAGTAGGACGGGAAGGGCGTTGCCAAACCACGCGTTGATCCCACCCCAGAGGAGAACGAACGAGACGAGGTCATCGAGCATGAACGGGCACCGGTCGAGTCGCTCGAGGAGGCCGGTTCGGTCGAGCACCCGGTCGAGAACGAGAACCGACACGGTTGCCGATCCGACCCAGCCGAGAAAGTTCGAGCGCGGGACGCCGTAGAACGCGCCGCCGTCGGCGTACGTCCAGAAGCCAAGCGCCACCGCGCCGGGGTCGAGGACGAGGTCCATACCCACCACGGCCGCGACGATGACGGGGAGTCGGACGGCGACGCGCCCGGCACGGTCACCCAGTAGGAGCAGACAAAGCAGGTAGCTGTTCACCACCAGCGGGATGAAAAAGACCGGAAGGGCGAGTGGAACCCCGCCGAGCGTCGGGCCGAGGTCGACGGTGTAATGGAACTCGCCGTAGGGCCATCCGGTCGTAACCCCGACGTACTCGATGACGTAGGCGTAGGCACAGAGACCGGCAACGCCGACCGCCGCTCGCCGGTCAAGGAGGGGGCCGACGCCCACGATCAGCGGCGCGCGCATCACGAGAACGCCCGCGAGAACGAGCCACGGATTGAACGCAAGCGGTGGGGGAAGCACCCCCTCGGCACTCGCGACGAGGAGAACGGCACCCACGGCGGGAAAGACGGCGGCGATGGTAAGACGGTTCTCGCGGACGAGGCGGTCGAGACGGCGCTGGACGGCCTCGCGTGTCGGCGTCGCCGCCGCGCTGCGGCGTTCCAGTCCGTCGTCAGCCATGGACGAGCCTCCAGAGCCCGCCCATGGTGAACACCGCACCGACGACGGTGTTGACGGCCGGATACCACCAGTAGGCCCGTGCGACATCGACCGACGACTGGGCGACGAGGACGACGCCGACGGGATAACACGCGAGAAGAGCACCGAGTCGAGGGTCGAGCAGACCGAACGCGACGGCGGCGGCCGTCCAACAAAGGGCACAGTAGGCGTACGTTCGCCCCTCGCCGAGACGGGTCGCTGTCGTCTCGATGCCCGCCCGGCGGTCGGGCTCGATGTCGGGAATCGCCGAAAAGGTGTGCATCGCCATCGCCCACAGCCAGCCGCCGACAACGGCGAGGACCGGAGGGTGGGTGCCCGAAACGGCCGCGTAGGCGGCGATGCCGGGAAGCACGTACAGACCGTTCGAGAGCGAGTCGAGCGGGGGCCTGGTCTTCAGGCGGGCCGGCGGGGCGCTGTAGGCCACACCGAGTGCGATGAACCCGGCAAGCCACGGCCACGAAAGGGGCGGCATCAACGCGGCGGGGACGGCGGCGAGGAGCGCGCTCGCGCCGACCGCGGCCGGGATGAGGGGGTCGCCGCCGTACCGCGTCTCGCGGTCCTCCTTTTTCGGGTTCAGCTCGTCGATATCCGCGTCGAACA
>NZ_JAQCNJ010000023.1 GCF_028275055.1 Haloplanus sp.
GATCGTGCCGTCGTCACCGACACCGATCGGGCCGTCCGTTCTGACCGCACCGACGATATCCACATCCCTCAGTACCGGAATCGAGCCGTCGGCGTCGACATCTCCTTGGACGACCGTCCCCGATTCGATCCGGATGTCGCCGCCACCGGTGGTCGTCACGTCGCCGCCGATGTCCGATCGCTCGATACCATCGTCGTCCCCTGCGCCCCCGATGTCGCCGCTTGCGGTGACCGACCTGCCCACGGTGGCGTTTTTGACCGTCGGGACTCCCCCGTCGGCGTTGATTCTCCCGGCGACGGTCGAGTCGGTGATGCGAACGTCGCCACCGTCGGTCGTGGCCACGCTACCGCCGACGTCGGACCGCTCGATACCGGCGTCGTCGGCCGCGGTCCCGATGTCGCCTACCGCCGACACCGACCCGCCGATCACGGCGTCTTTCACCGACGGAACTGCGCCGTCGGCGTCGACATCGCCCGCGACGGTGCTTTCGGGGGCGATCCGGATATCGCCGCCATCAGTCGTTGTCACGTCACCGCCGATGTCGGCGTTTCTGACGCCGGTATCGTCGCCACCAGCACCTCCGATGTCGCCGCTCGCGGTGACCGATCCGCCCACCTCGGAGCTATCGATCCGGGGGATCGGCACGCCCGCATCGACGGTGCCACAGACCGCGCTGTTCTCGATCCGGAACGCCCCGTCGGCGCCGTTCTCGGTGAGGTCGCCGACGATGACCGCATCCGCGAGTTCGCCGACCCCCTCGGCCGTCACGTCGCCCGCAATCGCCGAGTCGGTCAGTTCGAGGGTGCGGCCGGTGTCGACATCGCCGACGACCGCGGCCCCGTCGGTCAGTGTGACGCCGCCCGGTATCGACGCCACGTCGTCGCCGTCCGTCTCGCCGATCCGTGCCGCGCCACTGAGGTCGAGGCTCCACGGATCGTCCGGCATCGCCTCGATATCATCCGCTTCCAAGCCGGGACCCAACACCTCGTCGGTTCCGAGGTCGATCCCCGAGATACCGTTGAGTTCGTCTCTGATCGCCGCCCGGGAGGTCGAAAAGCCGATATCGCCCTTGTCCGGGAGCGTGTCGTCGTCGAAGGCGAGGCGGTCACGGACCGGTGTCGCCGCCTCGGCGGTGACAGATGCCCCGACTGCTCCCTCGAACGGACAGGCGAGTGACAACGGCGCCTGCGGGCAGTCGTAGTCCAAGGTGATCGTTCTGTCCGACTCGGTCCGCACAGAGACGGACCCCCCCCCGGCGTCGACGCCGAACGAGAGGGCCGTCGTGTCCGTGCCCGAAAACCCCGCGACGGTGACCGTCGCCGTCACGTACTCGCCGACCGGAACGGTGCCGGACGCGAGGGTTAGCGTGGTCTCGTCCGTCTCGAACGTCGTCGTCCCGTCGGCCTCGCCCAACCGCGCGGAGAGGTCGTCGACCATGCCCGCGCCGGTGGAAAAGTCGACGGTCAACCGCTCGAGCGGTTGTGGCGTCCGGTTTCGGATCGTCACCTCGATGTCGTCGGCCTCGCAGTCGACCGACACCGCATCCTCAAACTCGATGGTCAGGTAGGCGTCGCCGTCACCGACGACGCTCGCGCCCACCTGTCGGGGCGCTTCCTGGGTCGTCACCGCACCAGAACCCAACAGTAGACTTCCGCCGACGGACGCTGTGCCGAGCAGCGACAACAGGGTCCGGCGCTTCACGTCGGTTCACCCCCATCCCGTTCGCGGGTGCCCTGTCCGGTAGCCTGCCCCCGTCATTTACCGACCTCCGGTGGTTGGCCGTCGCCACCCAGACGCATCCCCCGGTTGTAGTAGGTGTGGACAAGCGACAGCATCGCGATGGCGGTCACGGTGAAGATACCGGTGCCGACATCGGTCACCGACGTGAGCAACGGTAGCCCCAGCGCTTCTCCGAGCGTCACGCCGCCGGCAAGAACCCCGACCCCGAGATAGTAGAGGCTCCACGGCACGCCGCCCCCCTCGACGATCTCCAGGTAGACGTCGACATCGTTGGCCTCCTCCGTGAGTTCCACCTCGCCCGCCCGCTGGTCGAAGACCACCAGATCCAACTTCTCCATCTTCGGGAGATGGAACTGTTGGAGCGACGTGTAGACGTTCTTTCGTGCGTCCGCGTCGACGGCCGTGACATCGATCTCGTTCTCCCACGCGGCCACGTGCTCGGCGAGCGTCCCGAGCGCTGCCTTTGCCCCGTTTCGCCGTAGGTAGTGGATAACGAACCGCCGTCGACGGTTGCTCAGTACCTCGTAGACATCGTCCCGTGCTAGGCTCATTGGCCCGACGACTCCCCCGTAAGTCGCATCACGTTAATTCCGTAATACTGTGTGCCTAATAAGTAAACGGTAACAACGGGCTTTTCTATGTGGCTTAGACCGGCCTCAACAAGGTTTTGACACCCTGAAATGGGCCATTTACGCCGGTCAATCGGGCTTTGAACCGGGTCGCAGAGTCGTTGCACCGGTTCAATCGGCCTACAACAATGGGGATGGGGGTATATGGATAGAATGTGCTCCGAACGGGGGCACGAAGCAACCATGGAACGACGAAAGTTCATCGCGGCGGTGGGATCGGTCGCTGCTGGGGGGGCAGCGGCGGTCGGCACCGGCGCGTTCACGAACGTGGAAGCCAGCCGGGAAGTCGACGTCGAAGTGGCGGGCGACTCCCAGGCGTATCTCGCCCTCAGGGTGGCGGCGGACGACGGCACCCGTGGTGCGAACTCGGAGGCCTACGTCGACGACTCCGGGGACGAAGTCTCGTTCGACTTCAGCGGCTCCAACTCCAACGTCGACGGCAACGGGTTCAACCCGCGGGCGATCACGCGCATCAACAACATCCTCGAGGTGGCGAACCAGGGAACCCAGTCGGCGTTTCTCAGCGTCGACCTCGCCGGGCTGGACCTGTCGGACGGTTCGGGCAATCAGGCGTACGTGGCGCTCGAAGTTGCGGACGGGTTCGACGGGAGCGTCCTCAACGACAACGTTGCCTTCGACAGCGACACCCCTGGTTCGAACGTCGGCGGCGTCGTTCCGGACCCGACCGCCGACGGGCCGCACGAACTCGGCCAAGGCGACTCCGTCGTTCTCAACCTCGTCGTCGACACGACCGACTTCCAGAACAGCGACGTCTCCACCAGCGGAGATGTGACGTTCATCGCCGACCAGACCGACTCGCTCTGATGCTACGTAGCACGACCCGAAGCCACGCGACGCTCGCGACCGACGACACGCGCAGGAGCGATGTGACGAGGCCGATTCGGACGGCCCGTCCGGAGAATCGGTCGACACACAGCAGTCTGCCGTCACCCACTCGGAGCACGGCGGTTCGACTCCGCCGGTGGGTTTCGCCCGAAAGGGCAGGACTACCAATGCAACGACGAAAGTTCATTGCTGGGTTGGGATCGCTCGCCGCCGCCGGGGCGGCCACTATCGGTACGGGCGCGTTCACGAGTGTCGACGCGGACCGGTCGGTTGCTGTTGAGGTGGCATCCGACTCCGGTGCCTTCCTCGCACTCGAACGCGACACGAGGGGCGGTAACGCGACCGCAAACGCGAACGATTACGTTGATATCAACGGGGGCCAGGTCAGCCTCGACATCACCAACACCGACGCTCCCGGTAACGGGCAGGGGCTCAACGACAACGCGACGACGGTGATCGACGACATTCTCCAGATCACCAATCAGGGAACGCAGGCTGTCTACGTCGGGTACACGCACCCCGCCAGCCCTGCTCCCGGGAACTTCGCGCTCTTCCACGAGGATTCGGCTTTCGACGGCCAGGGGTCCCAGTACGACCCCGCCAGCGACAACTTCAACAACGGCGGCCAACTGAACATCGACACCGCTCAGGACGAGAACGGCGACGGCGAACCGGACCTCGTCCAGCTCGAGCCGGGTGAGACGCTGAAACACGTCGGTGTGTTCTTCTTCGGCGAACCCGACGCCACCGAGATTTCGGCCGATCCGGTGACGTTCACGGCCGTGGCGAGCTTCGACGACCTCTAAGCAGGACGTCGGATTTCACCCACGCTGGCACGCGGCGACTCCCATTTTTTGGGTCGCGGTGAGGCGGTTCGACTCCGCCGGTGGGTTTCGCCCTTGTGGGCGGCCGGACGATGAATCGACGACAGCTTGTCACTACGATGGGTGTATTGGGCGGTGGCGGCGCGGTGACCACCGGAACAGGAGCGTTCACGAGTGTAACGGCCGACCGGGACGTGTCGGTGGCAGTCGCGGACGACACGGACGCGTTTCTGCGCATCGAACAGGTGCCCGGCAGCCCGAACAGCCAGCAGCACGTCACACAGACCGACGGCGAGCTTGCCATCGACGTGTCCGGATCGGGCAACGGCGGCTCCGGCGTCAATATCGACGGCGTGACCGTGTTCCGGGACCTGTTTCAGGTCGGCAATCAGGGGACACAGGCGGTCGACGTCCAGGTGACGCCGTTGTCGCTCGTCGAGGCCAGCGGCGCGAACACGACGCTGGTCGTTCTCGTCGTGCCACAGACGGACTTCCCGAAGGTCAGAGTCGACACCGGAGAGACAGAACGATACGACATGGTCGTTGCGGCGACCGACGACGCGGTCGATGCCACCAAACTGAGCGATACGATCAGCGTCGTCGCGGAAGCGCCCTGACGTCACACCCGACATCACGCCACGGGACCCTCCGATCGGACCGGGACGGGACGGGACGGTCCGACCCGACAACGGTGGTGGACGGGCAGAGGGCGTGGCGGTGAACGAGTCGCCCGTGAACGGGTCTTCGGTTACTTTTGTGTCGCTTGCACGACCCGCGAAACGACGTTCTTCGACGGTCGCCCCGACGATTCCCGAGTTCTTTCTGCGGGTGAACCGGCCGGTGTGACGAGACGACCTTCCTCCGGCGCGATCCGACCCCGACCCACGACGGTCCGACTCGGACGGCGTGTCGCCCACGAGGCCCTGACCCATACACGAGGCGGACGCTTCGAGACGGGCTTTGCTGCAGTCGGAAGCTAGCGGCGCGACCCGATCCGGAACCGCACGGCACGAGCGACGGCTATGACCCGGCCTCGTTCGGTCGCGTGACCACGCCGCCTCACCCGCCGGTTTCGCCGGTCCACGCGGTTGCGAGCGCGTCGGTCCGGCCCGACCGACGGTGTACTGCCTTTTGAACCTGCTGTCGACGCGGTAGACGAGGGGTCGAGTTCGATCCGGTCGGGGTCGACCGTGTCGGTGTGGTGGACGCAAACGACCACACGGACACGTTCCGGATCGCTGACATCGGTGTCGCACTCGACGTTGAACGACGGTTACGGGGAATCGCCCCCGAACAGTCGGCCGATCCGGCCACGTCGTCACGGCGAGCGGAACGGCGATGCAGAGCGCCGGACCGACACCGCCTGGTCCGCCGTCGTCTCCGGTCGGTGGCGCGGTCACTGCCGATGAGCGGATCGGATTCGACCGACCGGACCGGCGGTCAGACACAAAGGCAACACGGGCGACCCGTCGGCGCATACCGGAGTTCGGCGATTATCAATTCGGGGAAAAGACCCCATACTAAAGTGATGCGCTTGCTTACGCCTGACTCTGACCGCTTAATGAACCGAGGCATCGTCCGTCTCGTGGTCGTCGTGGCGGCGTTGTCCGCCGCGACACTCGCCATCGGAACCGGTGGGTCCATCCTGTCGGGACCGACCGACCCCGTCTCCGAGGACGTGACCCTCTCCCCGGCGTCGGGGCCGAACGGCGACTACGCCTACCTCGCCGACGGCGAACTCGTTGTCGACCTCACGCCGGCCAATCCGACCCTCGACGGCGATGGGCCGAGCGACGACGGCGTCACGACGCTCGACGACGTGTTCGTGATCCACTACGGTGGCGACCGGTTCGCTCGGGTCTGGCTCACCCACGATTCGGAGTCGGTCGGTTTCCGGGCCGACGGCGACCCCATCCAGTCGGAGGCAAACGCCGTTTTCCTGCCGGCGAACGAGTCGGCGAGTGTCGGGCTACGGATCAACACCACCGGAACCACCGACGGGTTGGTCGAGGACATAACCGTTCACGCGAGGGTGGCCGATCCCGAAGACGTCGGCGGGACGTCCACCGCTGATCCGGACGCGGACTCTGACTCGAACTCGAACTCGAACTCGAACACAGGCGCGAACCCGGACAGGGCATCCGACGGCTCGGACGACGACGAGCGTTCGATCCGGTCGTTCTCGCCGAACGCCTCGACCCGGACGTTCATCGTGACGAACGCCCCACTCGGCGCGCCGGTTGCGCTGGACACGGACCGGCTCGTGCTCGACGGCACCGGGACGCGGACGCTCACGCTCGACGAACTGGTGGTGACGGGCGACGCCACCGCGATGTCCGTGGACCTCCGGGTGATCGACGAACCGGAAACGGTGGACGCCGGTCCCGGGGTCACCCCGCTCGGCGCGCTGGAATCGGACGACGACGGCGCAGTGACCGAGGCGACGTTCCGGTTCAGCGTCGCTCCGGGGTATCTGGACGACCACGGAACGACGTTCGACAGCCTCGTCGTCCGCCACACCGACGGGACGGAGTGGCGCACGCTCGACATCGCGGCGGGTGGCACGCGGGATGGCCGGACGGTGTTCGAGGTCGAGGCCCCCCGCTCCTCGGCGCTCGTCGTCGGCGCCCGCACTCCGGCGCTCCGCGTCGTTGAGGCCGGGATAGACCGGACGACCGCGGCCCCCGGCGAGTCGGCGTCGGTCACGGCGTCGGTGCGAAACGACGGCCGAGCGGCGGGGGAGCGAACGGTGTCTCTGACCGTCGATGGCGACCGTGTGGCGACCCGTACGGTCACGCTCTCCCCCGGCGAAACGGCGACGATCCGGTTCGACGTCTCCACGGACGCGCCGGGCCGGTACGTCGTCGGCGTGGACGGAACCGACGCGGGAACGCTCGTGGTCGAGGCCGGTCCGTCGACGGCGACGCCGGCCGACACCCCGGTGTCCACGGCCCGACCGACCGACGACACCACGCCACCGACACGGACCTCCGACCCGGTCGGCGAGGCCGGAGGGTTTCCGTTCCCGGTGATCGTCGGCCTCGTAGGCCTCCTTGTCGCGTTGTTCGTGGTGTTGCTGGTGGCCAGACGGCGCGACGGCGGCGACTGATCCCCGTGGGACCGACCGATGCCGGGGTGGTTTTTTGTCGATCGGGTGCCACAGTTCGATACGTCGAATGAGGGTACGGCGAACGCTCAAACTCGGGGGTGAGGTGCTCGCCATCGTTCTCGTCGCCGCACTCATCGCCGGCCAGATTCTCGGATATCCCGTGTTGCTTGGATTCGTCGAAACCGGGAGCATGGAACCGACACTCGACCCCGGCGACGGGTTCGTGGCGATTCCGGCTGCCATCGACGGCGATGTCGAAGAGGGCGACGTGGTCGTTTTCCGCGCCGAGCAGATCCAAGGTGGGGGGCTGACCACACACCGCGTCGTCGGGGAGACGGATCGGGGGTACGTTACCCGCGGCGACGCCAACCCCTTCACCGACCAGGACGGCGGCGAACCGCCGGTCAAGAACGCACAGATCGTCGCCAAGGCGTGGCAGGTCGGCGGCGGTGTCGTCGTTATTCCACACCTTGGAACCGCGCTGATCGGCGTCCAAACCGCCATCACCGACACCCAACGCGTGGTCGCGTCGGTGACCGGGAGTCGGGCGTTGCTCGGCACGCAGGGGCTGACGTATCTGTTGCTCGCGCTCTCGGTGGCGTTGTACATCTTCGATCTGTTCGCGAGCGACGGGGATCGCGACCGGTCGCGGTCGCGGGACCGCGACGAGGGTATTTCGATGCGGCTTATTATCGGCGGTCTGGCGGCGCTGGTGGTCGTCACCGCGACGGCGGCGATGGTCGCCCCTGCGGGAACCCAGGAGTTCGGTGTCGTGAGTGCGGAGTTCGACTCGGAGAACCCGACCGTGATCAGACAGGGCGAGTCCGGGTCGATCACCTATCGCGTCCCCAACGGCGGTCTGGTTCCGGTCGTCGTCTATCTCTCCCCGGAGAGCGAGGGGGTGACCACGGAACCGGAGCGGTTGTACGTCCCCGGCCAGTCGGCGGAGAACGCGACGCTCACATTTTCTGCTCCACCGGAAACGGGGTTCTATCGCCGATACGTCGGCGAATACCGGTATCTCGCGATCCTACCGGCGTCGGTGATCGACGCCTCATACCGCGTCCATCCGTGGCTCCCGATCCTCATCATCGACGCCGTTATGGGCATCCCGTTCTACGTTTTCGGCATGTTCCTCGTGGGGACCGGGCAACTTCGGTCCCGGTCCCGTGCCCGCGACAGTGTCTCGACGGTTCGCCGACTGCTGAACCGATACGGCTGACCGCGGGAGTGTGTTCCTCAAGATTCTTGTACCGGAATACGAAAAGTAGTATCACATGTCACGGGAGTGGGGGGTGCGCGGTCGGATACTGCTGGGGCGATGGTTCGCCGCCGTGTTGTTGCTCGCGGTGGTCGTGGCCACACTCGGGGGCTACGCCACCTACACCGCGTACGAGTCCCCCGGAACGACAACGGAACAGCGGCAGGTATCGTCGTGGGAGGCAACCGGGACATACGACGTGAGCGCGAGGGTGAGCGAACCGAACCCGTTGTACCCGGTCGACACCCAACTCGATGATCAACCGGCGTACTTCCTGTCGATAAGCCCGGTCGCCAGAGGGACGTTCGGGTTCGGGTATCAGGCGACCAACGGCGGAGATGTCGACGTGACGATCCAGCAGACGCTCGTCCTCCGGTCTGTCGATACACAACAGACCGAGAACGGCGAGATGACCGTCGAGTACTGGCGGCTCACGGAACCGCTCGGTACCGAACGAGCGGCGGGTGTCAGTTCCGGTGAATCGGTCGAACGCTCCTTCGAGCGAAACATCAGCGCGACGGCCGATCGGATGTCGACCGTCTCCGCGCAACTCGGCGGGACACCCGGCACGACGGAGATGCTCATCGTCTCGACCGTCGAGTTTCAAGGGACGGTCAACGGCAAGGAGGTCGACCGGACGACCACCTACCGTCTACCCATCGAGGTCGGTTCGACGACATACCGGCCTGGCTCGGTCGCCGGCGAGAATCCCGACGGATCGACGACCGAACTGGTCACCAGACAACGGACGTACGGCCCGCTCTACCGGATCGGCGGGCCTGTGGCGTTGTTGATCGGGCTGGTTGGCGTGGGTGCACTCGCCTACGGCCGGTACGACGGCCGCTTTGCCGTCTCCGAGGCCGAACGGGCGGCGCTCGAGTTCGAGTCGACCCGCGAGGAGTTCGACGACTGGATCACGACCGCCCGTCTCCCGGAGGCCATCCGTGCCCGCCCCCGCGTTGAGGTCGAGTCGCTCGACGGACTGGTCGACACCGCCATCGACGTCGACGCTCGGGTGTTCGAGACACCGGAGCGAGACGCCTTCTACGTCGCCGACGACGGACTGTTGTACGCGTACGAACCCCCGACGGCGGGGTTGGACGGGATGCTCGGAGGCGATGCCGATTCGGATACCGAGACCGATCCGGATGCAGACGGCAACGGCGGAGACGACGCGGCCGACGGCGGGCGTTCTCCGGAGATAAATCTAGACCCCGACGCGGGCCCGGACGTGGACACAGACGACGACTCCTGACAGCGGACGGGGGCGAAAGGGGTTTGGTCCTTACCTCCGTGGTAGTGGATATGTCCGACCTCGGCGATTTCACGGAGATGTCGGCCGACGATCCCGACGACGACGGTGACGGCGATTCGTCGGGCGCCTCGACAGTCGACGACTTCGAGACCTACGACGTCTCGCCGGCGGGGAGCGACCGTGGCCTCGGCTCAATCTCCGTCTCGAAAGGGCTCCGGGTCGCCGAGGACGGCGACGACACGGCGCTCAAGGCCTTCGTGACCAGCGACAACCGGGAGTCGGTCCGCCTCGGCAAGTACGTGATCGTCCCCTACCCGGACGACGAGACGTTGTTCTGCCGGATCACCGCCTTGGAGTACGCCCAGGAGTTCGAAGCCGACGACGCGACCGAGATTCACGCCCGCCGTGCGATGCGCCGGGACGACTTTGCGGAACGGGACTACAAGTTCGTCGCGACGCTTGATCCCGTGGCCGTTCTTTTCACCGAGGGCGACGAGTTGAAACGGCGGCTGACCGACCGCGTTCCGAAACCCGGATCGGTCGTCAGCGAGGCGACCGACGCGAGTCAGATCAAGACGGGACTGGCCATCCCGGCCGAAGGGGTCTTTCTCGGTCACCTCTCGGTCGGCGGCGAGACGGTGCGAACGGCGGCGACGCCGCCGACGATCGGCTACCGGTTGAAAGACGACTACGCCGACGGCGACCCACTCGTCTTCCGCCACACCCTCATTGCCGGTGGGACGGGGTCGGGGAAAACCCACGCCTCGAAGAACGTTCTTCGGCAGTATCTCGACTCCGCGTACGCGATGGACGACGGGCGGGAGGCCAAAACGGCCGTCGTCCAGTTCGACCCGCAGGACGAGTACGCCCAGATGCACGATGACAACCCCGAGTTGGACGACGCGGCCCGGCGGCGCCTCAACCGGCAGGGGATCACCCACGGCGGCCACGACGACACCGTTGCCCTCGTGCCGGAGATCGGCGGAGCGTCCTACGGCGGCGGGACCCACCGCGCCGAGCAGGTTCCGTTCACTGTTCCGTTCCGAATGGTCGAGCGGCGGCCGTGGCTCGTCGCCGGCGCCAGCCTCAACGACAACCAGTATCAGGCGCTCGACTACCTTCTCTCCCAGTTTTTCGACGACTACGGCGACAACGCCACGTACGACGCGTTCACCACCTACCTCGACGACCCGACGCTCCGGGAGGAACTCGACGAGTCGGGGCGGGTCCACGAGGCGACGTTCGACGCCGTGCGCCGGCGGGCACTCGGTAGTGCCTTCTCCCGGGTGTTCGACCGCGACGCCCGGCCGGTGACCGACCTGGTCCACGAACTCGTCCGTCCCGGCGGGCTGACGGTCGTTCCCACGTACCACGTCACCGACACCCGGGCCACGGAGTTGGTGGTGCTCGCCGTCGCCAGCCTGCTCGTCGACGAGAAACTGTCGAACGACCCGGACCACGACCGGATCAAGGAGACGCCACTCGTGGTCGGGATGGACGAGGCACACAACTTTCTGACCGACGCCGAGAGCGTTCAAGCCCGGAAGGTGATCGGAAAGTTCACCGAGGCGGCAAAGCAGGGCCGCAAGGAGCGACTCGGCCTCTTTCTCATCACGCAGGATCCACAGGATATCGCCGACTCGGTGTTCAAGCAGGTGAACACGAAACTGGTGCTCAACCTGGGCGACGAAAACGCCATCAGCAGCGTGAACATCCCGCCGAAACTGGAGGACAAGGTGCCGTACATGGAAAAAGGGCAGATGGTGGTGTACTCGCCGGACAACTCCGAGCCGGTCGAGTTGACGGGGCTGTCGACCTGCGTGACCCGACACGGGGAGTAAGCGGTCGGGGGCCGAACCGCTACGGTTTTGCCCTCGTCGCCATACATACTCATATGTCACTGGAACCGGAGCGCCGGGCCTTTCTCGACCGACTGCTGGAGACACCGAGTCCATCGGGGTTCGAAACCCGGGGACAACGCGTCTGGCTCGACTACGTCGAGCCGTTCGCCGACGAGGTGTGGACGGACGACTACGGCAACGCGGTTGCCGCCTACGAGGGCGGCGAGACGGAACTCGCTCTCGCCGGTCACGCCGACGAAATCGGGTTTATGATCCGCCGGATCGACGACGACGGCTTTCTCCGCATCGGCGCCATCGGCGGCGCGGATCGGACGGTCTCGAAGGGACAACACGTGACCGTCCACGCCGACGATGCGGTCGCCGGTGTCGTCGGCCAGACCGCGATCCACCTGCGCGACACCGGGGAGGAGAGTTACGACGACATCGGCGACCAGTACGTCGATATCGGCGCGACCGATCGCGAGGAGGCAGAATCGCTGGTGTCGGTCGGTGACCCGGTGACGTTCTCGACAACGGTCGAGAGCCTCCACGGGTCGCGGTTGGCGGCCCGCGGGATGGACAACCGGATCGGCGTCTGGGCCGCCGCCGAGGGGTTGCGCCGCGCGGTCGAGGCCGGCGTCGACGCCACCGTCTACGCCGTCAGCACGATCCAGGAGGAGGTCGGACTGCAGGGGGCGCGGATGGTGGGGACCGACCTCGCGCCCGACGCCGCGGTGGCGGTGGACGTGACCCACGCGACCGACTCGCCGGGCGTGCCGGGCAAGCGCCGGGGGCCGGTCGAACTCGGCGGCGGCCCAGTCATCTCGCGGGGGAGCGCCAACCACCCGACGCTCGTCGCGCTGGCACAGTCTGCTGCCGAGGACGCCGGCGTCGACGTGCAGGCCCAGGCCTCGGGGAGTCGCACCGGCACCGACGCCGACGCCTTCTACACGTCGAGCGGCGGGACGCCGGCGCTGAACATCGGTCTCCCGAACCGCTACATGCACACGCCGGTTGAGGTGATCGACGAGACGGACCTCCGCGATTTGGCGGCGTTGCTCGGGCGGTTGGCGGACCGAGCGGGCGGTGTCGACTCCTTTGCCGTCGACGTGTGACCGCCCATGTGCCCGGAACACACCCGTGAGCCGAAAGAAAACCGTTAAAAGTCGGCCACGGGTTTGGTTCGGTATGGCTGGAACTATCGAGGTACTCGTCCCCGGCGGCGAGGCGACCCCCGGACCACCGCTTGGCCCGGAACTCGGCCCGACGCCGGTCGACGTGCAGGCCGTCGTGGCCGAAATCAACGACGAGACCGACGCGTTCGACGGCATGGAAGTGCCCGTCACCGTTGAGTACGACGACGACGGCTCCTTCGACATCGAGGTCGGTGTCCCGCCGACGGCCGAACTCATCAAAGACGAGGCCGGATTCGAGACGGGAAGCGGCGAACCCAAGGAGACGTTCGTTGCCGACCTCACCGTCGACCAGGTGCAGAAAATCGCCGAGCAGAAACGGTCCGACCTGCTCGCGTACGACCTGAAAAACGCCGCGAAGGAGGTCGTCGGTACCTGTGTGTCGCTGGGCGTCACCATCGAGGGCAACGACCCCCGGCAGTTCAAAGACCGGATCGACGACGGCGAGTACGACGACCAGTTCGCCGACGAAGCGGCGGCGTAGGCCGAGCGACGCGGACCGCGGGGTTCTTTTTCCCTTCGCCGCTAGCGGGGAAGCATGACTGACTCGCCCGTCGTTCCCGAGAACACCATCCGTGCAACGGTCGGGGACAAGACGCTTCCGCGCATGGGTGTCATCGAACAGCGGTGGGACACCGACCCGATCCCGACCGATGAGGTCGAACGCCGGGCCGCGGCGGCGACCGAGGGGTTGGACCTCTCGGTCGCGCCGGATGGTGGTGAGGTCGCTATCGGCGTCGGCAGTCGCGGCATCGCCAATCTCGATGCCATCGTCCGTGGCGTCGTCGCCGGCGTCCGCGAACGCGGGTACGACCCGTTCGTCTTCCCGGCGATGGGGAGTCACGGCGGTGCGACCGCCGAGGGACAACGCGAGAAACTGCACACCCTCGGTGTCACGGAGACGCGCGTCGGCTGTGACATCCGCGCGACGATGGCCGTGGAGACGGTGGGCGAGACGCCCGACCGCGGCGTACCCGTGTTCGCCGACGCCAACGCCGTGGCGGCCGACGCCATCGTGATGGTCAACCGGATCAAACCCCACACGGATTTCAGCGGCGAGGTCGAGAGCGGCCTCTCGAAGATGCTTGTCATCGGTATGGGGAAACAGAAGGGGGCGAAGATGGCTCACGACTGGGCGGTCGACTGGAGCCTGCGGAACATGCTCCCCGAGATCACGAGCCAGTTGCTGGAGAACCTCCCGGTCGCCGGCGGGGTCGCCATCATCGAGGACGAACACGACGACACGATGCTTCTCGAAGGGGTTCCGGCCTCGGCGTTTCTCGACCGCGAACGGGAACTACTCGAGACCGCATACGACCGGATGCCGAAACTCCCCTTCGACGACCTCGACGTGTTGATCATCGACCGGATCGGCAAAGACGTGAGCGGGCAGGGGATGGACACGAACGTCACCGGGCGGCGACATTTCACGATCAACGAACCCGAACCGGAGTCACCGGCGATCAAGCGGATCTACCTCCGAGGGTTCACCGACCGGACACACGGCAACGCGATGGGGATGGGGCAGGCCGACCTCGTCCACGAAACCGTTTTCGAGGAACTGGAGCCGTCGAAGACGCTGATCAACGCCATCACCGCGAGCACCGTCCGAGGCGTCCGCCTGCCACCTGTCGTCGAGAACGACCGTGCGGGACTGCTCGGCGTTCTCGGGACCATCGGCCCGGTCGACGGACCGGACGCCCGCGTTCTGCGGGTAACCGACACGATGCGCTTGGAACGGTGTTACGCCTCCGAGCCGTTGCTCGAGGCCGCGCGTGACCGCGACGACCTGCGCGTGGTTGAGGCGGCCGAGAGCCTCACCTTCGACGACGACGGGGAGTTCGCCGCACGGTCGCCCGACCATTAAAACGCGCGGTCGTACTGGGTCGGAACCTCGATCCCGTCGGCGTCGAGGCGGTTGAGCGCCTGCGCGGCGTGGAGCGCGAAGTACGGGTCACGGAGGTGTTCGCGCCCGACGATGGCGAGATCACCCCGTCCGTTGCGGATCAGGGCGTCGGCCTGTTCCGGCGTCGTGATGCCGCCGACCGTGCCGACGGCGATGTCCGCCGCCGAGTCCTGTCGCACCCGCCGGGCGTACCGTTCCTGATAGCCCGGTCCGGTCGACGGGATCCGCTGGTCGGGGTGGATCCCGCCCGCGCTCACGTCGATCAGGTCGACGCCGAGGGGCGCAAGATCATCGGTCAGGCGGACGGAGTCGCCGACGGTCCAGGACTCCCGGTCCGGGAGCCAGTCGGTCGCGGAGATCCGCACCGATAAAGGGTCGTCGTCCGGCCACTCCTCGCGGACGGCACTCGTCACCTCGCGGAGGACCCGGGTCCGGTTCTCGAAGCCGCCGCCGTAGGCGTCGGTCCGCTGGTTGGTCACCGGCGAGAGAAACTCGTGGAGAAGGTAGCCGTGGGCGGCGTGAATCTCGGCCACCCGAAAGCCGGCCTCGCGGGCGCGAACGGCGGCGTCCCGGAAGGCGTCGGTCACATCATCGATGTCGTCGGTCGTCATCGCCCGGGTCGCCGTTCCACCGTCGTCGTACGGCCACGGACGGTCGCTCGGGGCCATCGCCTCCCAGCCCTCCTCGCCGGTGAGGGGATCACCACCCTCCCACGGTCGGGTCTTTGACGCCTTCCGGCCGGCGTGGGCGAGTTGGATGCCGGGAACGCTCCCTCGGTCGCTGATCGTGGACGTGATCTCGGCGAGGGCGTCGACGTGGTCGTCGCTCCAGATTCCGAGGTCGTGAGGCGTGATCCGGCCGCGGGCCTCGACGGCCGTCGCCTCGGTCATGACGAGGCCGGCCCCGCCGACGGCCCGGCTGACGAGGTGCGTGTGATGCCAGTCCGTCGCGAGGCCGTCGCGGCCCTCACAGGAGTACTGACACATCGGCGACACCATGACGCGGTTCGGAATCTCGGTACCACGCAGTTCGAGCGGTGTGAACAGGTCGGCTGACACGTCTCCGCTTTCGATGTCCCGCTCGATACACCCACCGAAACCGGCGGGGCGTTCGGGTTTCGTCCCGTCAGTCGGTTCGGACGCCACGGGTGGCCGTCGCCTTGAACGACGCGACGACCGGCGTCCCCCGGTGGAGGTTCAGTTTCTCGACGCTGGCCGCGGTGACCAGCGCCGACAGCGACACGTCGCCGCCGACGTCGACGGTGACCAGTGCGACCGACTCGCCGGCGTCGACGGTAAGCACCGTCCCACGGACGCGGTTTCGCGCGCTCGTCCGATCCCCATCCGGCGACTCCGAGGGCGATTGTAGCGTCACCGCGTCGGCTCGGAGGGTGAGACGGACGGCCTCGCCGCCCTCGGGGACTAGTGCCCGGACCGTGCCGGCCGTTGTCTCGACGGTCGCGAGTTCGCCCTCGCGGTCGACGACCCGTCCCGACAGGGCCGTCTCGGCCGTCTCGACGACACCGCTGAACTCCGCGCGCAGGCGGTCGTACCGCGAGAGAAGACGCTCGGCCCGGTCGGTCAGGCGACTGCCGCCGCCGCCGGCCCCGCCCCGCGTCCGTTCGACCAGTTCGCCGAACGCCTCCTCCAGTTCGACGATCCGTTGTTGGGCCCGCGAGTACGACCGACCGAGCGCCGTCGCCGCGGCGTTGATCGACCCGTGGTCGTCGACAGTCCGAAGCAGTTCGACGTCGCGTTCAGCGAGTGTCACGTCGCCCCGCCCGAGACGGGCGTCGAACTCGGTCGAGAACTCCATGGCGGCGGTACCACACGAGCGGTCAAAGGCGTTGCCGTGCAGGGAGTCTGGCGACCGAGAAACGGTGATATAACCCAATATAGTTTCGTCGCTCGCCGGTGAGTCGATCACGGACCCATCACCGGTTACGCAACCGAAAGAAATTTTACTCTCCCCATGTCTCGTTGTTTCTATGCCGATACAACGACGTCAGTTCGTCGCGGCGCTTGGCGGTGGGATCGTCGCGGGACTCGCCGGTTGTTCCGGCGGCAGCGGAGGAGGCCAGAGCGAGAACGTCGGCGTGCAAGGCGAGACGCTGACGCTGACGACGACGACGAGTACGCACGACACGGGACTGCTCAACGAGATTCACGGCGACTTCGAGGAGATGTACGGTGTGACCGTCGACGCGGTGGCCCAAGGGACCGGCGCGGCACTGGAGTCGGCCCGCAACGGCGACTCCGACGTGGTGATGGTCCACGCCCGCGGGTTGGAAGACGAGTTCCTGCGCAACGGCTACGGCGTCAACCGCCGGGACCTGATGTTCAACGATTTCGTGATCGTCGGCCCGGAGAACGATCCGGCCGGGATTCAGGGCGCAGGTTCGGCGACAAAGGCGTTGAACGCGATCGCCGAGTCGGGGGCGACGTTTGTCTCCCGCGGTGACAACTCCGGCACCCACACGAAGGAACTGAACCTCTGGGAGGTGGCGGGCACCGACCCCGGGGGCGACTGGTACCAGGAGACCGGAACTGGGATGGGCGAGGCATTGAACATCGCTACCCAACAGGGTGCGTACACACTCTCGGACCGCGGGACCTTTATCTCCCAGCGCTCGGAGATCGACCTCACGATTCTGGTGCAGGGACCGATCGAGGGCGGGCCGGAGGTCCTCTCGAACCCGTACGGGATCATGGCGGTCAACCCCGGTGTCCACGAGGACACGAACTACGACCTCGCGATGGCCTATATCGGCTGGATCACCAGCCCCGGCGCACAGGATGCCATCGCGGGGTACGAGATGAACGGCGAGCAACTGTTTTTCCCGGAAGCGGTTTCGGAGAACCCCGACTTCCAGCAGTACGTTCCGGAAGGTTGGAGTGGTGACTCCGCCGACGGGTAACCGTGCCGTTCGAAGCGATCGGTCACTTGCTGCCCGCGCTCGTGGATTCCCCCTTCCGTCAGGGGTACGTCCGGAGCATCATCTTCGTCTCGCTGTACGTCAGCGTCATCGCCGTCACGCTCAGTACGCTGTTCAGCATCCCGGTGGCTATCGTCATGGGCTTTTCAGATTTCCCGGGCAGGCAGTTCGTGAAGTCGGTGATCAACACGGGGATGGGCTTTCCGAGCGTCGTCGTCGGCCTCCTCGTCCTCTTTGCCGTCTCGAACCAAGGACCGCTCGGCCCCCTCGATCTGGTCTTCACCAAGGAGGCGATGATCATGTCCCAGTTCGTCCTCGCGACGCCACCGATCACGGCGATCAGCCTCGCGGCGATCACCGGCGTGAGCGAGAACGTCCGCGACGCGGCCCAGGTTCTCGGCGGAACGCGCCTCGACGTGGCCCTCGTCGTCATCAAGGAAGCCCGGTACGGCATCGCCACCGCGATCCTCGCGGGGTTCGGCCGCGCCATCAGCGAGGTCGGATCGGTGCTGATCGTCGGGGGGAACATCACCAGTTCGGACGGTATCTCCCAAACCCGGACGCTGACGACCGCGATCCAACTGGAAGCCCGGCAGGGCCGGTACGACACCGCGATGGTGCTCGGCGCGGTCCTCGTGGTGCTCGTGTTGACGGTCAACGCCATCGTCGTTCGACTCGGCGACGAGGGGACGATGCGCTGATGGTCCGACTGTCCAACGTCTCCCACGCGTACGGCGACGAGAGGATCGTCGGGGACCTCTCGCTGTCAATCGACCCCGGGGAGGTCGTCGCCATCATCGGTCCCTCGGGCGTCGGCAAGACGACGATTCTGCGCATCCTCGCGCTGTTCATCGAACCCGACGCCGGAACCGTCGAACTCGACGGCCGGGACGCGTGGGACCTCTCCGAGGACGACCGCCTCGCCCTCCGTCGGCGCATCGGCATGGTGTTTCAGGACGCGAGCCTGTTCGACGCCACGGTCGAACGGAACGTCGAGTACGGACTGCGGGTGCGACAGTCCTGGCGCGACCGACTCCGGGACGAACTGCGGTCGTTCGTGGGGTCGAACGGCACCCCCGAGGCGGTCACGGAGGCGCTGGACCTCGTCGGACTGGACGACAAACTCCACCAGGAGGCGCGGTCGCTCTCGGGCGGCGAGGCCCAGCGGGCGTCGTTCGCGCGGGCCGTCGCCTACGACCCCGAGTACCTCCTCCTTGACGAACCGACCTCCGACCTCGACCCGCGGAACACCGACCTCATCGAGGACGCGGTCCTCGAAGCCCGGGACCGCGGCATCGGTGTCGGCGTCGCCACCCACGACATGCACCAGGCCGAACGCATCGCCGACCGGGTCGCCGTTCTCCTCGGAACAGGTATCGCGGAGGTGGGTCGGGCAGAACGGGTGTTCGAGAACCCGGTGGACGAACGGACCGCGAAGTTCGTCTCCGGGGAGTTGGTGTACTGACACCGCGGATCCTGCTGTCGACGCTTCGACGGGTTTAAGTCTGCCATCCCCGTCGGTTTCGGTGAGACAGGCCCACACCTGTTTCACTGACCCGTAGGAGCGAAAGCGTACTACGGAGGTGAACGATGGTAGATACAATAGAGGAAGCAGTCTCTCGCGCACTCGACGACGCGCCGCCGCGGAACTTCCGCGAGACGGTCGACCTCGCCGTGAATCTGCGCGACTTGGATCTCAACGACCCGTCGAATCGCGTCGACGAGAGCGTCGTCCTGCCGGCCGGAACCGGCCAGGAGACGCAGATCGTCGTCTTTGCAACCGGTGAGACAGCCCTGCGTGCCGAAGAGGTCGCCGACGAGGTTCTCGACTCGGACAGTCTCGAAGACCTCGGTGACGACGACGACGCGGCCAAGGACCTCGCCGACGACACCGACTTCTTCGTCGCCGAGGCGGCGCTGATGCAGGACATCGGCCGCTACCTCGGGACCGTCCTCGGGCCGCGCGGCAAGATGCCGACGCCGCTCCAGCCCGACGACGACGTCGTCGAGACGATCGAACGGATGAAAAACACCGTTCAGCTCCGGAGCCGCGACCGGCGCACGTTCCACACGCGCGTCGGCGCACAGGACATGTCCGCCGAGGACATCGCCGACAACGTGGACGTGATCACCCGTCGACTCGAGGCGGCCCTCGAGAAGGGACCGCTCAACATCGACTCGATGTACCTCAAGACCACGATGGGACCCTCGGTGGAGGTGCCGGCATGAGCGAGAGCGAGTCGGTCCGTCGGACGGAGACCATCCCGCAGTGGAAGCGGGAGGAGGTCGACGAACTCGTCGACTTCATCGACTCGTATGCGAGCGTCGGTATCGTCGGTGTCGCCGGCATCCCGAGCCGACAGCTACAGAACATGCGCCGCGACCTCCACGGGAGTGCCGCCGTGCGGATGAGTCGAAACACGCTCGTCCACCGCGCACTCGATGCGGTCGGCGAGGGCCACGGCCAACTCGCCGAGTTCGTCTCCGGGCAGGTCGCACTCATCGGCACCAACGACAATCCTTTCGGCCTCTTCCAGCAACTGGAAGCGTCGAAGACGCCCGCACCGATCAACGCGGGCGAGGTCGCTCCCAACGATATCGTGATCCCCGAGGGCGACACGGGAGTCGACCCCGGACCGTTCGTTGGCGAACTCCAACAGGTGGGCGCGGAAGCCCGTATCATGGACGGGTCGATCCAGGTGACCGCCGACTCGATGGTGCTCGAAGCCGGCGAGGAGGTCAGCACCGAACTCGCGAACGTTCTGGCGGAACTCGGCATCGAACCGAAGGAGGTCGGCCTCGACCTTCGCTCGGTCTACTCCGAGGGTGTGCTGTTCGCCCCCGAGGAACTCGCCATCGACGTCGACGAGTACCGCGACGACATCGCCTCGGCCGCGGCCGCCGGGCGCAATCTCTCGGTCAACGCCGCATATCCGACCGCTCGCACCGCGGGCACGCTGCTCGCGAAGGCGGCGGGACAGTCCAAGGCACTCGGCGTTTTCGCCGCCATCGAGGATCCGGACGTGCTACCGGATCTCGTGGCCAAAGCGGACGGTCAGGTCCGTTCCATCGCGGCCCGGATCGACGACGACGAGGCGCTTCCCGAGGAACTGCGCGGGGCTGACGCGCCCGCGGCGACGGCGGAGGAACCGGGCGACGAGGAGGAGACAAACGAATCCGAATCCGAATCCGACTCAGAGAGCGACGGCGACGGCGATTCGGACGCCGACGCCGATACGGACGACGACGACGACGACGGCGGCGCCGGCGAGGGTCTTGGCGCCATGTTCGGCTAACCACGGAGACACACCACAATGGAATACGTTTACGCAGCACTCATCCTGAACGAGACGGGCGAAGAGATCAACGAAGACAACGTGACCGCGGTGCTTGAAGCCGCCGGCGTCGACGTGGAGGAGTCCCGCGTCAAAGCGCTGGTCGCGGCCCTCGAAGACGTCGACATCGAGGAAGCCATCGACACGGCCGCCGCAGCGCCCGCTGCGGGCGGTGCGGCCGGCGGTGCGGCCGAGACAACCGACGCCGACGCCGCCGACGACGACGATGACGAGGACGCCGGCGACGACGCCGACGACGAGGAACCGGACGCGGCCGAGGACGACGACGACGACGAGGCCAGCGGCGAGGGCCTCGGCGAACTCTTCGGCTGATCCGGCCACGGGCCACACCACGCAGAACGCGGCGATCCGGCTTTTTTGACGACCTCACCGGCGAGCGCCGCAGCCGAGGGTTCAAATGCGGTCGGGCGGCAACCCGTTCTCGATGCTACCGACCGCTGGCCCGACGACGCTTTGCTACGCCGTGGCTGGCATCGGTCTCGGCACGCTCAGCGGGTTGACACCCGGCCTCCACGCGAACAACTTCGCGTTGCTACTGGCGTCGGTTGTCCCCGCTCTTCCCGGTCCATCGGTAGCGCTCGGTGCCGCGATGCTCGCCGCCGGCATCGTCCATACCTTTCTCGACGTCGTTCCGGCGCTCGCGCTGGGCGTTCCGGACCCAGCGACGGCGGCCGTGACGCTACCGGGTCACCGACTCGTTCTCGACGGTCGGGGGCGCGAGGCGCTCCGGCTCTCCGCGCTCGGGAGTGGCCTCGCCGCCGTCGCGGCCCTGCCGGTCGCCGCCGTTCTGACCGGTGCGGTCGAGGCGATATATCCGACGCTACGTCGACACTTCCCCCTCCTGCTGGCCGCGGTGGCCGTTGTTCTTGTCGCCACCGAACCGACGTGGCGGCGACGCCTCGCCGCCGTCGGGACACTCCTTGTCGCGGCCGGCCTCGGATGGCTGGTTCTCGATCTCGATCCGTCCGGGCCGGTCGCCGCTGGGGGTGTGCTCGCACCGTTGTTTGCCGGCCTGTTCGGTGCGCCGGTGCTCGTCGAGGCACTCGACGGTGAGGGTGTCCCGCCGCAGGCGGATCCATCGGTGACGCTTGACCCGCGGACGGTGGTCGGAACGGCGGGTGCCGGCACGGGTGCGGGAGCGCTGGTCGGCTACCTTCCGGGCGTCTCCGCGGCCGTCGGGACGGTGCTCGTCCTGCCCGCAGTCCCCGGTCGGTCGGGCGCACGGGGTTTTCTCGTCGCCTCCAGCGGGGCCAGCACGGCAAACACCGTTTTCGCCCTGTTCGCTCTCGTCGCACTCGGGACACCCCGGACCGGCGTGATGGTGGCGATGGACCGAGCGGGTGTCCCGCACGCGACAGGGGTACTGGTGGGAACGGCGTGTCTCGCTGCCGCGGTCGGGTTCGTTCTCGTCGTTTCCGTCGGCGACGCATACCTCCGGACCATCGGCCGACTCGACTACACCCGGGTGTCGCTCGCGACGGGGTGTGTCCTCGTCGTTCTCGCCTATCTCTTCGCCGGTGGTGTCGGTCTCGCGGTGTTTGCGCTCGCGGCGCTTGTGGGACTGGTTCCACCCGCTCTCGGCGTGCGACGGGTCCACCTGATGGCCGTTCTCGGTCCGGCCGTCGTTCTCGCGTAACCGGCGGGACGGGCCCAAACACGCCGACGTTCGTCGGTGCGAGTCGAAAGACAATGATTAAACCCCACGAGTGGGTTGATCCGTGTATGAGTCAGACCGAAGGGAAACAGGAGCATCAGTGTGTCTCCTGTGGCATCAACATCTCCGGGATGAGCGCCGCGTCGTTCAAATGCCCGGACTGTGGCCATCGGATCTACCGCTGTGCGAAATGCCGTAAGCAGAGCAACCTGTATGAGTGTCCCGACTGTGGGTTTCGGGGGCCATAACGATGGGCAAGGTCGCTGCCAAAATGAAGGTCATGCCCGGCAGCCCGGACGTCGACCTTGACGACCTACAAGAACGCTTGGAGGCGTCGCTTCCCGAAGGCGCGAAGATCAACGGGTTCGAGCGAGACGAGGTGGCCTTTGGACTGGTCGCACTCCTGCCGACGGTGATCGTTCCAGACGACGCCGGCGGGACCGAGGCCGTCGAGGAGGCGTTCGGCGGGGTCGACGGTGTCGAAAGCGTCGCCGTCGAGAACGTCGGCCGCATCTGAGCGATACGGCCGGGCCGTAACGCACCATTTATAACCACCACGACAGTACCCTTCTCTACACCAATGCCGAGTTCAAACGGGCCGCTGCAGGGGACGCGGGGAAAACTCTCGAACGATCCGCGGGACCGCGGTGCGTCTCCGCCACAGCGAGCGATCCAGGAGTATGATGTCGGTCAGAAAGTCCACCTCACGCTCGACCCGAGCGTCACCGAAGGCCGGTTCCACCCCCGGTTCAACGGGCACACCGGGACCGTCGTCGGAATGCAGGGCAACGCGTTCAAAATCGAGATCAACGATGGCGGAAAGGAAAAGACGATCATCGCGCGCCCGGCCCACCTCAAGGCGCAACAGTAACACGCGATGAGTATCTTCAAAGAGCAGACCGGCGAAGAGTTCGTCACCGTCTCCGAGGTGAAGGCGCTCCTTGCCGAGGTGGAGGCGGAGCGTGCGGCGGACCCCGACCGTGAGATGCGCTATGAACTCGCGCGGGCGGTCGAACACGCCAACAGGTTCGCCGTTCTCGACGCCGAGGAGTCACGCGAGATGGTCGAGCAGTTGCTCGAACTCGATCAGGTCGATGAGGCTGCGGCGTTCAAAATCGTCGACCTGCTCCCGCAGGACCGCGACGAACTTCGGTCGGTGTTCGCACACGGCCGCTACTCGCTCGACGGCGACGAACTCGACGAAATCCTAAACGTCATCGCACAGTACGTGTGACGCTGCCGTGTCCTGTCGGCGTCCATATCACCGGTAAAACGTCTTCTCGCACGTGTCTCATCCATTCCGCCGGCGGTTTCCGAGGTTCCCGTGTCGGGTTTGCCGACGCCTCCGTATCGCACGGCACCCGCTGCTCGCTGCTCGCTGCTTGCTGTTCGATTCCGATCTCCGGTGCGACGGTTTGCACCCAGCCCCGCCGGTTTCTCCACGACAACGAGGCGCTCGCGATGCTTTCCGCCGTGTCCCGTCGGAGTGAACGGTTCGTCGACCGTCGCACCGAGTCTCTTGTCGGTGACCGGTTCGGTCGGATAACCGCCGAACCCCATCTCGACGCCGGGGTCCGGACCGGCGACAACGGGTGCGGCGCACGTCGGACTCACGAACGTCGACCACGTCAAAGCGAATCCGGACCGTCGTCACCGGTCACCGCGGCCGTGCACACTCGCCTGCCGCCTCGATTCGATCCTCGGTGACCCCCGACGGTCCCGTTGACGCACGTGACGGGAACAGTCTGCCGAACCCGCCGCCCGCCCCGACCGCCGCCGGAGGCGGTCGGCGCGTCGGTGATGATGGGTCGACCCACTGGGGCCGTCCGCGCGTTCGAGTTATGATTGACACCACCGCCGACCACGCGCCGACCGCCTGCTTGGTTCGGGCCGGACGTCTCTCGGTATGACGGTTCGGTTTCGCGCCTCCGTGGGTAGACCGGGGGCTACCCTGCTGTCCGTCGACACGTGCCTACGGCGAGACGATGACGCCTGCACCCGTTGTGATCGGCCGGGTCAACCGGTCGACGACCGTTCACCCGGTTAATCACGACAGCGTTCTCACCGTGAGAGCCGGTGTGACTATGTGTTCACGTCCCGTCTCCGGACACATTGAATGGGTGACTCCACCAACGGGTCCGACATGGCGGCGCTGCAGCCGAACACCGACGGCACGGGTGCTGAGACAGCTCTTGACCGGATCAAGCGGTGTGTCGCGGCGGTCAGCGTCGAGTTCGACCGATGGGACGACCCGCTCGCCCGCGGCCCGGGGCTGTACTTTGTCGTCGAACGCGGTCCGTCGGCCGAGTTCGTAGCGCCGATGGGGACGAACCGCTGGCCGGTTGAGAACTGTGAGAGTGTCCTCGCAGGGTGGGCGGCGTTTCTTCGAGCCGCGCGGTCGGTGGCGTTTACATGTGACGGCGCGGCCATCGTTCGCGCCGACGGCACCGTTCGAGAAACGATGGTCCGGGTTGAGCAACTCCCCGCGGCCGACCACCACCGGGTCGACGACCTGCAGTACGCCGACTGGATGGGTGCCCGCCACATGAGCGCCTTGGAGACATCGACACGCCGTGGGGTGACCGCTGCCGTCACGCTCAGTGAGGAGGATGGCCGGGTAACGGTGTTTGCCGACGGCACGTTCGAGAACGTTCCGACGGAACCTATCGAAGCTGAGTGACTCCCGCCGTCACCGTCGCAGCGACCCGTTGCGTTCGTCCGTATCGGTGTAGAACCCAGACACGGGACCGACAGCAGGATGATTCCCGGCGTGTGACCGGGGGAGCCCCCGATCAGGTCTCGCGGTCCGGTGTTCGCCGGATGGCGTCGCGTTCAGCCGCCGGCACGCATCGCCTTGCGGGCGAACCGTTCGACCAGAGCGTCGAGACCTTCGGGGTCGCCCTCGAAGACGAGGTCGACCTGCGTCAACGATACCGACGGTCCGACGGAGACCGTTTGTTCCGAGAGCGTCGCCGCCCACTCCTCGGCCTCAACCCGGTCGTCGTCGACACGGTCGGCGCCCAGAGTCTCTAGGTACTGGATCGCGAGCCGGCGGGAGATGCCACGGAAGGACCGCTTCTGTGTTACCCACTCGCTGCTCACGGTCGCCTCTCCGTCCGCGTTGTCGTTGTGTGATTCATGCCGTGACGTATGCGGTCCGGTTTCAAAAACCGTGCGCCACCGTGCGGCGGCGTCGCCAAACCGATCGGTCACCCCCACCGCCACGTCTCGCTACAGGAGAAGCGTTGCACCGAGGCCAAGCAGAAGAACGGTTCCGATGGCTCCCCCGACGAACAGCCCGGTATCTCTGTCTCCCGTCCCGAACGTGACAAACAGGAGTCCAATAACCGCTACGGCGATGGCGATGATCGCATAGATCGTATTGAGTATTCCGGCCATGCAAATTATTCTCTAACATAAGCACAAATAGCTTGTGCGTGTCATCCGGTGTGGATCGAATTGAGGGCGAACTTCTATGCCCGAGCCACCCCAATAGATACGTATGGGATTTGGAAAGGACCTCCTGAACGGTAGCATCTCACTCGTTGTCAGCGTCGCCGCGACCGTCGCCATGGCTGACGACGACGACGCGTACAACACGACCGACGTAGCCCTCGCTGTCGCCGTGTCGGCGTTTCTTTCGGGCTTTTTCACCAGTTACTTTGCCGGCGAGTGACACGACCGTGGACTGACCGACCACCCTAACCGGGTGTGACAGGGGTGGCCTGCGTCGCCGACGTTGCGTGTCGTTTCCGGGTGTTGAACATCGTTCTTGCCGTGTAGCCGCCTCCACCCCTGGGTGTCGGCCTCGGCACACCGGCTGTCGGCGTTCCATGGCGGTCAGTCCGCCGACCAGAGGACGCCAACCGTCCCTGTCGGCGGTGGCCGTCTCGAACCGCGCGCCACCGCCGGACCCGTCCTCTGTCCGCATTCTCGATACGTGTTCGGTGCGTCGACGCCGATCAAACCGACGCCGCTACTGCCGAGTGTTCGGGTGTGTGCGCCTCTCCACGGTTGCATTCGGGGGCGTCCGGTCTGCCGTTTTCGACGACGGGTCGTCCCCGGTGCCGCCGGCGTGGGAGGGTGCTCTCTCCGTCCCGTCCTATCCCGTTCCGCGTTCGACTGTGTCCGAGGTGATGGTCTCGGGGAGCGGTTGGATCGGTCTTGACGCCGGACGTACCGATATCCGAAAACGAATCTCCTCCGCCGGTTCGCGTGCCACGTGATCCTGTGAGTCATGTTCGAGTAAATGCTGCTCCGATGCTGAAATATAAGCATCAGCCGGCTCCCGGGACGGCATGGGCTGCCCGTATCACAATGTGGGGGACAGGAGCGAAGCGGATTCCGACCACTCCGAAGAGGCGAGCGACTCCGCAGACAGAGGCATCGAGCGCCGGTCGTTTATGAAGTCCGCGCTCGTCATCGGCGGAGCGAGTGCGTTGTCGACCATCACGGGGTTGTACGGCGTGCCGTCAACGGTATCGGCCGACGGAGACGACCGGATCGGTGCCGCGGAGCGTGACAATCGCCAGCACGCTTGGGATGGGTTCGAAACGGACGTCTCGATAGGCGGTGTCTCGGCGCATCCTCGCCACCACGTGACGCTCCATCTCGACTACGCGAATGATGGGGCGCCGACCCCCGACGAGCGGACGGCCGTCGAAGGGGCGCTCCGTGAAATCGAGCGACACTTCGAGTGGAACAGCGAGGGCGTGTTGTTCACCATCGGGTACTCGCCGAACTACTTCGACCGGTTCGAGGCGGACCTTCCGAAGGGGCTGAGCCCGAGTGGGAAGGTGGTGAAGCCGGCACTCCTCCGTCCGGGACAACTCATCGACACCCCGGGCGTGACTCTCGACCACGAAACCCCGACACCCGACGAGGCGGAGGTTTGTCTCCATCTGGCCAGTAACAACGTCCAGAACATCATGGCCGTCGAGGGGCTGTTGTGGGGCGACCCCATCGACATGGACGTCTCGTTCGAACACACGTTCTCTGGAATCCTCGAAACGGCCGGGAGCGGGGGTGGGCGTCCAACCGAGTTCCCACACCGACGGGTCGGGTTCTCCGGCAACGAAAACATCACTGAGAACCTTGAGGAGAACACCGACTTCGACTCGGGTCGGGTTCCGGACGACGCGGAGTTGATGATGGGCTTCAACGACCTGTACCGGAACAGTATTCCCCGAGAGGACAACGCGACGATGTTAGAGGATCAGCAACTGGTCGAACCACACCCTCCGGGACAGTTCGCACAAGGGACGATCCAACACGTCTCCAAACTCGATATCGACCTCACCCGGTTCTACGACGACCACGACACCACCGGTCGGCGAGAACGGATGTTCTCGCCCGACCACGATGCCGAAAACACCGGTACGGTCGGTGAGAATCTCGGGGAAAGCAGCGCACCGGGCGACACCCCGATGCGAGATTTGGACGGCGAATCCGTGGACAAGGCAGAACAGGTCACCGACGACTACGAAAGCGAAGGCGTTGTCGGTCACGCACAGAAACTCGCCCGGGCGCGATTCGACCTCGAAACGCGGATCACAGCGGAGGGCCGACAACGCCTGTCCGGCGGTGATCGTAACGAGTTACTGCCCGCCGAAGAACGCGACGACGAGTTGGCGGGACACGCCGGCGATCAGGAGGCCGAACAGGTCCTCCTCCGGCGCGACGTCACGAGTACCGATCAAGATACGCCGGGAAACCTATTCATCTCACTCATGCGGTTCAACCCGTACATGGCGTACATCCGGCAGGCCATGAACGGCGTCGAGTTCGACTCGGCCGGGTTCGGACTGACCGGCGAGGCCCGGATCCAGGACGAGGCCATCGGAGCCGGCCCGGACAGCGGTATCGTCAACTATCTCGACACCAAGCGCCGCGGGAACTACCTCGTCCCGCCGATCACGGCCCGGGCGCTCCCGTCTCCCCGGAGCGACGAGGTCGACATCACGGTCAAGCATGCCGGCGAGAACTACAACGTGACCGTCAACGGAGTCACGGCCGGTGACCTCGAAGACGGCTCCGTTCGGTTCGGCTGGTTCTACGACGTGAATCGGGCACGCGGAGCCGACCCACGACAGGTAAGCCAGCGCGGTAACCGAACGACGTTCACCTTCTCCGCCGCCGAGACCGAAATCGACACGGCACCCGGTGGTTCCGACGGTGATGTTCGGGTCCGCTTGTTCGCCAAGCGAGAGGACGGTGGCAGGCCCGTTCGCGGGACGGCCACGGTCCACCCTGGCACAACAGGCTCGAAAGGGCGGTCGAAAGGTAAGGGGAGGTGATGACGGGACAGATGAACGCAAGCAGGCGATTGCCCCCGGTGGCCGAGGCGACTCGAAGTAACCACGCCCTACACGGGTGTGGGGCCCTCGCCACCACGAGATCCGAGAACGACGTTTCTCAGGAACAAAGCGGGCCGATAGCGCCCACCCCCGGCACTTTCCGGTGTCGAGCCTCTCGGCGACCGGAGCGATGTCGACAATAGGATAGATACCGTGAGTGGGCCGTCCTCGCTGCCGTGATGTCTCGATTCTTTTACTCTTCTTCCTGTTCTTCCTGTTCTTCCTCTTCCTCTTCCTCTCGTTCTTCTTCCTGTTCTTCCTGTTCTTCCTCTTCCTCTCGTTCTTCTTCCTGTTCTTCCTGTTCTTCCTCTCGCTCCTCTCGTTCGTCCAGGACGTCAGCTCTGACGAGTGAGCCGTCGCTGATGCCGTATGTCTCCTCGAGTTCGAACTCGCCTTTCGTGACCGCAAGTTCTACCTCGTCGACAGCGGCGGTATCGATTACGAACGTCGCCACCCCGTCGGCCCCGGTCTCGGCGACCTGTCGGCCGTTCACCGAGACGGAGGCATCTTTGACACCCTCCCCAGCGTGGGCGATGGTCGTGGTCACGGTTCCGGTTTCGTTGTCGAGTTGTGAATCAAGCTCCACGTTCTCCACCGACCGCGTCTCCTCCTCGACATCGAGGTCGATATCGAGCGAGCCTTCGGCCTCGCCACGACGGGCGGACAGTTCAGCATCGTCGTCGGCCGGAAGCGTCACCGCCACCGTTCCTTTCTCGTCGGTCTCTCCGACGACCCGCTCGTTCAGACGAACGGTCGCGTTCGGTACCGGATCGCCGCCGCCGGCGGCTCTGACGACTATTTCCTCCCCGGGTGCCGGGGTTCCGTCTGCGATGACCAGCGCCAGTTCGCGGTCCTCGAAGCCGGCAGTCCGAGCGTCATCCGACTCCGTGTCCGGTCGGTCGTCGCGCTCGATTTCGGATTCGAGTTCGAACACCTCTCCGGACGACGCGTCGACGCTCACCTCGGCCTCGCCAGTGGCGGCCGTCGTGTTCCCCAGGGCGAAGGCGAATTCGTAGCTCCCGTCACCTCGCTCCACCGTCGACTCGACGAGTGTCCACCTCGTGTTGTCGGGTGCCGACAGCGCAGACCGTGCCGTTCGAAGCGCGTCCGCCTGTGAGATGCGCACACTGTTGTCTCCGTCACGCGGGCGCTCGAACTCGCGGGCCCGCTCGCCATCCTCGTTGTACGCCTCGATCGAGAGGCCATCCCGGATCTCAAGCTCGAGTTCACCCTCCGACGTGCCGGTGTACTGGCTACGTAGTGTGTTCAGGCCGGGACCGGTAACCGTGTCCAAACGCTCGACGGTCGCCTCGAGACTCGTGAGGTTGACACCGGCGGTCTGGAGGTCGAATCTCGAGGTGTTCGAACTCACCCGCTCGAAGCGTTGATAGCTGTTCTGCACGCTCGATGCACGGACGTTGAGCAACGCAAGTCGCTGTGCGTATTCCGATCTCGTCAGGTTCCCTGCACGGTACGCCGCCGTTACCGTCCGGTACTCGGTCAGGATGGACTCGGACCGGGTCCGAAGCTCCCTCGCACGGTCGGCCATGATGTCGGCTCTGGCCGTCGCATTGGCATCCGCCAGCGTCGCCGTGAACGCGCTTTCCTCGTAGTCGGTCTGTACCTTGCTACTCGACGCGCCGATGATCGTCGAGAGTTGTTGACCGACGGTCGCGTTCACCGAACCGTCCACCGAGCCGTTCGTCGTGTCGTCACTCGCCGCCGCCTCCGCAGCAGTCACGTCGACCGTGGCTCGGGACGGTACGTCCTGAGTCTGCTCTCGTTCTGTGGCAAGCACCGCCGCCGAGGGCTGCACCGTCACAAGAGCCACAATCAACAGGGCCACGGCTGCGGTTCGCCTCACTGTGCCATTCGTATCCATGTACACGTCCATTGCGTACACGTGAACTTAAACAGGCCAGATCATGTACCCGAATTTCGGCGAAATTCACGGTTCGGGCCGACTTAGAACGTCTTTGCCCGCGCTTATTGGCGTGATCGTGGCCCCGTGTCCCGGGTTCCGGACGGTGAAATCAAGGGTTATATGATGTTCCCGGCCAAGTTTATGTCGTTGGTCCAACTATGGAACTGAGGCGGCTACTGGTACTTCTCTGTATACTGCTACTCACGGCGACAACCACGGTGGTCTCCGGCGGCACAGCCAACATGGTCCCACAGCAGTCCCAGCCGGAGGCCGACAGTACGGTCACCCGCATCGAACTGTCGGAGAACGGGACGGCACGCTGGACGGTCCAGATTCGGACCCGACTGGACACCGAGAATCAAACCGAACAGTACTCGACGTTCCAGTCCCAATTCCGACGCAATCGGAGTCAGTATCTATCCCCGTTCCGCAACCGTATCACCGGGGTCGTTGCGAACGCAGCGAACACGACCGGTCGCGAGATGCGGGCCGAAAACGTCACCGCGACCACGCGCATCCAACAGGTTCCTCGGCAGTGGGGAATCGTCGAGTACACCTTTGTTTGGACGAACTTCGCCTCGACCGACGGGGATGCGTTGGTCGTCGGTGATGTGTTCGGCAGCGGCTTCTTTATTGGCCCGGACGATATGCTCGTGATCGTTGGACCGCCCGGATACGCCGTCGAGTCGGTGTCCCCCGATCCGGCGAGTCAGGACGCCGAGCGGGTGTCGTGGGATGGGTCGAAACAGTTCGGCGACGGCCGCCCACAGGTGCGGTTCGTTCCGGCCGATCAAGGCGCCGGAACGACCGGCGGCGCCGGTCCAGCGCCGGATGATAACGGACAAGGCTCACCGATGCCGGTCCCATCCACCTGGCTTCTCGCCGGTTTCGTCGGTCTCGGTATGGCCGGTGCGGTCGGCGCGTTCTACGTCCTGCGGACGAAGAACGGTCCCGAGGGCGACACGGCCAAAACGAACGAATCGTCGGCACCGGGCGCCGGCGACGGTGCCGGTGCCGACACGCCGGACGGTTCCACGGGCAAACCCCAGCCACAGGACGAACTGCTGACGAGGGAGGACAAGGTACTCCGACTGTTGAACGAACGCGGTGGCCGGGTGCGACAAAGTACGATCACGGAGGAGTTGGGGTGGTCGGGATCGAAAACCTCCAGAGCGGTCTCGACGCTGGCCGAGGAAGGCGAGGTAGAAAAGCTACGGATCGGGCGCGAGAACGTGATCAGCCTGCCCGAGGACGAAGCGAAAGAGGAGTAGAATATTCGCCCGCGCCCGCGTGTGCGCGCGCGCAAAGTTGTGTATTTGTATCAGGTCACCGTCGGCCCGGCCGGTTCCGTTCTCCCGCGTAAACGGCGCTACGACCGCGCGCGTGTGGGATCATCCTGTTCGTTTCGGGCGCAGTCGAGTACGAACGTGACGGGTCCAGACGGGATATCGGTCCCGACCGTATGCAGTCCGTGGAGCGAGACCCACCGCCCACTCACGGGTCCGACGTTTGCGTCGGATTTCATTACAACTCGTGGAAAATCCTCGGGAGAATCTCGGCTGTTAATATTTTCCTACCCCAATGGATCGATGCGGCGTGAGTGGGCGAAAGCCGTCCGACGTCGTCTCGACGGCCCTCCCGTGACCACCGGGACCGGTTCGCCGCCGCCCCCGATCAGGCGACGCGGTCAGCGCCACCACGCCACTCACAGGCCCCGCTGACGACGTGCCCGAGAACGGGCACGGACACCGAAACGAGGCTCCCGAAAACGCAAACGAACAAGATCGTGAGGCCGGGAACGAAAATGAAGGTTTCGAGAACGGAAACAGAGGTCTCACAAACGAAAGCGAAGGTCCCGGCAACCAAATCTCGCGCGCAGACGAGTACAACGGTCACGAAACGCGCGAACGCGAACGAAAACGGGGGTCCCGGAAACGAGAACGCGGACGAACACGAGGCTCCCGGAAACGAGAACGCGGACGACTACAAAATGAACGGGATAACGACGCTTAGACACCGGCTACCGAACGCTAAATCGGTTATTGAAAATCACCGAACCCCGGGGGATTCCGGTTATTACTGATGATACCCGAGAAATCCGGGACGTTATCAGGCATGATATTAGTAGATTCGGGCAGATACTTCTCTATTCTACTCTGATCGCGCGGATTCGAGTACAGACTACTAGTAGCATTCTTACCGTTCCAATCCCTTCCTGTAAATGCAGAGGAAGCACAAGGGGACACGTGAGAGTCCGACTTCGGGCTCACAACGTGTTAATGCAGACCCGGCGGCCCGCAACGGTCGACGGGTACAAGGGGAACACGACAACATGCAAGCTAGCGACGATCAGCAAGAGGCATCACAATCCAGCCAAGACAGCGACGAGACACAGGGGGAGTCGCAGTCCAGGCGGGAGTTCATGGCGACAACGGGCGCGTTGTCCGCCGGATACGCTCTCAGCGATCAGCTGAAGGTCAGCGATCAGTTCCGTCAGCGGGACGGGTCCGATGCGGCAGACGGGGAAGACGACCACGATCATCCCGTCAGGAAGTTCACGGTCCACGCGATTCAGGTGGACATCGTGTTCAACAAGATGGGCCTGCACCAGCCCAACGGCGCGATGTACGTTCTCGAGGAGAACCTCGAGGCGGCGCGACGGGCCTCGGGTGTGCTCCCGGGTGAGCCGTGGGAGGCGCTCGAGGACGACGAGAACTCGTACAACTACAAGCAGGACTCCGGGCCGGACACCGATCCACAGGAGGGCAGGGGGAACATCGACCCCCGTTACGACTCCGCGAACTCGGATCCGAAACAGCCAAACACCGGCGACGAGCCCGAACCCGACGTACCGATCGACACGACGGTCATCGAACCGCTCGTCATCCGGGCGAACAAAGGCGAGATGGTCGAAGTTGAATTCGTCAACCATCTCGACAATCCCGCGTCGATGCACCAGACGGGACTCCCGCAGGACCCGAAGAAGTCCGACGGGATGAACGTCGGGAACAACCCGAGCAGCATCGCACAGCCGGGCGAGTCCGTGACCTACCGGTGGTACGCCGCACACAAGGGCGGGCACTTCTTCTACGACGGTGCCCATCAGGGGTACAAAAGCCCCGACACGAAGGCCGCGTACGCCAACAACCTCTCGCGAGGGCTGTTCGGCACGCTCGTCGTCGAACCGGAGGGTGCGACCTGGACCGATCCGGAGACGGGCGGTCCGCTTCGGAGCGGCACGAGGGCCGACATCCACGACCCCGACTACATGGAGCAGAGCTACCGCGAGTTCGTGCCCCACTACTACAGTCCGTCCGGGGTCTACCTCCAGAACGGCGAGCCAAAGACGTGGCCGGAGTACCCGGACCAGAAGCAGGGCGTCCACGCCGTCAACTACGTCGCGGAGGGGACGGGAACCCGGGTCAACGACGAGTACGCGGGTGCGATCGAACGCCTGTTCTACTCCTCGTGGCCAAACGGCGACCCGGGCGGGGACGGAAACGGCGTCTTCGAGGCGTACAAAGGCGACGCGATCAAGTTCGTCTCGGTGAGTGCCTCCCTCGAGGAGAACCACATCCACCACTGCCACAACGTTCGGTGGAAAACCGTTCCGACGCGAACCGACTCCGACACCATCGACTCACAGACGATCGGTCTCGGAGCCGCGTATCCGCAGTACCTGATCGCAGCCCACGGAAGTCACAGCGCGACCGACTACCACGACGAGGAAACGACCGTCCGCCCGGACATGGGCTTCAAGGAGGCGTTCAGCAAGGGTGGTGCCGGATACGTCCACGGCGGTGCGGGTGACATCCTGTTCCACTGTCACCTCTTCCCCCACTACGAGGTGGGGATGTGGTCGTTCATGCGGGTCCACGACAAGGAGCAGCCACACCTCCAGAAGCTGCCCGGAACGAACGTCGTCGACAACCCGGACCCCGCGAACCTCCCGCTTCAGGACGGTATCGTCGGGGCCGATTCGGGTGTTCCGGGCTTCCCGAACTACGTCCCGGGAATGAAAGGGTACTTCGCTCCGAAGCCCATCACGCCGAACGGACGGAGCCCGACCCAGCGAGAAGCACAGGCAGGCTTCGACGACGAGATTGCCGGCGCGCCGTATCAGGATCCGGCGTCGCCGTTGGACAGCGATCCGCCGGCGGCGGATCGTGACCACCAGATCCACGTGCTCGACTACAACGAGGTCGGAGAGGTCGTCTACAACGACCAAGGCGATTACGACGACGAGCCACTGCTCTACGTCCACGAAAACGACGTCGAGGAGGCTCGTAACGGCGACATCAACCCCGAACCGTTGTTCGTCAGGGCAAACGTCGGTGAGGTCGTGAACATCACCGTGGTCAACGAGTCGGACTTCCCGGTGTCGATCCACCCACACTTCATCGGCTTCGACAACACGGCCACGGACTCGACACCCAGCATCGGGTACAACACCGAACAGTCCGTCGAACCCGGCCAAGAGCGGACGTTCCGCTGGTACTGTGACGAGGAGGGTTCGATCTACTTCCACGACCACGCGGTCGCCGCAAAGGAAGGCATGCACGGCACCTTCGCCGGACTGATCGTCGAACCCGAAGGCTCGCGCCACCTCGACCCGTACAACGGCGAGGAGATCGAAAGCGGGGCCCAGGCCATCATCGAGGTGCCCAACGGGACCGACTTCCGCGAGTTCGGCCTCCACTACAGCGACTACACGCAGGTCAAGGACCGCGAGGACGACCAGTACGTCAACCAGCAGTACGAGTACAAGCAGAACCTCGGTCTCACCTCGATCAACAACCGGAACGCGCCGTACTTCCACCGCGATGACGAGGACCCCGCGTACCTCCACAGTTCGGCGGTCCACGGCGACCCGGCGACGCCGTTGCTCGAGGCCTACGAGAACGATCCGATCCGGATCCGCCTGTTCCAGGGTGCCTGGGAGGAGCAACACAACTTCCGGATCACCGGCCGAGAGATCCAGCCAGAGGGACTCCAGGAGTCGGACACGGTCACCCAGATCATCAGTCCGGCCGAGGCGTTCACCTTCATGCTCGATCCGAAACGGCCGAGTGACAAGCAGGACTCCTTCGAACGGGTCGACAACCCGGACGGACTGCCGGTTCAGGACCACCTGTACGGCTCGGGCGTTGCGGACGACCTGTACACCGGAATGTGGGGCATTCACCGCACGTTCGGTGCGGAGGTGCCACACCTCGAACCGCTCCCCGACAGGGGTGCGCCGAACGGCCGGATCGACGACAACCAACTCGAAGAGATGGGCCACTCGGCACCGTTTATCGGTATCGACCGATTCAAAGAGGAGGGCCAGCGCGCCCGTCTCCGGTGGACCGAGGACGACAACCGCGAACTGCCGCCGGACTCGGCCGAACGGCGCAACGAGAACATCGGTCAGCGACCGCCAAAGCCGGAGACGCCCGGCCAGCCCTGTGGCGCGGACTCGCCGGACCGCAAGTTCGAGGTCGTTGCCCACGAGGCCGACATCGAGTTCAACGAGTACGGCGATCACGACCCCAACGGGATCGTGTTCTCGCTCGAACGGTACTGGCAGGCAAAGGCAAACGGCGACAGGCAGGCCGATCCGCTCACGCTCCGTGCGAACCGTGGTGACTGCATCGAGGTGACGGTCCGGAACGAGCTTCCGGAGGACATCGAGCACAACCACGTCGAACCGCCGATGCGGGCAGAGGAGTCCGTCAACTCCGAGAAGTACCCCGACGAGAAGACGTACTCGGCCGTGACGGGTCCGTACGACACGTGGGAGGTTTCGAACCGCGTCTCCCTGCATCCGGAACGGATCGAGTACGACGAAACCGCCTCGACCGGGGTGACGGTCGGGTTCAACTACGACCAGACGGTCGCTCCCGGCGAGACGATCACGTACCGGTGGTACGCAAACGAGCTCTACGACAATATGGTGTTGACCGACTTCGCCGACGTGCGCGGCCACCGACACCACGGCGCGTACGGCAACCTGGTCATCGAGCCAGAGGGAGCGACGTGGATCGACCAGACCACGGCCGAACCGCTCCCCGAGGGTGTCGACGCCATCGTCGCGCCGCCAAACGGCGAGGCGACCCGCGAGTACACCGTGTCGATGAGCGACGGCCGGTACATGATCAACCGGGACGACCCCGAGTGGTGTGTCGTGCCCGGAGACAAGCACGGCAATCAGCCGTGTAACGCCATCGGCGGCTTCGAGGACAGCGGCCACCTCGCGATCAACAACCGCGCGGAGCCGTTCACCCGCCGGCTGGAGGACGGACCACAGCACAAGGTGTTCGACTCGGACACGCACGGTGACCCGGCGACGCCGGTGTTCCGTGCGCTGACCGGTGACAACGTGAAGTTCCTCGTCCACCAGCCCGCCGACAAGGCCCGTGGCATGGCGTTCCACCTGTCGGGTCACCAGTGGCCCCGATACCGTGGCATTCCGGAGGCACCGGTGGTCGGTGTCGACGACCGGTTCAGCCCCGGCAAGGGCGCGAGACTCGGTCTGACATCCGGTGCCGGCGGACACATGGAAGCGACCGGCGATTACATCTTCCAGGAAACGAAACAACGCCGCCGACTCGAATCCGGTGCGTGGGGTATCTTCCGGGTGCAGGACAATCCGGGCGACTTCGAGACCCCGCTCCAGCCGCTTCCGGCCGCGGGTTCGATCACCGGCAGCGGGCGGAATCAGGGATCGGCGTACCGCCGTCCCGAACAGCGTCCGAACTGGAACGTGATTCGAGGGGACTTCGTCGGCGACACGGATGTCGAAGACGTGATCGTCGGCGTGCCCAACAGTAACGTCGGCGCCAAAAACGCGGGCGCGGTGTACATCTTCGAGGACCTCGAGGAAGACGAGGAACTCGAAGAACTCTCGGACGCGGATCTGGTGTTGCTCGGCAGCGAGGCGGGCCAGCAACTCGGTACGCGGCTCGAGATCCAAGCGCCCGGCGAGTCCAAGCGGTTCGGCAACGGCACCGCAAACCAGAACGTCCCGGTTCTGGGGATGTACACGGCCTCCGGTCAGGTCATGACCGTGCGGGGCGGTGAAGAGGCGCTTGACGAGATCGAGAACCCGACGGACACCAAGTCCCGGCGGTTCGTCAAGGGCACGACGGAGAACACGATCAACGCGGTCCGCGAGGCCGAACACGTCGAGGACGACTACGAGCGCGAGGTCGAAGAGGAGCCCGAAGACGAGGACGAGGAAGAAGAGGAAGAAGAAGAGGCAGAAGAACAAGAGGAAGAGGCAGAAGAACAAGAGCAGGAGCAAGAGGAAGCAGAAGAGGAAGCGCAGGAAGACGACGAAGCGCAGGAAGACGACGAAGCGCAGGAAGACGGTGACGACGGCGGCCGTGGCGGAAACCGGCGGCGCGCATCGCGCGCGTCGGACACCGAGGCGTCACGCAGCCACGTCGGCTTCCTCCAGTGCTCCGACTGCGGTCAAAAGAGCGCGGTGACCGGCGACGCGAGCCTCTGGGAGCGCGTCGACACCGCCGAATCGGCCTTCGAATGCACGGCCTGTGGAAGCGTCGAGGAGGACACCACGCTCTAACCAACGTCCCTACCGCGGATTAGGGATTCAAAACGGACAGTCGGTACCAATTCCGGAACTCGAACACAACAATGGACAAAATACTCATCGGCATCGGAGTGCTCATGATCGTTGCCATCGCGTACAAGCGTTTCAAATCGCTCGCCGGTAGCCTCAGAACGAGCTACCGTTCCGGAAAAGAGGAGGTCGATACTCCCAGCTCGGAGTAGCGCCGCCTCACCGACTGTCGACCGCTGACCGAAGCCGAACCGTCACATAAAACCACGCTCTGCTACCCTACTTCATCCCGTTGGATCCGATCGGTGGGTGTCCGTATCGGCGACCGCGCCGCGGGCGGTGCTGTGGGACCTGTACACGCTCACAGACCGCTATCGAGGTAGATCCGAGCGCTTCTCAACGCATCGACAGCCGGATCGTAACCGGTGCCGCAAAAATTGGGTGAGCTTACTTCTTTTCCGCGGAGGTGAGGCTGAGTTCCGGTTGATCGAAGTCACCCATCAGGAACCCGACGACCTCCGGATTGCTCGGTTCGTAACCGAGGTGGTCCGTCAAGTCGCGCTTAATCTCCTCGAATCGTTCGCCCTTCTCGCCGTACAGTTTGATATGGACCGTCATCTTCTCCCCGCGTCGGAGCGGGTTGTCCCCTTAGTGTTTTCTTGTGCTGACATCGGTTGTCTCCGTGTGTCCCCTTGTGCTGATATCGCTGGTCTCACGTCGCCATCCGTAGCACCCGGCCGAAGATGGCTGGCTGTTCCCCTTCACTATCCGCTGGCAGTTCTGCACTCGTACACAGTACAATTATAAATATGATTGGAAAGTTAAGAGTCCTCCGCTGTTTTGGGTAACCAGTATGCCGGCCCAAACGGTGTGCTATCGGCGGGCCGGTTCTATCGGTGGCAGGGTGGACACGTGCTCGGATGGCCGCGGTGTCGCGGGGGTTGGACCGCCGCTTGCCACACCGATGTTCCGGAGCCTACCCACAGACCGCCCCCTGCTCGACGACACAGCGTCTCCCGCGGCCGAGAGCTCTGCCGCGCACGCGGACGGTTGTGGCGGCGATAGACGCCGACACCAACCTCGGACCACGGCCGAGCCGTCAGCCATGTGAGTAACTCGGTGAAAGTCCGTGCAAATCGGTCGGAGCTACCAACACCTTTATATTCACAACCCAGTTTGGCCGTGATGCGGAGCAATGATCGCTCCGTGCACCATGTTGGAACCCCGTTCCCCTTGTGCTTGATTTACCAAGCCCGTCTGCGTCAGGCACCGTCCCCTTGTGCTTACGACGCAAGCAGTCAACGGGTAGGCTGGTCCCGGACGCTCCCCCTTGTGTCCGACCCAGCAATCAACATTTTAAGCCGTGTTCGAAGCGTCGGGCGTTCCGACGGTCGACCGGTTCCCCTCGTGTGTGGTTCACTCGGCCCACCAGCGTTGAGTCCCGTTCGCTCGTGATCGCGGTGGGGTGGCCGACGGACAGGTTGCACAGAGACGTCCCTTCGCGCCCGACCCGGCGATCACCATCTCTCACGTCGCGCTCGAAACGCGCACCGGGTGCGCCGACAGCCGGTCGTCGGGTCACGGCCGGAACAACCCCGCCACACCCCATCAAACCGGTGGAATCCCCGTGCAAACGTCTGCAAATGGGCGGAAAATGCCGCGACAGATCTAGCCCTTCATTATATACCACCCACATGAACGATATGCATGTCAGGATCGCTGAAAGCAAGTGCCGCAGTCGCCGCAATAGTGTTGCTCGTCGCCGGTAGTGCGGGCGCACTGGGACCGGGACTCGGGGCGTCTGATGGAGTCATGGCGGATCACGACGCGGAGTACAGCCAATCAGCATCGCCGGTGGATGATGCGGATGTCGACGCGACGCTGGCGAACGGGACGGTGACGCTCACGCTCGTCGATGAGTCCGATGGTGCTGGTGTCGCAAACGCCAGTGTCGAAGTGAACCGCGAGTACCACCAGCAGTACAACAATAGAACCGCGAACGCCCTCCAGCACAACTACGAGGCCGAGTACAACGAGGATCGATACCACGAACACGAACACGAAAACGCGTACCAGCACAAACACGAGTACGAGGAAGAGGGCGAATACGGCGCTGACGAGTACGAGCACAACTACGAGGGCGCGTACAGCGGAAGCCGGTACCACGAACACGAACACGAAAACGCGTACCAGCACAAACACGAGTACGAGTACGAACACGAAGGCGAGTACGAGAACGAACACGAGAACGAGAACGAATACAACCGCGTCGGCACGACCGGAACGAACGGAACGATTTCGTTCGCTCTCAGTCCCAACGAGACGCGAAACGTCACCGAACTCGAAGTCGAACTGGTGAAAGGCGCGTTCAACGCCGAGATCAAGTACGACGTCGAGAACGGCTCGCTCTCCCTCATCAGCGAGGAGTACGAGTACCAGCAAGCGGAACAAGAGGAGTACGAGGAAGCGGAGTACCAGGAAGGGTACAACAACGGGACACAGTACAACGAGAGCGAGCGGATGAGTATCGGCCTGCTTGACGCCCGTGATATCGCGGATGCGGCCCTCAGCGAGCCGCCGCAGGGCGAGTGGCGGCTGGTTGAGGGTGATGCCCACGAAGAGAGCAACTACTACGAGTTCGAGTACGTTCTCATCAATGCCAGCTACCCCGGTGAGGCCGAGATTCGGGTCGACGGCAGTAGCGGCGATGTGATCAAGTACGAACAAGAAATCGAGTTCGAAGAAGCGGAAGAAGAAGAGGAAGAAGAACGCGAGCAAGAAGAGGAAGAAGAACGCGAGCAAGAAGAGGAAGAAGAGGAACGCGAAGAAGAAGAGGAACGCGAAGAGGAAGAAGAGGAAGAAGAGGAACGCGAAGAAGAAGCGGAAGAAGAAGAGGAACGCGAAGAAGAAGCGGAAGAAGAAGAGGAACGCGAAGAGGAAGAAGCGGAAGAAGAAGAGGAACGCGAAGAAGAGGAAGAAGAGGAAGAAGAGGAAGAGTAGGATCGACGGAGACAGACAGCCATCGGCAGTGTCCCAACAGTCGAGCAGACACACGCCGCGGAGCGACCGTCGCGTCACACGACAGTTCGTTCGATCAGCCGGACGGTCGCAGTACCGGATATGTCGGCCACAAGACCTGCCGATGTCACGACGATCGCTGTCGGAATCGGCGGGGTGGGCGATGTCGCGGCGCCGAAGCGAATCACAAACAGATCGAACAACGCGCCGTGCCGGCAGAGACCGCTCGTGAACACAGTCCCCGCGCCGAACCGCGAGAACACCACAGAACGCGCTTGGAACCCACGGGTAGGCACAACAGCGAAGGCACGAGCGTCGGCTGCCGCCTGAGTGCAACAGGACCCTCGGTAGTGGGTGACAAGCCGCGTTCGCATCCGGCGGGTGTCTGCACGGGGTCTCTGGCTACGCAACGCAACCCAACCCAACCCAACGCAACGGTCCGCCGGGCCGTTGGGTATCTCGTGTCGAACATCGTATGGACCGTCATCGGCCGTGTCGCCACCCGACGGGACGCCCCGAACCTCCCGGCCGATTTTTACCCATCGGACCACAGGAGGGCGGAGGTTTCCGGCCGAGAAACACCGCGGTGATGTTTACTCGGCCCGTGTTCGACATCAATCGTATGGCCCTCCACCTGAGCCAGGCGTTCGGGCGCGGTGTCCGACGTTCGTTCTCGGTCAGTGGTATCGTTGCACTCGTGTTGACGGTCTGTTATCAGGTTCTCTTCGTCGGCTCGTTCAACACCGTTGTCGTGGACGGACTTCGATCAAGAGGTCTGTCCGGTGACGCCGGGATCGGCTTTTTACTTCCGTTGTCGACCGAAATCGCGGCCGTGCTGGCCGTCTCCTCGTTGCTGCTCGGTATTGGTATCTTTCTCGTGGCGGCACGCCTGCTGGCACGCGATGTCTCGGCTCTCTCGTCGTTCTCCGGGGACCTGTTCACCCGTCGTATCGGGCGTGCGTTCCTGTCCGCGCTCGTCATCAGCGCCGTGCTCGGGGTCGTCATCCCGATTGGGTTGGTGCTTTTCCTCATTCCCGGCCTGTTCCTCGCCGTGAGCCTCCAGTTTGCGCTGTTTGCCGCCGCTGTCGAGGACACCGGGCCGATCGAGTCGTTCCGCCGGAGTTGGGAATTAGCGAGTGGGAACCGCTGGCGACTGCTCGCACTCGTTGTGCTGTTCGGCATTGTTGGCGGTATCGGTGGTGCGATCGGCTCGGTGTTTAGTTTCATCTCACCGGCTGTCGGTCAACTCGCCTCGCTCGTTATCAACTCGGTGCTCGTTATCCTGATGTACGGCATCGTCGCCGATTCGTTCGTGCAACTGCGCGGCGGATCGGCGTCCTCAGCGAGTTCTCTCGCCTGATTCGGATCGTTTACACGCCGGTGATTCGTCGTGGCGTTCGGCGAACCAGTTCACTGAGTTATCGCTCCGTTCAAACCCTCGCCGATGAACGTGACCGGTGTGTGGCTTGATGAAGATGACCGTTCTCCCGAACTCACGTCCTTTCCGGTTCGTTGAGCGTGTTCCGGTGCTGGCTTGCCGTGCTGTCGGACGATTCTAATCCGGAACGGAAGCGAACACGACCGCCCCTAGATGGCTGATTGACCGGGAGCAGAACGGCCACGGCGTCGGTACAGGTAGTACGTCAGCGTGGGAATCGAGATGATCAACAGCGGCGAGGAGACGGCAGCCCCGAGATGTGCGAGGCCGCCGAGGTTCCACACGAGACTCGGCGACCAGTGCTCGTCGTCACCGAGTGTCCGAATGTCTGCGAGCAGGCACCCAAAGACGACGAGGGCCACGAAGATACCGCCCCAGAACGAAACCACTGCGAGGACGAACGACGCGATGCCAGTAGCGACGTTCGGATCACCGCCGGACGAGGACACGAGAACAAACGTCCGCGAACCAAAGTCGGAGAGAAGCGTCGTCACCGCAACGAGGGGGAACAGGGCGACGCCGTACCACCACGAACTCGACATATGTTACTGAGGAAAACACCAGTGGTCACGCAGAGAGGCGTCGTGTCTCAGGAACACTAGTAGTGTAGAGTGCGTTCTAACTTTTCTCATCCAGGATCCCTCGCTACGTGCGACCCCGTGGGCCGGCGACACCGTCGAGACCTCTCCGTTCGGCCAGCCAGCCGCCGACGCGGCCGGCGAGCGCTCCGGAGACGGCCACTATTACTAACATGAGGCCGCCGAACGCGAGTGCCATCCCGACGCTGACCGCTTGGAACCACGGCGGGTTCGGGATGTTCGAGATCGCCCGGAGCAGTTCTGTCAGCGCCCAGAGGGCCGGTATTCCACCGATAAGCGCGGCCCGTATCCCGGTCGCGGTGCTGTTCCCGCCGTGTCGCTTGATCAGATACCCGGCGAATACGCTCCCGACGAGGACCGCTTTGAGCGTTATGTTCTCCGGGGATCGCCACACTTCGAGCACGGTGAACGGGAGTGCGAGTAGCCCACCGACGAGTGCGTATGTCCACATCTCGGTCAACTGGAGGGGACCAATCCGAACCACGTCGTTGTATCTATCGCTCTATATAAAAATCCCGTCACGGTGTTGCTCGGTCAAAGAGTGGCGTTCGGTGCATCACGACCGGTCCCCGTC
>NZ_JAQCNJ010000051.1 GCF_028275055.1 Haloplanus sp.
GCAGGCCTCGACGTAGCCGACGCTCGGATCGGGAAGGGTAAAGTCGACGAGAACGTCCGGATCGCGTTCGTCCAGCAACCGGGGCAGATCCGCCTCGTCCTCGACGTTGTAGCCCGAGACCGGGCCGACCGTCGATCTGTTGACCGCGAGAACGACCTCGAGGCCGTCACGGTCGCTCGCCGCCGCGAGCACCTCCCGGCCCATGTGGCCGCCGGCGCCGGTGACGGCGAGGCGTGTCACCCGTCGACCTCCAGCGGTTCGAGATCCGCAAGAACGGCTTCGAGATCGTCACGATGGTTCTCGGAGAGACGGGTGAGCGGGGACCGGACGTGGCCCGGACCGTACCCCCGGATGGCCATGGCCTCGTTGACGGGAATGGGGTTGGTCTCCCAGAACAGCGCGCGCATCAGCGGTCCGAGTTCGTGGTGGACCGCGCGAGCGCGTTCGTACTCGTTGTCGAGCGCCGAGTGGACCATCTCGACGGTCCGTCCGGGTTCGACGTTTGCGACGACACTGATGGTGCCTCGCCCGCCGACCGCGAGGGTCGGCAGAATAAGGCCGTCGTCGCCGGCAAGAACCGAAAACTCCTGATCTCGGGTTCGCTCGACGACCTCCGACACCTGCGCGAGATCCCCGCTCGCGGCCTTGTACCCCCGGATGTTGGGATGGGCGGCCAGTTCGACCGCCGTGTCGACTTCGATGTTCCGGCCGGTGCGCCCAGGGACGTTGTAAACGATCTGTGGAAGGTCCACCTCGTCTGCGACCGTCCGGTAATGCTCGGACATGCCCGCCGGTTCGGGCTTGTTGTAGTACGGCGAGATGAGAAGCAGACCGTCGGCCCCGGCGTCGGCGGAGCGACGGGAAAGCGAGAGCGCCTCGGCCGTGTTGTTCGAACCGGAGCCGGCGATGATGGGCACCTCGTCGCCGACGGCGTCGACGACCGCCTCGACCACCTCGATGTGTTCGTCGTGGGAGAGCGTGGCGCTTTCGCCGGTCGAACCAACCGGAACGAGGCCGTCGACGCCGGCGTCTGCGAGACGCTGGGCGCTCGTCCGGAGCGTCTGGAAGTCGATACTGCCGTTCTCGTGGAACGGCGTCGTCATGGCGGGGTAGACCCCGCGGAACTCGGATAACGTCATTTCCTTTGGATGGGGCGGCTGCGCTGTTAGTCGTGTCGGAACTCGACCGGTCGGAACACGCCCGGGACGGGGTCGCTACGCCCGCCGCGAGCGAGGCTACCGGCCGCGCTTCGTCAGGAGAGCGGCGTGGCCACGCGTCGTGTTCGGACCGCGAACGACGACCGGGACGCGAAGCCGGGTCACACCACCAGACCGACGGGGAGTGGATTTATGTCTTGTGTTCGAGCGCGCGTTATGATGATTCTACATCCTCGTCGGACTGCCCCGGGTCTCCCACCATGCCGGCCGGCAGGACGGCCTCGAGTTCGGCGTGGAGGTCGTCCGGAGTGTGGAAGGCGTCGCTTCCCATCTCCGAAACCAGTTCGCCCAGGTTCGCCTCGTCGTCGGCGGAAGCAACCGTCACATCGACCAGTTCGGCCGCGGCGTCGTCCCGGGTAACCGGGAATTCGAGCCGCTCAAACGCCGACTCGACCCGATTCAGATTCACGCGTTCGCCCATATCCCGGCGTTTGCCCGGGGGATATTTAATGGTGGGCACGCGCCGTCGTTCGGACCGGTGCCGGTATCGACGCCACCGGGTAACACACAAGTGGATCCGGACCGTACGAACCGATACTCATGATTCCGGAGCCGTGGCTGTACGCGCTCCTGATCGTCGTCGTCGGAGCACAGTTGCTCACCGTGGCGTACGTGTCCCGACGGATCCGGTTCCACGAGAACGACGCGAGTCCGACGGCCGGCCCCGGGCGCTCGGCGGGGTCCGAGGAGGTGGTCTGTCCCGACTGTGGGGCAAAAAACGAGCCCGGATACCGTTACTGTGGGCGGTGTGTCTCCGAACTTCCCGGGACAGCGGCTGTCGGCCGGCGTCCCGTCCCACCCATCGGCGGCCGGAGCCTCTGACGCCGGGCGACCGTCGTCGGTCCGGAGCCGTCGGGAGCGCCGCCCGACGGGACAAGGTAAACTACTCGAACTCCGGATCCCGCTTCTCGACGAACGCCGTCATCCCTTCACGCTGGTCGGGAGTGCCGAACAGACCGCTCCACGCCCGCCGTTCGACGGTCATCGCTCCTTCGCCTCCGGTTTCGTGGTAGGCGTTGAGCGCCTCCTTGGCGGCGTAGAGGGCGTGGCGGGGCTTGGCGGCGAGTTCGGCCGCCATCTCGTCGACGTGATCGTACAGGTCGTCGTGGGCGACCACCTCGCCGATCAGGCCGTGTTCGTGGGCGTCGGTCGCGTCGAGGCGGTCGCCGAAAAAGATCAGTCGTCTCGCCAGTTCGTCGGAAACGAGACGCTGGAGGAGTTGTGTACCACCCCACCCCGGAATGATTCCGAGGTCGATTTCGGTCTGTCCGATGACCGCTCGTTCGCTCGCCACGCGGAGATCACAGGCGAGAGCGAACTCACAGCCACCACCGAACGCGTAGCCGTTGATGGCGGCGATGGTGACACCCGGGAACCCCCGCAGGTCGCGGACGACGCCCTGTCCTCGCTCGGCGTAGGCGAGTGCCTCGGGCGTCGAGAACTCCTTCATGTAGTCGATATCTGCGCCGGCGATAAAGGCGTCGTCGCCGGCACCGGTGAGAACCAAGACGCGCGCTTCTTGCTCCGTCGCCTCGGCGATTGCCGACTCGATTTCGCCGAGCGTCTCGGTGTTCATCGCGTTCAGTGCGTCGGGCCGGTCGACGGTCAGGTTGGCGACGCCGTCGGCGACGTCGAGGGTGACGGTGTTCCAAGACACGCCCGACCCGACGGTGGCCAAGGGATTAATCGTTCGGGGTCTGCCGGTCGTTGGCGAGCGGAACACCGATATGTGCGTCGGCCGAACCGCCCGACGATGACACTGTCGGAGGAGGAACGCGACCGATTGGCGGACATCGTCCGCCTCCAGCCGACGAAGAACGGTGAACTGCAGGAGCGGTGGGGGCTCGACGGCGGGAGCGAGGTCCATTCGTATCTCGAAACCCACCTCGCCGATTACTACTACCGCAACGAGAACAGCTACATCTGCGCGACGCCGGAGGCAGCCGACCTGGTCGGTGTCGACCCCGGTGTCGAGGGCGACGAGGACGGCGTCCAGGTGATCCGCGTCCCGGAACTCGAAGCGCAGGTGTTCGAGGTGGTCGCCGGCCCCGATGAGCGCTCCGAGAGCGTCGTGAGCGTCCTGCAAAAGGTTCGGGCGGCGTTCGAAACGGACCCCGGGGTGGACGCGGTTCGCGAGGCGCTCGGTAATCTCCGGCGCAAGGGGGTCGTCGAGGTGGTCTACCGGACCGTCCCGACCTACAAACGCGCGGCCGACGGTACAGGCGTCGAGGTCGAAATCGTCTGACCGGCCGTCACTCCCCGTCCGGTCGCCGTTGCCGTCGCCGACGCCGGGCTAACAGTCGCTGGATCCCTTTGCCCGGTCCGCCCTCGATGGGCCACCCGTGGGTCCGCCACGCCGGCGGTTCGGGCTCGAACCCGGGACAGTCGCCGGCACACTCCGCCGCAGTCTGGTGGCACTCCTTCTCGGCACACCACGGGACGAACGCGTCGGCGGACTCCCTGAGTCGGAACCACCGGCAGTCGGGCCGCATCGTCTCGACGTACGACCGCCAGCCCGACCCGTACGCCCGTTCGGCCAGTTCCAGTCGCTTGCTCTCCCGGTCGGCCGGCGGCGACGACGCCTCGGCGGCCGGATCGAGCGTCGCGGGGTGCCACACAACCCGCGAGTCGACGCCCTCGCCGTCGAGCGAGAGCGCGAGAACGCCGGCCTCGACGGGAAGACCCTCGAACAAAGCGGGTTCGACCGTCTCGCCGGTCGACGCCGTGGCGACCCACACCTCATCGGCCAGCGCGGCCGAGACGTCGTGGTCGAGTTGATCGACGAGTGCCCGCGCCGCACTCGCCGAGAGGTCGGGCTTGTTCTCGACGGCGACGAGTCGGCACACCCAGTCGGGGTAGGGTTCGACCTGCCTGATCCGAATCCGGTTTCCGTCGCGCTTGGTGTCGACGATGCCACGAGCGTCGGCACGGTGGACCGCCGCGCGGACGTATCGCCACGGGTAGTCGGGGTCGGGGAGCGCGTCGCGATACCACGCCCAGTCGGTGGGGGCGTTGCGAACGACGTGGAGCAGGTCGGAATCGAGCGCCCCCTCCCCGAAGGCCGCACGCGCGGCGAGGCCCTCCGGGTCGGCCTCAACGACGACGGTGTCCCAGCGGCGATTCCGAGTGCCGAGCTGGCGGGCGACGACCGGGACGGTCGCGGTGTCGCGGTCCGGCGGCCACGCACGCTCGGCCCACCGGCAGGTGACGAGTTCGAAGCCGAACTCGGCGTCGCCGGGTGCGCCGTCGATCACGGCCGGTGAACCGGGTCGCCGCTCGGTCGGCTCACCCGAGGTACGTCCGTTTGCCCGCTTCGGTCCCGGAGTCGACGAGTCCGTCCAGATACTCGTGGGCCTCCTCGAGTATCTCCCGCGGGCCGTCCTGCGTGATCGTGTTGATCGCCTGTTCGTAGTCCCGCCACTGCAGGTCGCGGTGCTCCGTCGAAAGCTCCGCGCTCGCCTCGAACGAGCGGGCAATAAACAGGTGGACCGTCTTGTGGATGGTGTTGCCGCCGGCCTCGAACACGTAATCGTACTCCTCACGGAAGCCGTCGATGAGCCGGAAATCCTCGATTCCGGCCTCCTCGGTAACTTCTCTGATCGCTGTCTGCTGAAGCTCCTCGTCGCCCTCGACCCCGCCTTTGGGGAACTCCCAGTCGCCGGGGCGGCTCTTCAGGAGGAGATACTCCCGTTCGCCGCGGGTGTCGCGAAAGAGGATGGCTCCAGCACTGATCGCTTCGACCGTCATTATCGGTTGTATACGGTCCCGGGTTAATAGAATATCGGACAGATGCGGTCCCGGACGGGTGCGTTTTTCACCTTCGAGCGCGCACCGATGTGGTAACCATGGCCTTCGTGACCAAACTCAGTTTTCAAAGCGGGGATCGAGAGGCGCTCGAATCGCTCGTCACCGACCTCAAGCGGATGGTCGAACGCAAAGGTGCGGAGTGTAAAGGCCCCCACTCGGCGCCTCCCGAGCATCTCACCGTCCCGCAGTATCGCACCCTTCAGCCCGGCGACCGATACCCATCGTGGGAGTACACGTCCTACTCGCGTCGGCTGGAGATCCACGGCAACGACGAGGTGGCCGGCCGGATCGGCCACATGGAGTTCCCCGAGAGCGTCCACGTCGAAATCGAAGTCGATCGAAAAAAGCCCCTCGGCCACCGAAACGGGTAGCAGTCGGTTGTCCCTCCGGTCCGCCAACCGTCACGACTTATTAAGATGGCTCACGTCCGTTTCGGCATGCGCTCCCCGACGGTCGACCTTGATGACGGCCTCCGTGACCTCCGCCGTGACCTGCACCGACACCCCGAACCCGCCTGGCGGGAGTTCTACACCACCGCCCGCCTCGTCGACAAACTGGAGCGACGCCCGCTCGATGCACTCCACGTCGGCCCGGAGGCGCTCGGGACCGACCGCCGGGGCGTTCCGGACGACGCCGAGTTGGCTGACTGGGCACACCGCGCCGTCGAGGCCGGGGCACGGGCCGACATCGTCGACCGACTCGACGGCGGTCACACCGGACTGATCGCCGTTTTCGAACGGGGCGAGGGCCCGACGATCGGCCTCCGGGTCGACATCGACGCCCTGCCGATCACAGAGGCGGCGGGCGACGACCATCACCCCGCCGCCGAGGGCTTTCGTTCCGAGAACGAGGGGTATATGCACGCCTGTGGCCACGACGCCCACGCGACCGTCGGTGTGGGTGTTCTCGACGCCGTCGTCGATGGTGATTTCGAGGGGACGCTCAAGCTGTTTTTCCAACCCAGCGAGGAGATCATTGCCGGGGGTGAACCGATGGCCGAGAGCGGCCACCTCGACGACGTGGACCGGCTCCTCGCGCTTCACGTCGGTCTCGACCACCCGACCGGTGAGGTGGTCGCCGGGATCGACGGCTTTCTCGCGGTCAGTCAGTTCCGTGCAGACTTTGCGGGTGCGTCGGCCCACGCCGGCGGCCACCCCGAACGCGGTCGCAACGCGGTCCAGGCGATGGCGACCGCGATCGGGAACCTCTACGCCATCCCCCGCCACCACGACGGCGAGACACGGGTCAACGCCGGCCGTGTCGGCGGCGGCACCGCCTCGAACATCGTTCCCGAGGAGGCCTTCATCGACGGCGAAGTACGCGGCGAGACGACCGAACTCATGGAGTATATGGACGACCACGCGGAACGCGTCGTCCGGTCGGCCGCCGAGATGCACGACTGCGAGGTCGAAATCGAACGCGCCGGTCGGGCACCCGGCGGCGAGAGCGACGCCGACCTTGCCGCCGTCGTCGCGGACGCCGCCGCCGAGGTCGAGGGCGTCGACTCCCTTCTCGACAACGCCAAGCTAGGCGGCAGCGAGGACGCCACCTACCTCATGCGCCACGTTCAACAACGAGGCGGACTGGCCGCATACGTCGGCGTCGGCACCGACCATCCCGGCGGACACCACACGCCGACCTTCGACGTGGATGAACGGAGTATCCGAATCGCCGTCGACGTGTTCACCGAAACCATCGAACGGCTGGGTCGGGAAGCGGTGTAGAGACCAGCGACCGACAGCAGGTGGGGAACGGCGGATGTGCGCTTCCGGAGACTCGGACCGGTCTCCCCCCGACGGGTCACCACACCACTCATGCCGGCCGAACCGTGCCGCTGACCCGTTGGCGTCCCGGTAACGTACGAAGGGCCGGTATGACGACGGATCGATCACCTCCGACACCCGAAACAAACCGATATCCGACGACCGTCCGGGACACGACATCGACATCCGCGAACGTCCCGAGGCCTACGAGAGCGGTCGCGGCGAGCAGAGGACAAAACTCTGTGGCCGGAGTCTCGGTCACCGCTCGGAACAGCTGTCAGCCCGAAATAGACCGGATGGTCGGCGTTCTCGTTCGCTTTCGTAACAGATATACGACATGATTCGGAGAGCCGTTCACAGGTATTTTGATTCCTGCTTGTATATTATGTAGTAATTGTGATGGACGACTCGTCAGTGTCTCGCCGTCGGGTTCTCCGTACCGCTGGCATCGGAACCACCGTAGCACTTGCTGGATGCTCAGGTGGTGGAGACAGTTCGAGTGATACAGGATCCAATGACAGAACCGAGTCGAGTGAGTCGACAGCATCGGACGAACCGACAGAAACTGACCGAGAAATCACCGAGCGGTGGGCGTACCAGACCGAGGGGGGAGTCTCCTCACCGCCGACAGTAGTCGATAATACCGCCTACATCGGTGATGAGCGTGGCAATGTGTACGCACTGAGTGCCAGCGACGGCACCGAGCGGTGGATATATCAGCAGGCTGAACGTGAGACATCCCCACCGGCGGTGGCTAACGGCACCGTCTACGTCGGTAGCCGAGACACCAACGTGTACGCCTTGTCGGCGGCTGACGGTTCCGAACGGTGGACGTTCCAGGTCAGAGGGCAGGCGAGAACGTCGCCGGAGGTGGATGAGGACACCGTCTATATCAGTAGTACAGGCAGTAGGATGTACGCACTGGGAGCCAGCGACGGCTCCGAACGGTGGACGTTTCAGAACAAAGGGGAGCTGTTCTCACCGACTGCGGTGGTCGATAACACCATTTATGTGGGCGGTGTGTTCGGTTTAGATGGTGGCGCTGTCCACGCGCTGTCAGTTGCTGATGGCGCCGCCCGATGGACCTACGAAACCGGGGGTGCAGCGTACGCGGGGGCGGTGGCCGATGACACCGTCTACGTCGCCAGTAGCGACGACAATATCTACGCACTGTCAACCACCGACGGCTCCGAACAGTGGGCCTTCGAGACTCGGGATGCTGTGCTCCTGTCCCCGACGGTGGGTGATAACACCGTTTACATCGGGAGTACCGATGGTAACGCCCACGCGTTATCGGCTGACGACGGCTCACAGCAGTGGGTATTCGAGACTGCCAACCGCGTGACTTCCTCGCCGGTGGTGAGCGACGGCACTGTCTATGTCAGCAGCGGTGACCGCGTACACGCGCTGTCGGCGGCTGACGGCTCTGAACGGTGGAGCTACCGGGATGAGGGCGCTCGGCTCTCGTCGCCGGCAGTGGTCGATGGTACCGTCTATGTTGGCAGTAGCGACAACAATGTCTACGCGTTGGCTGAGTGAACGGGAGCGTGGCCGCTGTGTATCGGTGAGCACACAATCATCTGCCTCTCGCACTCGGGGCGTCGCCATGGAGTATCACGGTGTGTCGCCGCACGGTGACGGAGGCGTACCAAGACGCGGGACCACAACACGGACCCGCTCCACCCCTACTTCGATTTTGACTTCGACCTCAACTCCGACTCCGACTCCAACGACGGCAACACGAAGGGTCGGTAAGAAACAAGCCCCGGGCGTTTGACACCGGCGGTGACAGGATGAACGGCTCACGGGCGGCGACAGCCTCCCGGCCAATCCCACGGAATCAAGCTCCGACGGTAGTTGGCGTTGTGGCGGGTCGAAACACGGCCACGACAACGACATCACCTGGGTCGGAAACGAAACCCACGGACAACGGGGGCGGCCGTGCCGGCCGGACTCGCGTTAGTACTTCGGCTCGGCGCCCGTCGTCTCGTACACCCGGTCCATCAGGTCGTCGCGGTCGTTTTGCCACGCCTCGAGACCGGACGGATCGGACGGATAGGCATCATATCGGTCGATCAGTTTCTCCGAAAGCTGTTTGGTCCGGTAGAAATCGAGTATCGTTCCCCAGTAGCCAAAGCTCTTGACCGCGCTTTTGAGTTTCAGGCCGAGACCCATCGATGTCGACCCCGAGTAGAGCGCTTCTGCGAGTTTTTCGCCCGGGATCGATGCCAAAAGCCCCATCAGGTCGTCGACATCGATGGCCGTCGAAAGGACGTTGTACACGTCGAGACCGGCGTACCGCGCCCCGAAGTGGTCCATAACACGCTCGTTGTACTCCCACAGCGCCGCCTCGGTGGGGCCGCCGTCCGCGAGGGCATCGACGACCGCGTCGGCGGCGTAGGTGCCGGCGTAGGCCGCGCCGGCGATGCCACCCCCGGTCGTCGGGTTGACGTGGCCGGCGGCGTCGCCAACGGCGACAAAACCCGGTGCGACCGCCGAGTCGTACGGCCGTCGGGTCGGAAGCGCCGCGCCGAGTTTGTCTTTCACCTCCGCGCCCTCGAACTCCGGTCGGGTCTGCAGGTCGGCTCGGAGGTCCTGGACCAGTTTCATCGGCGCTTCGGTCATCTGGAAGCCGAGGCCCGCGTTGATCGTCGTGCTCGTCCGCGGGAAGTACCAGAGATAGCCCGCGGCCCGTTCGGTCGGCTTGAACACGAGGGCGTCGTCCCACTCGACCTCCTCGGGCACCTCGACGATCTCGCGGTAGGCCGAGCAGAACTGGGAGTACGAGACGTTGGTGTCGAAGGTGGTGTTTTCGAGATCGGCTTTGTCCTGCAGGATCGAGAGCGCGCCGGCGGCGTCGATGGTGACCGCAGCCTCGTAGGTGACCGGGTCGCCCGTCCGGATGGCGCGAACGCCGGTGACACGGCCGTCCTCCTGGAGAACGTCCTGAACGACGGTGTTGTAGTGAAACGCCGCGCCCGCCTCGGTCGCGCCGTCGATCATGCGCCGTCCGAACTCCAAGCGGTCGATGACGGCGAGTTCGCCGGGCACCGGGATGTCGAGAACGGTGTCGTGTTCCGGGAGTTCGAATCGACCGTGGTCGACGCCGGTGTTGGTAAACGAGGGCCTGATCTCCGATTTCGGGATGGCGTCCGGAAACGCGTCGGCCCCTTTCAGTGCGTCGCCACAGGCGATATGTCCCGCCTCGGATTCGTCTTTCCGCTCGATAACGACGACGTTGAGGCCGTCGGCGGCGGCCGCCGCCGCGGCGTAGCAGCCGGCGGTGCCCGCCCCGACGACGGCGACGTCGCACTCGTGAGTGCTCATTGGTACAGCGTGGCTTCCGCGGTGGGAAAACTCTTCGTTCCCGTTCCGTCGCCGGCGAGACGACGGGACTCGACGGGAACCTGGCCCCCCACCGTCGCTACGCCGCCGCCTCGACAGCCCGCTCGATCCGGTCGCGCGCAGTCGCCACCAACTCCTCGACGGCCTCGCTTTCGGCGTAGAGGCGGACGTACGGCTCCGTTCCGCTCGGACGGACGAGCAGCCACGACCCGTCCGGCCGTTCGAGTCGGATCCCGTGGGATCGGTCGACGGTTCCGTCCGGAAACGCCTCCGGAAGCGTCGCCGCCAGCCGGTCCATCGTCGCTTTCTTCAGGTCGTCGGGACACGCGACACTCACCTTTCGGTACGGGCGTTCGTCGATCGGGTCACGGAGGGCCTCAAGCCCCTCCTTGGCGACTAGTCGGGCGATCACGGCGGCGCTGACCACGCCATCGATCCACCCGCCGAATCCGGGGTGGATATGCTTCCATGGCTCGGCCGCAAACGCGACCGTTCCGTCGCCGTCTCGAACGCTTGCGACGCCCTCGTGGAGCGAGCCGAGCGCGACCCGTTCGACCCGCCCGCCCGCGGCGACGACACGCTCGTCGATCCGGGCCGAGGCGTTGGGCGTCGTCACAACGACCGGATCGGCGGCGTCGGCGTCGCGAACGCACCGCTCGGCGACGATGGCGAGAACGGTGTCCTCGTGAACCACCTCGCCGGCGCCGTCCACGATGACGATCCGGTCGGCGTCGCCATCGTGCCCGACCCCAAACGCGGCGTCGCCGTCGGCGACGAACCGGCGGAGCCCGCCGAGTGATTCGGGCGTCGGCTTGCTTTCCCGGCCGGGGAAATGGCCGTCGACGTTGCCGTGGAGCGTGACGACGTTCGCACCGAGGCGCCGCAGGACCGCCGGCGTCGCGAGCGCGGCCACGCCGTTCGCACAGTCGACGACAACCTTGAGACCGTCGAGCGACGAGCCGTACCGACGGGCGTGGTCGACGACCGCCTCGCGGTAGGCGGGAAGCACCGACGCGTCGCGCGCCTCGCCCCAGCCGTCCCAGTCGAGCGGTCGGGAGCCGTCGTCGACCCGCCGTTCGATCGCCCGCTCGGCCTCACCGTCGAACTCGACGCCATCGGCGAAGAGTTTGATCCCGTTGTCGCCGGGTGGGTTGTGCGAGGCGGTGAGCATCACACCCTGCCGACCGCGGGCGGCGTATGCGAGCGCGGGCGTGGGGACGACACCGACCCGCCGGACCGAAGCACCACCCGAGAGCGCGCCGGCCTCAACGGCCGACGCCAGTCCCTCGCCGGTCGTCCGCCCGTCCCGACCGATCACGAGTTCGGTGGATCGATCTCCGCCGTCAGCGCGTGCGATCGCCCGCCCGACCGCCACCGCGAGTTCCGGTGTCACGTCCGTGACCGCGCTCCCACGGATGCCCGCCGTCCCGAAGAGATCCATACCTACCGTCCGTGGGCCACCGGCTTGTATCGGTCGGTGAGGGATCGAAAGGTTCAGGCCGACCCCGGCGGATTGGGCGGTATGCCAGCGGCCGACCCCGACGGTCCCGGATCGCGGATCGACCGGGTCGTCGTCGCCGTCGTCGCCCTCGTTGCCGTCGCCCTCGCCGCCCGAATCGTCAACCTCGGAACCCGCCCGCTCCACTGGGACGAGGCCCGCGTCGGCTACTGGACCCTCCGCTCGCTCGACACCGGCACGCTCGCCTACCGCCCCGTCGCCGGCGGCCCGTTACTGTACGTTCTCGGTCGGGCTGTCTTCGACGTCATGGGTGCAACCGACATGACCGCCCGCGCCGCCGTCGCCGTCGTCGGCGGCCTGTCGCCGCTTCTCGCACTCCTCTTTCGCGGGCCGGGCGACGGCCGTGACGGCCGTCCGGACTCGGGCTACCGCCTCGGCGACGCCGAAACGGTCGCGCTCGCGGCGTTGCTGGCCGCCAGTCCCGTTCTCATCTACTACGGCCGGTTTCTCCGGGGTGACCTCCCCCTCGCGGTTTTCGGTCTCGTCGTCGTCGGCTGTGGTGCCCGCCTTCTCGATTGCGACGCGGACGGGGCGGCTCCGGCCGGCTACCGCTACCTCGGTGCGGCCGCTCTCGGTTTCGCCGTCGCGGCGTCGGGGTTCGTCGTCGGCTACGTTCTCTGTTGGTTGGCCGCCGCCGTTCTCACCGTCGACCAGCGACGACTCGCCGAGGAAAGCGTCGACGCCCGGGAGCGAATCGGGGCCGCCCTCGTCCGACTTCGAGGGTCGCCACGGGCCGCTCTCGGCGCGGTTGCCGTTTTGCTCTCCATCCACCTCTACTTTTATGCGCCACGAACCGGCGGCGGAATCAAGCCGACACCTGGCACGGTAGAGGCGGCCTTTGTCGGCGCAGCCCGGCGGTTCTACGGCGTCCGCGTCGTCGGTCGGCGGCAGGGCGGCGAACACGAACTCCTCCCGTATCTGAGCGCCCACGCCGAGACGCTCTTGGCGGCGTCGGCCGTCGTCGTTGTCCTCGCCGCCGTCGGCTTCGCCGCCGATCGGTACGGCCCCGGTCCCACGCGGCCGGTGGTCGCCTTCCACGCCTACTGGGCCGGCGCGTCACTGCTCGTCTTTCCGGTCATCACCGAGGAGAGCGCCGCGTGGCTCGCCGTTCACACTATCGCGCCGGCGCTCGTCCCCGCGGCCGTGGGAGCCGGACTGCTCGTCCGCTACGCCGCTCGCGCGCTCGCCCGCGACGACGCCGTCGGCGTCGCCGTCGCCGGACTGGTGGCGCTTGCCGTCGTCGGCGGGGTCGGCGTCGCCGTCGCGGACACGGCATACGGACCGACAACGACGGAGAATCCGCTCGTCCACCACGCGCAGCCCGCGGACAGCCTCGATCCGATTCGCGCCGACGTATCGGCCGCCGCCGAGGGCAACGATGGTGTCGATGTGCTGTTCTACGGCCCGACGTTCGTCGCCCGGACCGAGGCCGACACGGGCCGGCCGCCGGTGAGCGACGCGTGGGGAAACCGGCTGCCGCTCCCGTGGTACATCGAGCGGACGGGTGCGGAGACGACGGGGGTCCGCGGTGTTGAGGGACTGGCGGCGTTGGACACCGTGCCGCCGGTGGTGATCGCCGAGGCCAGCCAGCGGCCGACGCTCGCGGCGCGACTGGACGGCTACGAGGCGAACACGTACCGGTTGTCGCTGTGGAATCGAGAGATCGTCGTGTTCGTCAGGCGTTAACGGAAGCCCATCGCTTCGATCTGTTCCTGATACCGGTTGCGGATGGTGACCTCGGTGACCTGCGCGACGTCGGCCACCTCGCGCTGGGTCTTTTTCTCGTTACAAAGCAACGAGGCCGCGTAGATGGCCGCCGCCGCGAACCCGGTCGGCGATTTCCCCGAGAGCAGCCCCTGTTCGGCCGAGACGTCGATAATCTCGGTGGCCTTGGCCTGTACTTCCTCGCTGAGTTCGAGCGCAGAGGCGAACCGCGGGACGAACTGCTTGGGGTCGACGGGCTTGAGTTCCAGTCCGAGTTCCTGTGAGATATAGCGGTAGGTTCGGCCGATCTCCTTCTGTGGAACGCGGGAGACCTCGGCCACCTCGTCGAGACTCCGGGGGATTCCCTCCTGCCGACAGGCGGCATAGAGGGCTGCGGTAGCGACCCCCTCGATCGACCGCCCGCGGATGAGATCCTCGTTGAGCGCCCGTCGGTAGATCACGGACGCGACCTCCCGTACCGACCGGGGGACGCCGAGCGCAGACGCCATCCGGTCGATCTCGGAAAGCGCGAACTGGAGGTTCCGTTCGCCCGCGTCCTTCGTCCGGATACGCTCCTGCCACTTGCGCAGTCGGTGCATCTGTGAGCGCTTCTCGGAGGAGAGCGACCGCCCGTACGCGTCCTTGTCCTTCCAGTCGATGGTCGTCGTCAGCCCGCGGTCGTGCATCGTCTCGGTGATCGGCGCACCGACCCGGGACTTGCTCTGGCGCTCCGAGTGGTTGAACGCCCGCCACTCCGGTCCGCGGTCGATCTGTCGTTCGTCGATCACCAGTCCACAGTCGTCACAGACGAGTTCGCCCTGATCCGCGTCTGTGACGACGTTGTCCGAGTTGCACTCGGGACAGTCCACGGATTCGTCAGCGTCCTGTTCGGTTTCCTGGCTTCGCTGACGTTGGCGGCTAGGACGTTCCATTATAAGTGTCGTGGCGAACCTTTTATTTAAATCTTTGGCCGGTCACCCCGCAGATCGCGTGCTCCGCCGCCGCCGTGGCCACCGTATGCGGCGGGACGCCGGAGTTGGTCCCGTCGTGACACGCTCCACCCGTCGTACCGGCGGGGGTCGGGTCCCGGTCGCAGGCGCACGTTTAAGTTAGCGCGCGCCGGTTTGCCACGTACGATGTCAGGGGACGCGGCGTCACCGAGTGGGGGGACGCTGGGCGAACTTCGCCAGCGACTCGTCCGAACCTACGAGATGCTCCGAGGGTCGTCCATCGACGCTCGCCCGTTTCGTCCGGGCGAGGACGGCCCCCTCGCCACGTTCGACTCCCCGCCGGCTCACGAGGAACGCGACCGCTACTGGGTGAACGCCCCCTTTGCCTTCGTCGTCATCACCTACGACACCGATGAGAACGAACACCGGTACAACGTCGTCGAACCGGATCTGAACGAGTTCGAAGCCGCACTGCTCGACCGGGTCCGGGAGGACATCCGCGACCCCCTGCTCCACCGGGACACCGATGTGGCGGCCGAACAAACGGTGTTGACGACGGAACTCGAGTCGCTGTTAGAGGAGTACGGCGTCGACGTGGCGATGTCGACCTTTCATAAGTTCCACTACTATCTGATCCGGGACTTCCGTGGCTTTGGCCGTCTCGACCCGCTGATGCACGATCAACACATCGAAGACGTGTCGTGTGACGGCTATGATCTCCCCATCTTCGTCTACCACGACGGGTACACCGACATCGGGACGAACGTCGTGTTCGAGGATCCCGACGAACTCGACAACTACGTCGTTCGCTTGGCACAGCAGTCCGGCCGCCATATCAGCGTCGGCGACCCGGTCGTCGGGACGACACTGCCCGACGGCTCACGGGTCGAACTCGCCCTTGGCGAGGAGGTGACGCCACGGGGGTCTGCGTTCACCATCCGCCAGTACGCCGACGATCCGTTCACGCCGATCGACCTCGTCGAGTACGGTACGTTCAGCATCGAGCAGATGGCGTATCTGTGGCTCGCCATCGAGAACAACAAGTCGCTCGTCTTCGCCGGTGGAACGGCCTCGGGAAAGACCACGTCGATGAACGCGGTGTCGATGTTCGTCCCGCCGCGGTCGAAGGTGCTTTCAATCGAGGATACGCGCGAACTGTCGCTGTACCATGATAACTGGCTGTCGAGTGTCACGCGCGAACGACTTCATCAAGGAGCCGACATCGACATGTACGACCTGTTGCGGTCGGCACTGCGCCACCGCCCCGAGTACATCATCGTCGGCGAGGTGCGGGGCGAGGAGGCGGTGACACTGTTCCAGGCGATGAACACCGGTCACACCACGTTTTCGACGATGCACGCCGACAGCATCGAGACGGTTATCAACCGCCTCGAAAACGAACCGATCAACGTCCCGCGAGCGATGATCCAATCGCTCGACCTGCTCTGTGTCCAGCGACTCACCCGTCTCGACGGCGAGCGGGTTCGTCGCTCCGCGGCCATCAGCGAGATTGGGGGTGTCGACCAACGGACCGGCGAACTCGACTACTCGAACTCCTTTACCTGGGACGCCGACACCGACACCTTCGAGGGCTACGACAGTTCCTTGCTCGACGAGATTCAGGACGACCGAGGGTGGAGTCGAACCCGCCTGCTGGAGGAGCTCCGCGACCGACGACGGTTCCTCGCGGCGTTGCAGGACCGCGGCATCACCGACTACCGACGGTTCACCGCGCTGATCAACGAGTACTACGCCGACCCCGACAGAGTGCTTGAGCGCATCGGCGAGATAGATCTCGGTGACGTGTCGGGATCCGGTGACACGGATGCCGGTGACCGCACGTGATCGCACACCTGCTTCCGCTCGCGCTTGTCGCTCTACTGCTTCTCCCGGTCGTGTGTGCTTCGTTCAGCCGGCGGGCCGATCTGTTCATCTCGCGGCTGGCCGTCCCGGTGTTCGGGGACTACGTCGGGGGGAGTTCGCGGAAGCCGTGGCAGCGCTCACGGATGCGAGCGACACACGCCGGAACGACCCACCGTGTGTTCGCCTCACGGACGTTGTTTTTCGCCGGCTTGGCCGGCGTCGTCGGCGCCGTTCTCGGTGTCTACGTCGCCGTGTGGCTGGTGGATCTCTTTTCTATCAGTCGGGCCGCAATCCTCGCTTTTGTCCCCACCCCGCTTTCCTTTCTTGCCGGACTCACCCGGATCCAAGATCTGACGCTTCTTGGCCTGTTTGTCCTGTTTCTTTTTTTCGGGGCGACGGTCGGAACGGTGCTTGCGCTCGGCACCTACTGGGTACGGTGGGCGTACCTCGATCAGTTGGCGACCGCACGGGCAAGCGAAATCGAGGCGACGCTCCCCCGGACAATCGCGTTCGTGTACGCGCTCTCCCGGAGCGGAATGCCCTTTCCGGCGGTGCTTGCGACGCTTGCCGACAACGACGACATCTACGGCGAGGCCGCCCGCGAAATCGGTGTCACGGTGCGAGAGATGGACACCTTTTCGACGGATATCCTGACGGCGCTTAGACACACCGCCGACCGAACGCCCAGCGAGAGGTTGGGGGAGTTTTCGAGCAACCTCGCCAGCGTTCTCGGAAGCGGCCGGAACCTGCCGCCGTTTCTCCGCGAGCAGTACGAGCGCTTTCAGGAGGAGGCCGAATCTCAACAACAACAGTATCTCGAACTCGTCGCGACGTTCGCCGAGGTGTACGTGACGGTTCTCGTCGCCGGCCCGCTTTTTTTGATCACCATTCTCGTCGTCATCGGGCTGGTTATCGAAAACACCCTCACGCTCGTCCGGATCATCGGCTACGTGGGTATCCCGCTTGCGAGCGCCGTGTTCGTCGTTTATATAGACAGCCTGACACAGGACGAGACGGCGATGACGAACGTCAGTCGCGACGCCGCCGTCGCCACTGCGGCCGCCACCGACGAGAACGACGACGCGCCGGCCGGTCCCCCGACACCACCCATCTCGGACGGCGGGGAGACGGTCGACCGCTGGCGGCGAAACGCCGACCGCCTCGTCGCCTACGACCGGTTTCGGGCGCTTCGAGCGTGGGCGAACCACCCGTTCCGGAACGTTCTCGAACGGCCGCGGGTCAGTCTCGTCGTCACCGTACCGCTGGGGCTACTTTGGGTGCTCACTCGCTCCGTCCCGATCCCGCTTGGTCCGTCGGCGCTCCAGACTCTCGATGGGCCGGTCATTGAGGCGTCGTTGTTCGCGATGGCCGTGTTCGCCGTTCTCCACGAGACACACAAGCGCCGGGTCCGCCGGCTCGAACGTGCGGTTCCCGACTTTCTCGACCGCCTCGCCAGCGTCAACGAGGCCGGGATGACCGTTGTCGAGAGCATCCAGCGCGTCGCCGGCACCGATCTCGGTGGCCTCGAAGCCGAGGTGGACCGGATGTGGCGGGATATCCAATGGGGAACGGACGCGTCGACGGCCCTCCAACGGCTGGCGGTCCGAACCCGCGTCCGGATGGTGTCACAGGCGGTGACGCTGATCACGAACGCGATGGACGCGAGCGGCGACATCGCGCCGGTCCTCCGCATCGCCGCCGACGAGGCCAAAGAAACACGCCGTCTCCGTCGAGAACGGCGACAGGAGATGCTTACCTACGTTCTCGTTATCTACATCTCCGTGCTCGTCTTTCTCGGCATCGTCGCGGCACTGACCGTCGCTTTCATTCCCGCCGTGCAAGAGGCGGCGGGCGTGGGGACTGCCACACCGTCGTCGGCCCCGGGCGTCGGCGGCTTGGCCGGGGCGTTCTCCGGGTCGGAGATCAACACCGGGGCGTACGAACTCCTCTTTTTCCACCTCTCAGCGATCCAAGCGGTCTGTTCCGGAATCATCGCCGGTCAACTCGCAGAGGGCGGCACGGCCGACGGAATCAAGCACGCGACCGGACTGCTCGCGCTCACATACGCGGTGTTCGCCTTCGCGCTCTGAGCGCGGGGTCGCCGCGGCATGTATATGTGCGCCGCGATACGCGTCGGTGTATGGACCGACCGGAGCCACGGGCCACGTACGACCGCATCGCGGACCACTTCGCCGCGACACGCGAACACCCGTGGCCGGAGATCGAGTCGTTCGTCGCCGACGCCGACCCGGCCGCGCTGGCATTCGATCTGGGCTGTGGCAACGGTCGCCACGCCGAGGTGCTCGCCGACCGCGCCGACCGCGTCGTCGGCATCGACGCCAGCAGGGGCCTGCTGAGGACCGCGCGGCGACGACACGCCGACCGAGGAGACGACGTTTGTCTGCCACTCGTCCAAGGCGACGCCGCCCGTCTTCCACTCGGGGCCGACCGGTTCGGCCTCGGTGTCTACGTCGCGACTCTCCACCACCTTCGGCCACGGGCGACCCGTATCCGGAGCCTCGACGAACTCGGGCGCGTCCTCGCACCGGGCGGGCGGGCACTGGTCTCCGTCTGGAGCACCACCCACGACCGGTTCGACGCCGACCGCGGGTTCGACACAACCGTCGACTGGACGCTCCCGGGCGGCGAGACGGTCCCGCGGTATTATCACATCTACGACCCCGCCGAGTTCGACCGCGACCTGGGGTCGAGTACCCTCGTTTCCCACGACACCTTCCGGGCGAGTGGCAACTGCTATGCGGTCGTCGGGCCGCCTGACTGATGTGTCGTGGGCGTTCGCTGCCGGACCGCAGGTGTCCCGGCCGGGCGCTCTGGGAGAGCGGCCGCACAGACGTGGAGGACTTAACCCCCCGGCGAGCGTAGACACATTTGATGAGCGATACCGACACCGACACCGACACCGACATCTATGGCGACTACGAGGTGGCCGTGGTCGGCGGTGGGCCGGCCGGCCTGACCGCCGCGCTGTACGCCACCCGCCTCGGCCACGACACCGTCGTGTTGGACCGCGGCGGTGGGCGAGCGGCGATGATGCAGGACACGCACAACGTTATCGGCGTCACCGAGGACGTCTCCGGCGTCGAGTTCCTGCAGACGGCGCGTGAGCAGGTCCAATCGTACGGCGCGACACACCGCAGAGCGTTCGTCTCCGGCCTCGACCGCACCGCCAACGAT
>NZ_JAQCNJ010000029.1 GCF_028275055.1 Haloplanus sp.
CGGAGCGTCGAGAGATCGTACCCCTCGACCCACCCGTCACCGTGTTTGCGGAGCGCGCGGATGGCCGTCGGCGAGATACCGAACTGCGTGACGCCGTGGTCGTCGATCAACCGCCAGAACCGATCCGGCTCGGGGTGGTCCGGCGCACCCTCGTACATGACGACGGTGCCGCCATGGGTGTGTGTGCCGAGCAGCGACCACGGTCCCATCATCCACCCGATGTCGCTGACCCAGAAGAACCGGTCGGCGGGCTTGAGATCCATCCCGAAGTACACCTCCTTTGCCGCCTGTATCAACGCCCCGGCGTGGGTGTGGACGATTCCCTTCGGCGTCCCGGTCGTGCCCGAAGAGTACAACAACATCGACTCGGCGTCGGAGGGGAGCGACCGCGTCTCGAAGTCGGGGTCGCGTTCTCCGATCGCTTGTTCCCACCGCTCGTCGCGGTCGTCGTTCCAGGGCACCTCACCGGCGTCGACGAGACCGAGACGGTCGAAGACGACCGTGTGTTCGACGTGACCCGCCTCCTCGACCGCCGCATCGGCATCGCCTTTCAACAGGACGTGGTCGCCACGGCGGTAGAAGCCATCGCCGGTGAACAGGACCGTCGGTTCGGCATCGGCGATGCGGGTCGCCGCTGCGTCGACACCGAACCCCGAAAACACCGGGACGGCTACCGCACCGATTTTGAAACAGCCATAAAGGATAGCGGCCACCTCGGGAACCATGGGCATGTACAGTGCGACCGTATCGCCGACACCGACGCCGCGGGCATCGAGGTAGTTTGCGACCCTGTTTGCCCCCCGGCCGAGGTCGTGGTACGTCACCTCCCGGACCTCACCCGGTTCGCCCTCCCAGAGGCAGGCGACCCTGTTCCGGGCGTCGGACGCGACGTCGGCGTGCCGGTCGAGGGCGTTGTGGGCGGCGTTGAGACGACCGCCGGGGTACCAGTCGGTGAACTGCGGCCCCTCGGCGTCGTTCCGGACGGCGTCGTACCCCTCGTCGAACTCGATGTCGAGGTAGTCGACGAGTTCGTCCCAGAACCAGTCGACGCCGGATCTGGGTTCGCCCGGCACAGTGGTGGTGGTCCGCTCGATCAACTCGTCGTAGTCGTCGATGTCGTACGCTTGCATGAACCTGTGGACGTTCGTCGACTCGACGAACTCCCGGGACGGGTGATAGACGACCGATCCCGTCCGTTGTTCTCGCTCGGTTGGCATGCTCCGAACTGTACCCCGTCAGTGTAATAGATGTTTGTCTCCCCGGCTTCGTGGACGCCGCCGTTGACCGCCAGCAGTAACCCTTTAGTGCGGTCTGTCGGAACCTGACCTCATGCTTTGGGAGAACACCGACCACTCGGCGAGCGAGGCCACCCTGCGGTACACGATGGAGCCAAAGGAGTTCGAGAACAGGTTTCTCCCGTACGACGTGTTGACGAATCTCGCACACGTCACGATGCTGAACCGGCAGGGGTTTCTCACGGACGACGAACTCGCCGACCTCCGGGTGGCGCTGACCGACATCTACGACAACGTCGACACGGTCGAGGGTGAGGATGTCCACACCTTTGTCGAAGAACGGGTGACCCAACGGACGGAGGCCGGAAAGAAGATGCACCTCGCCCGGTCGCGCAACGATCAGATCTTTGTCGACACACGCCTATTTATGAAAGACGCGACGATCGACCTCGCACACCGGGTGCTCGGGTTCGTCGACGCCCTCGACACCTTTGCCGAGGAGCGGAACGTCCTGATTCCGGGGTACACCCACCAGCAACAGGCGATGCCGTCGTCGACGGGGCTGTGGGCGTCGAGTTTCGCCGACGCGCTGATCGACGACCTGAAATCACTCCGGGCGACCTTCCGGATCATCGACACCAATCCGCTCGGAGCCGCCGCCTCCTACGGCACCAGCCTCGACATCGACCGCGACCTGACGACCGAACTGCTCGGGTTCGCCGACAAACAACACAACCCGATCTACTGTTCGAACCGCGGGAAACAAGAACTCCAACTGCTCCAGACGCTCGATCTGGTGATGCTCGACGTACAGAAACTGGCGGAGGACCTCATCAACTTCTCCGAGGATCAGCAGTTTTTCGAACTCCCCGACGAGTACTGCACGGGCAGTAGCATCATGCCCCAGAAGCGCAACCCCGACATCCTGGAGTTGGCGCGGGCGAAAGCCGAGGAGGTGTCGGCCGCAAAGGAGGCGATCCGGCGGATCATCGGGAAGCTTCCGAGCGGCTACAACCGCGACAGCCAACGGACAAAGAAACACCTCATCGAGTCGGTCGACACCGTCCGCGCGACGGTCGACATCCTCACGCCGTTGATCGAGGACTTGGAACTCTCCGAGGAGTTCACCGTCGACGACGGTATCTTTGCCGCGTACACCGCGAACAAAAAGGTCGAGGAGGGGATGGCGTTTCGCGACGCCTACCACGAGGTGAAAGCTTCGGAGGAGTACGAGGTTCACTCGGAGGTTGCCGAGCCGACCCGGCAGTCGCTCGGCGATCAACGGGTGTTCTGGCGCGACGAACGCGAGCGATTCGACGGCGTGGCCGACCGACTGCTCGTCGAGTGACCTACAACGTGTGTTCGTCGTCGCCCTCGTTCCGGATGGCGGGGTCCTGTTGATCCTCGACGACCTGCGTGAACAGATCCTCGTCGGCCGGCCCGGTCGTCGACTCCTCGGTCGTGTAGGCCGACACGCCAAGCGAGAGCAGTTCCTCGACGGCTTGGTCGCGGTTGATGAACTCCCCTTCTTCGACGAGCTGGCTGATCTCGATGTCGATGTCGTCCGGTAGCGACACTTCAGCGGTGGGCATGTCCGAACGTCACGGGTTCCCCGGAAATAAAGACCCGGTTCCGGCCAAGGCGACGCCGGCAACCGCCGCCCCCCGTTCGTGGGGAAGCCGACCGACAGAGAGTCCACAACGGCGGAGAAGGTCACCGTCCTCGGGGGACTCGACACGGGCAGTTCCTCCGTTCTTTAGGTTACTCCGTCGTGTCACCGCCCTACGCTCGACTCTCGCATGTGCGCGGTCGTGGCGCATCGACGGCGGTGTTGCCGGGTTCACGGCCGCGCTCGGCGGGCAACCGGGTGTTCGGCCCGTCTTCGCGGTTTCGACGCCCGCCCCGGGGCGCTGGCACACGACATCAGTCGGTGTCTCAGGGTGTTCTACCGGTGGGTGCGGGTGACGTGGCCACCACAGCCACACCGGGCGGCGTGATGGGGCCACACGCTTGATCCGTGGATTTTTATCGCCCGCCCGCCACCTGCCGGATGATGAAAGAATCCCTGATGGCGATCCTCTGTGATCCGCTCGATAAGAGCGACCTCGAACTCGAAGTTGACGAGCGAGACGGCGAGGAGATCATCGAGGGTCGACTCGTCGGCACCGAGACGGGCGAGGTGTACCCCATCGAGGACGGTATTCCGAACCTCCTCCCGCCTGACATGCGCGAGGAGTAGCGGCGGTCGAGGGACTGAAGATTTTTCCGCTCCGGGGACGACTCTCACCGTGTGACTCCGGTGTTACTGGTCGAGTTGAACCGTGGGGCGCTTCACGAGGTCGAGGTGCCGGCGGAGTTTGCCATCGGCGAGCCGTTCTCGGTCGAGCTTCGAAACCACGGCGAGTCCGTCCACGTCCACGTCCGGGCCGACGAGGCCCTGTCGGCCGTCGCTCGGATCGACACCGACGGCAACCTGTTCGTCGAGCGTGAAACGACCCAGTCCGTGCCGGTCGGCGTCGAACGCGTCGACTCGCCGGTGACTGGAACGCTCGAAATCTCGACCGGGTACGGGGCCGAACAACGGACCGTCGAGGTGACGGTCGAACCCGGCGGTGACGACGACGCGGTCGACGTCGACGAGACGCTCTCGCGGCCACCGGACTCGGATGACGCGGGGTCGCCACCCCTCAGCGAACGGGTCTCGCTCGGCGTCCCGAGTCGACGTAGCCTCGCCCTTCTCGGGGTCGGTGCCGTCGCCGTCGCCGTCGCTGCCGCCGTCACGACGGCCGTCCGGAGTCCGGCCGTGTTGGTCGGCGCGGGCGTCGTCGTCGGGGCGGTGCTGGTCGCCCTCGTCGCGGTGTTCACGTAGTACAGATGGATGCCACGAGCGTCCGATCCTGACCGTTCGGGTGCGGGCGGCCGAGGGTCGGATCTTCAACTATTAATGTCTCGACCGGAAACGGATCGGTGATGACGCTGTCCGTGACCAACACCCTGACCGGCGACCGCGAGGAGTTCGAGCCAGCGGGCGAGGAAGTCCTGCTGTACGTCTGTGGGCTGACGGTCTCGGACGACGCCCATCTCGGTCACGCCCGGGTGTGGACACACGCCGACGTGATGCACCGGTGGCTCTCCTACCGTGGATACGACGTTCGCCACGTCGAGAACTTCACCGACGTGAACGAGAAGATCGTCGCACGGGTGGGCGAGGCCGATCTCGGTGGGTCGGAACTCGACGTCGCCGAGGGGTTCATCGGCTCGATCATCGGCGATATGCGCGGCCTGAACCTGAAGCGGGCGACGGTGTACCCACGGGTGTCCGAACACATCCCCGAGATCATCGACCTCGTTGAGACGCTGATCGACCGGGGGTACGCCTACGAGACCGAGGGGTCGGTCTACTTCGACGTGACCGCATTCGACGACTACGGGAAACTGTCGAACCAACAGGTCGACGCGATGGAAGCCCAAGGCGACCCCGACGAGCGTTCGGAGAAGCGCAACCCGGCGGACTTCGCACTCTGGAAGGCCGGGGGTGTGTCCCCGAGCGACGTGGCCGACCACCGCACGGACGACCGGCCGGTCGACGACCCACCCTCGGGCGAGACGTGGGCGTCGCCGTGGGGCGAGGGGCGACCGGGGTGGCACATCGAGTGTTCGGCGATGAGTACGACCCACCTCGACGACACCATCGACATCCACGTCGGCGGTCACGACCTCGTTTTCCCCCACCACGAGAACGAAATCGCACAGAGCGAGGCAGCGACCGGCGAGCGGTTCGCGCGCTACTGGCTCCACACCGGATTGTTGGAGACGGCGGGCGAGAAGATGAGTTCCAGTCTCGGCAACTACTTTTACGTTGCCGACGCCTTGGAGGAGTTCGGTCCGAACGTGCTCCGTACGTTCTACTGTTCGACCAACTATGGGTCGAAACAAACCTACAGCGAGGCGGCGGTGAAGGAAGCACGTGAGCGCTGGGAGCGCCTCGAACGCGCCCATGAAACGGCGGTCGAGGCCTGTGACAGCGTCGACGCCCGCACCAAAGTCGCGGACGCGGACCTCCGGACGGCGGTCGACCAGGCCCGCGAGGAGTTCACGACGGCGATGGACGACGACTTCGGCGTGCGCGAGGCGACGGCCGCGTTGCTGGAACTCGCCTCCGCGGTCCACCGTCACGTCGACGACGCCGACGCCTACGACTACGTCGGCCTCCGGCGGGCGGTCGAGACGGTTGAGGAACTCGGCGGCGACGTGCTTGGCCTGGAGTTCGGCGACGACGGCGGGGGCGACGCCCGCCTCGCCGCCGACCTGATCGAACTCGTTCTGGAC
>NZ_JAQCNJ010000055.1 GCF_028275055.1 Haloplanus sp.
ACCCGAACGGTGCCGTCGAGATGCCACCGGGCGAACTCGGCGTTGGCCTCCATCCGCAACGGGACGTCGACGGTCACGTCTTCGAACGCACACTCCAACTCCTCCTCCCGATCGATGGCCGTGTCGAGAACATCGTCGACAACGTCGAGCCACGTCTGTCCGTTTGTCTCGTCTGCCGGGGCGCGTCCCGGCTGGTCATCCAACATGTGGCGACCTACGGTTCGGGGGTGATTTGTATCTTCGGCTTCCGAGGGGGCGCGGGAGTCGACGGGTCGGGGCCGAAGCGTTTTCACCGCCACCGGATGAACGATGCGTATGCCGACAGTCGACCCCGGCGGTGGGATTTACGATCTGTTCGGGCGGCGGCGATTCAACGCCGCGCTCGGCTGGGGGTTCGTCGGGGTGCTTTGTTTCGCCGCCGGTGGGGCGGTGGTCGGCGGACGCCCCCTCTGGGCGGGGTTTACGCTGGCGCTCGTCGCACTCGCCGCCGTTCCGGCGGTCGCCCGCCGCCGTCTCGACGCGATGGTTCGTGGGAAGCGTTGGCGCTTGCCTCCGTCCCGGCGGTGGGGCGGCTCCTCGTCGTCGGACAGACCGTCGGCGGCGTGACGCTCACCGGGCGCGTGACCACGTACGTCGCCGTCGCAGCCGCCGCACTCATTCTCGCGGTGGAACTCGACGTGTTCACGCCAGTCCGGATGACCCACACCTTCGCCGTGCTGTTCGTGGTCGTTACGACGGTGGCAACGGCGGGGTTGTGGGCCGAGGCACGCTGGCTTTCCGACACGCTCCTCGGGACGCAGGTTCTGTTGGACGGCCGCCCCGAGCACGTCATCGAGGAGGCGCTCATGTGGGACTTCGTCGCCGCGACGGTGGCCGGCGTTGTCGCCGGTGTCTGCTTCGAACACTACTTCCGGCGGTTCGCAAACGAGACGCCGCGGTATCCGATCGACACCACCGGGAACGGAGACGACTGAGGTGCGACTCCGTGACCGACTCAACGTGAGCGAGCGCCGACAACGACAGCTCTCTCGACTACTGCAGGTTCTACTCGTCGGACTCGTGTTTGTCGGGTTCGAACGTGGCAACGCAGGGGTCGTCGTTAACGCGACGGTCGGACTGGGAGTGACGTACCTGCCTGCGGTGCTCGAACGCGACTACCACATCCCGATGGACTCGGCGTTGACGCTGTGGATCACCACCGCCGTCTTTCTCCACGCGTTCGGAACCGCCGGGCTCCCCGGGGCGACGACCAATCTCTACCGGAGCGTCTGGTGGTGGGATCACCTGACACACACCCTCTCCTCGACCATCGTCGCGGCAGCGGGGTACGCCACCGCTCGCGCGTTCGAACTCCACTCCGACGGCGTCTCACTCCCCGACCGGTTCATGTTCGTGTTCATCCTACTGTTTGTTCTCGCGTTCGGCGTTCTCTGGGAAGTTCTTGAGTTCGGTGTGACGGTTGTCGCGTCGGTTTTGGGAACGCAAGCCGTTCTCGTTCAGTACGGCCTCGGCGACACGATGCTCGACCTGTTGTTCGACACCCTCGGCGGTATCATCGTCGCTGTCTGGGGGACGGCACATCTGACTGATCTCGTCGGTGTTCTCGCCGACCGGTTCGGTCTCGGGACCGCGAGCGAGGATAGCCCCTGACGCCCGACCCGGGACGATCGGTCGGGTCAGTCGAGTTCAACCGCGACGTGAACGAGCGACACAACGGCACACGACAGAACGGCGACGGTTGCGTAGGCCACCCCGGAAACCTGCGCGAACGGGTCGACGTTGGCCGCCGCGAGCGCTATCGACACGATGATGACCGTGGTGGCGAGCAGATACCACCGCCACCACCGCCGTCGGCGGTCGCCGATTGCGTCGAGATACGGCAGACAGCGTCTGGCGCCGTTGGCCAGCGTGATCTCCCCCGCCCGCTGGTCGTAGGACACGATGTCGCGGTCGGCGAGTTTCGGCAGGTGCATCTGGTAGAGGACGGTCTGGACGCGTTTTCGTTGTTCGTACGTCACGTCCGCGGGGTCACAGTCGTTTTCCATCGCGGCGATGTGTTCGCTCAGGTCGCGCAGGTCGACCGGTTCCGACCGGTCACGGAGGTAGCCGATGACCTCGCGTCGGCGCTCGTTGCGGAGCGTTGAAAAGAGCGCGTCTCGTGGGGAATCGTCCGATTCGGTCGGAGGGGGGTTCGGTGGCATCGGCTCAGCGGGTCCGCCGCTTACCGGGAACGTTCGGCCGGGCGACCGTCTGAGACACGCACGTCACTGATCGTCGGAACGACATAATTGTACTGTCGACCGACCGATCAACCGACAACGATGGGGCACCGAACGGGCTAGAGTATTTTTTTCTGGCGGTGGAGTGTCACGTATGGGGTACGTTGTCCGGATGCCAAAGCTCGGCTTGGAGATGGAGCAGGGAACGTTGCTCGAATGGGCGGTGGACATGGGTGAGTCGGTCGGCGAGGACGATTTGATCGCCGAAATCGAATCTGAAAAAAGCATCGGCGAGGTCGACGCCCGCGAGGACGGTGTTTTGCGGGAGGCGTACCTGTCGGTCGGCGACGCAGTCCCGCCGGGGACGCCGATCGGAATCGTCGCGCCGGCGGAGGCGGACATTTCGTCGCTCGAAGCCGACGCCGAGGCCGACCTCGCGGGCGACGCGGCGGCCGAGACGACCGAGAGTCCGGGGGCTACCGGGGGGGCCGACGACCCCGGCGACACCGACCCGGCACACACCGATGCGGACGACGGAACCACGACGGGAGTAAAGGCCTCACCACGGGCACGCCGCCGCGCCGAGGAACTCGGCGTCGACATCGCGACCGTTGAGGGCACAGGTCCACAGAACTCGGTTACCGAAGCCGACGTCGAGGCCGCCACGGAGGGCGACGAGAACCGGGGTCTCAAGGATGGCGAGACGGCGACCCGACCCGGTCGCGCCGATCCGGAGACCGAGACGGTCGCAGGCGTGACGCGTGCGCCGCCGTCGACCGTCGACCGGTACGCGCGGGAGACGATGGTTCTCGACGCCGACGCGGCCGAATCGGTGTTCGACGCGGCGGCCGCGGCGCGCGAGACCGTCGACGAGGACGCGTCGGTGACAGACGTGATGGTGCTGGTGACGACGGACGCACTGGCGTCGTCCCCGCGGTGTAACGCCACGTTCGCCGACGCGACCCACCAACTCCGGTCGGAGGCCCACATCGACATCGTCGTCGGTAACGAGGGGGAGATGTCGGGGACGGTCCGCGTCGACGACGCGTCGGCGTTTGCGGCGGGATCGGCCGTCGGGCGAGTGATCAATCCGCCAGCGGTCGTCGCTCTGGAGTTCGATCCGGTCGGACAACGGGCGACGCCAGAACACGACGGCGTCGGGTTCGAACCGCTGGTGACTCTCGGGGTGACCTACGACACCCGGGCACTCGACGCCGACGACGCTCGGGCGTTTCTCGATGCCGTCGCCGCGGCCGCCGGCCGTGCTCCCGCGCTCGTCACGGAGTCGTTCCTGTCGGGGGCGTAACGTCAGTCGCGGACGAGGACCCCGGCACGGGCGGCACGATCAAGTGCGTCTCGGACGTCGATCAGTTGCGGCCCGTTCTCGCGTGGCGTGATGTCGACGGTGGCGTCGACCAGTTCCTGTTCTCGCTCCCCGTCGGCGCCGACCACGCCGTCAGCCACATCGAATCGGGCTGTCTCGCCGGCGGCCAAGCGGTCGTGTGACTCGATGCCGACGGTTGCGGTCACACCTGGCGCGACGGCCGTCCGCACCGTCCGGGACGCCGTCGCCGGATCACGGAGACGAAGCGCGGCCCCGCCGGCAGCCTCGGGACCGAAGGGGTCGAGACAGCCGGTAGCACCGCTGAGACCGATCTCTGTGGGGTGAGCGCGGCTCACTACACCACCCACCAGATCGGCGGGGTCGATGAGTGCGCGCGTGCCGACGAACGACCGGGCGGACACCTCGACCGACGCGAGGCCGGTCACCGTCGCCTCGCCGGTCGGCGTCTCGGCGCGGGCCTCGACGGTCCCGTGGCGCGTCGTCACCGCGTCGGTGTCGACGCGGCCGGCGGCGACGACGGCGGCGGCCGCCCCGGCGACCGTGCCGTCGACCGGCGTCGGGACGACGTTGTTGGTGCCGGTCGAAACGGCAAGCACCGGCATCGGCCCGCTCTCGACGGCGGCGTCGCGGGTGGTGCCGTCGCCGCCGAGAACGACGACGACGTCCGCGGACTCCCGGAAGTGAGCGACCGCCCGACGGGTGTCCTCAGCCGACCCCTCGACCGGCAGATCGAGAATCTCGACGGTGACGGTGTCGGGCGCGTTCTCGGCGGCGGCCGCCGCGATGCCGGCGCGGTCGGGCATGATCGACACCATCGGCGGCTCGCTGAGAACCGTCACCCCGTCGAGAACGCAGGCAGCGACCCGTTCTTTCGCGCGGTTATCGACAACGCTCGCGCCGCCGGTCAGCCGCCGGATATCTCGGCCGGCCCCGGGGTTGACGACGAGTCCGACGCGGGCCACTATGTGATCCGACCGATCGCCTCCCGGACGTCGTCGCCGTCAGGGAGCACCTCGTCTTCGAGTGTCGGGCTGAACGGGATGTGCGTGTCGGGCGTCCCGACCCGCTGGATCGGGGCATCGAGGCTGAAGAAGGCGTTCTCCATCGCGCGGGTGGCCACCTCCGCGTGGATACCGTAGGAGAGGGGACTCTCGTCGGCGACGACGAGGCGGCCCGTCTTCTCGACGCTCTCGACGATGGTGTCGGTGTCAAGTGGGTAGAGCGACCGCGCGTCGATCACCTCGACGCTCGTCCCGCCGGCGAGGTCCTCGGCGACATCGAGCGAGTCGCCGACGAGTCGCTGGGTGGCGAGAACGGTCACGTCCGACCCCTCCCGTTCGACCGCCGCCTCGCCGATTGGGACGGTGAACTCGGGATCGGTCGGCACCTCGCCCTGCCGTTCGTAGATCATCTTGTTCTCAAAGACAAAGACGGGATCGTCCGAGCGGATGGCGGCCTTTGTCAGCCCCTTCGCGCTCTCTGCGGTGCCGGGCGAGACGGCTTTCAGTCCGGGGAAGTGTGCGATCCAAGCGTGGACGGTGCCGGAGTGTTGGCTGGCCGCACCCATGCCGCCGCCCTCGGTGGTCCGGATGGTGACGGGCATCTCCGTTTTCCCGCCGAACATGTAGCGCATCTTCGCCATCTGGTTCATCGTCTGTTCCATCGAGACGCCCATGAAATCGGAGAACATGATCTCCACGACCGGGCGGGTGCCGGTGGCGGCCGCGCCGGTCGCCGCGCCGACGAAGCCGGCCTCGCTGATCGGTGTGTCACGGACGCGTTCCTCACCGAACTCGTCGATCAGGTCGCCCGTTACCGCGAGAACACCGCCCATATCACCGATGTCCTCGCCCATCATGTACACGTCGTCGTCGCGGTCCAGTTCCTCGCGGAGCGCCTGTCGGATCGCCTCGCGGACGGTCATCGTCTCCGTCTGTTCGATACCCGCTTGCGCCATCAGTGATCACCCCCGTCGGTCCGGGCCGTGGCCTGTTGTGCGAATCGTTCGATTTCCGGCACCGAGTCCCCGAACATGTCCTCGTAGGCCTCGCTGGGATGTGGGTCGTCGGCCTCCTTGGCGTAGGCCAACGCGTTCTCGATGGTCGCTTGGGCCTCGGCCTGCATCTCCTCGAACACCGCCTCCGTGAGCTCACCCCGGTCGATCAGGCGTTCTTTGAACGACGCGATGGGGTCTTGCTCCCGCCAGCGCTCGACCTCGTCCTCGTCGCGATACACCTGTTCGTCACCCTCGTAGTGCCCGCGGTAACGGTAGGTTTCGGCCTCGATCATCGTCGGGCCGTCGCCGGCGCGGGCGCGCTTTCGCGCTTCCTCGACCGCCTCCGCGACGGCCGTCACGTCCATACCGTCCACCGTAACGCCCGGGATGCCGTGAGCCGCAGCGGTGTCGCTGAGGTTGTCGACGTTGTGTTGTTGCTCGACCGGCGTCCCCTCGCCGTATCGGTTGTTTTCGATGACGAAGATGGCCGGCAGATTCCACGTCGATGCGAGGTTGACCGCCTCGTGTACCTGCCCCTGTGCAACCGCGCCGTCGCCGAGAAAGCCGACAGCCACCTGGTCGCGGCCCTGATAGTCGATGCTGAGAGCCGCTCCCGTCGCCATCGGCGGTCCTGCGCCGACGATACCGTTGGCGCCGAGCATCCCGGCGTCGACGTCGGCGATATGCATCGACCCGCCCTTGCCGTTGCAGTAGCCGTCCGCCTTGCCGTACAGTTCGGCCATCATATACTTTGGGTTCAGTCCCTTGGCGATGCAGTGGCCGTGGCCGCGGTGGGTGCTGGCGATGTAGTCGTCGTCGTTCAACGCGGCACAGGTGCCGACGCCTACCGCTTCCTCGCCGACGTAGAGGTGGACGAACCCCGGTATCTCGCCGTCGGCGAACCGCTCGCCAGCCGTCTCGTCGAACGAGCGGATCGTTAGCATTCGACGCAAGGCCTCGACTCGTCCCTCCGCCGAATCGAGTGTATAGTCTGACATGCTGTACCCCGTGTGCTGGTCTGACACGCTGTTAAAAATAACGATCGTCCAGGAAGGATTCGGGGGTGTCAGTCGCCGCGGATCGCATCGGCGAGACGGAACATCGCGGCCCGGGCGCGGTCAAGATCGGGGTTCTCGAGCATCGTCAGAAAGCCGTGGATCTGGTTATCGTAGTGGACGTGATCCGTCGGGACGCCCGCGGCGTCCAACCGCTCAACGTAAGCCCGGCCCTCATCGCGTAGCGGGTCGAATCCGCAGGTAAGCACCGTTGTCGGTGGAAAAACGGCGGGTGACTCGGCGCGCAGTGGCGAGGCGTAGGGATGTCTCCCATCCGCGTCGTCGCGGAGGTAGCCGTCCCAGAACCGTTCCATGTCCGCCCGCGTCAGAAGGTAGCCCTGCGCGTTCTCGGTGTAGGAGTCGGTGTCGAAGGCGTGATTCGTGGCGGGGTACGCGAGCACCTGCCGGTCGATCGACGGCCCATCGCGGTGGGCGGCAAGCAGTGACACGCCGGCCGCGAGGGTGCCGCCGGCGCTGTCACCGGCGAGGACCAGACGGTCGTCCCCGTCCTCGGTGTCGACCGGCCCCTCGTCGGCGAGCCACCGCACCGCCGCATAACAGTCCGCAAGCGGAGCCGGAAACCGGTGTTCCGGAGCGAGCCGGTAGTCGACGGCGACGACCGTCGCCCCCGTCGTCCGGGCGAGAGCACGACAAAGCGCATCGTGGGTATCTAGCCCGCCGAGCATCCAGCCGCCGCCGTGGAAGAAGGCGACGTCCGGGCCGTCGGCCTCGCCGGAGTCGTACGTTCGGATCGGAACAGGGCCGGCCGGGCCCGGGACCGTCCGGTCGGTCACCTCGGCAACCGAATCCGGGTCGTCGACGGCACACAACCGCCGGTACGTCGCCCGGGCCTCGGACACCGACAGCGTGTGGAGTGGTGGAACGCCCGCCTCCGAGAGGTCGTGGAGGTATGACTCCACCTGTGGATCGAGTTCCGTTGCCATGACGCGTTTTTTGTTCGGAGACGATCATTAAAACCGTTCGGCAGGGCAACGGCGGCACTGTCGGGCGGCGTGTCCATGAGGGGGCCGTGACCGTCGCCACGGACACCGTCGCGGTCAGATGAACTCCGCGTTCCCCGGCCCGTTGGTGATGTGGATCTCGAACGGTTGGGTGCTGGTATCGTCCCGTTCGACCAGTTGCCAGTAGGTCTCGGCCAACTCCACCGGATCGAGAAGCGTCTCGTCGTCGCGGTCGGGCGCGTCCGGCGTATCGATCTGTCCGTCGAGAACGACGTGTGCCACGTGGACCCCTTCGGGACCGTACTCCTGTGCCATGTCCATGGCCATCCCGCGGGCGGCGAACTTCGCGGCCGTGAACCCGATCGCACCGCCGAGGCTCCGCACCGCGGAGGTCGCGCCGGTGAAAATGACCGTTCCGCCGCCCGTGTCGAGCATGTCGCCGACCGCTTCCTGCGAGCAGACGAACGCGCCGCGGCCGCCGACCGCCCACGCCTCCTCGAACGCTTCGACGCTCGTGTCCATGAGCCCGGTCCACGAGGCGGCGCTCGCGTGGTTGACGAGTACGTCGACCGAGCCGAACGCCTCGCGGACCGCGTCGAAGCCGTCGCGAACCGCCTCGACGTCGGCGATGTCGGTCGGGACGGCGAGTCCCTTACCGGGGTCGGGAAGGTCGGCGGCGAGGGGTTCGATGTACGTGTCCGACCGGGCGAACAACGCGACCCGACAACCCTCGGCCGCGAACCGCCGTGCCAACGATTCACCGAGTCCGGGGCCGACGCCTGCGATGACCGCCGTGCGAGCCATGCCCGGTCTACGCCTCGTTCGGTGTAAACGATGGCGGCGGAGGCGGGGGGCTGTTCGGAGGTTGGAGGGGCCATGGGAGCTGGGGTCACCTCGAACGTCCGCTGCACGGAACGGTGTCCCGTTGGGTCGGCGGAGTTTTAAGTCATCTGTCGAACAAGAATGGGTGGAAGACCGACTCATGGTATTCAAGAAAATAACGCTCATCGGCCGGAGTTCGGAGAGTTTCGACGCCGCCGCGGACGACGCCATCGACCGCGCCACCGAGACGCTCGACCGGGTGAAGTGGATCGAGGTGGAGGAACTGGGCGTGGAGGTCGCCGGCGTCGAGGACCGCGAGTACCAAGCCGAGGTCGTGGTGGCGTTCGAACTCGAGGGGTAGTTGACCGCCGCGACGTCGCGGAGGGTGAGGGACCGAGGCGGTGGCGGGCCGACCGCCGCGAATCGAATAAATGAAACCGACACCCATCGTTGAGGACGTATGACACTGGTCGTCGTGCCGGTTCGCTACCCGCTCAGCAAGCACTCCCGGGCGACGCTTGCCGAGGCGACCCGGGTCGCCGAGGAGCGCGACGCCGACCTGACGGTGCTGCACGTCGATCTGTATCAGGAGACCGGTGAGGTGACACGAACGGGGTTGAAACGCGCCGTCGAACAGGAGTTCGGCCCGCTGGACCGCGCCCGGTACGTCGTGCGCCGGGGCTTTCTGGTCGAGGAGACGATCGTTGACGAGGTGGTCGCCGAGGACGCCGACGCGGTCGTCGTCGGCTCGAAACAGGTCGGGCGGTTTCGGCAGGCGCTTGGCCGGTTTCTCGACGACCCCGACGTGGAGCGGTTCCTGCGGGAGAAGGTTGACTGTGACGTGATCACGGCGGCAGGGTAGCTCACCCCCCACGGTTGTCGGGGTCGGGTCGGCCCGCATCGAGGCCGTCGCTCTCGGGTGGTGTGTCGTCGCGTGGGGCGGCCTCGGACTCGGCCGATGGTTGAGTGCCGTTCTCGACGGCGACGCGGGCGCGACCGCTGTGCTCATCGAACAACAGGTGTTGGTGTGGGTAGGCGATCTCGACGTCGGAGTCGTCGAGGCGCTCCCAGATCCGTTCACGGACCGTCGATTCGATCCGCGGGATTCTGTAGGGTGTCTGCACCCAGAACCGCAGGACAAGTCTGACCCCGCTGTCGGCGTACGAACCGATCAGACACGTCGGTCGAGCCGGGTAGCGGGCGCTCCCGATGCGGATGTCAGGGCCACCCCCGATCACCTCGTCACAGTCTCGCGCCGCCTGCTCCATGATCCGTCGGGCCTCGTCAAGGTCGCCCTCGTAGGTCACGAGCAGTGGGACCGAGAGCCGGGTCCGTTCGTCCTCGGCGGAGAGGTTGGTCACGTCGCGTTCGCGCATCTGGGCGTTCGGGACGACCTGAGACGTGTTGTCGAGTGTGAGAATCTTCGTGTATCGGATCGTGATGTCCTCGACGAACCCCTGACGACCGTCCTCGAGTTCGATCATATCGCCGATTTCGTACGGATTGTCAGCGAGAACGAACAGGCCGTTGATCACGCTCCCGACGATCGGTGCGAGAACGATACCGAGAACGGCCGAAAAGACCGTTACCGAGAGGACGATATCGCCGATTTCGAGGCCGAGAAAGCTCGCGGCGATCAAACCCCCGATGACGACCGTCGTGACGCGGAGTATTCCCAGAACCGTCTGGGCGACGCTCTGGCGTTTGAACCGGCGGGCGACGGGACGGCCGAGCAGGCGAACGAGCAGTTTCGAGACGACGACCGCCAGTCCCACGACGACCACGGCGGCAAGAATCCGAACGGCGGTACTCCCCCACAGCCACGCCAGTAACTCCGCGGTTCCCGTCGGCGGCGCCGGATCGGTCTGTGCGACCGCCGCGGTGTCCATGCCAGCGTCTCGCCGCGTCCGGGAGAAAAGGGTTTCCACGGTCTCGGGCCGGCGCGGCGGGCCGCCGATCACAAGCTACTATGCCGTCGGCGTTGGACGACGTAGACGAATGGACCGACGGACACGCGAGTATCTCGCCGGCCGGTTTGGCGACTACTACCGGAGCGCGGAGCCGACGCGACCGCCGGCCGCGGCGTCTCGGGAGTGGGGTCACATCCCGTGGACGAGCGGTGCGGAGACGACGATGGTCCGTCACCGGTCGATCTACGATCTGGGGGATCTGGGTGATTTTCTCCGGCGAGCCACACCACGGCACGTCTACTTCTCGGCGGCGCGGTACGACGACCCGGGTGCGGGGTCGATGGACGAGAAAGGGTGGCAGGGAGCCGACCTCGTCTTCGACCTCGACGCGGACCACCTCCCCGGGACCGACCCGGGGAACGCCAGCTACGCCGAGATGCTCGCGGATTGTAAGAACGCCCTCGAACGCCTGCTCGACCTGTTAGAACGCGACTTCGGCTTCGAGGACGCGACCGTGGTGTTCTCCGGGGGTCGGGGGTATCACGTCCACGTCCGCGACGACGGGGTCGCCGGACTGGACTCGGCGGCCAGACGGGAAATCGTCGACTACGTGCGTGCCGTCGACCTCGATGTGGCGGGACTGATTCGGACGCGCGCGGTCGGTGGGGCGACCCGGCGCGAACTCCGGCTCGGTGGTGGCTGGGGGCGACGAACCCACCGTCGCCTCCGCGCGTTCGTCGAGGAGTTGCGGTCGGTCGACGAGGAGACGGCGAAAAAACGGCTGATGGCCTTCGACGGCATCGGCGAGGGGCGGGCGACGACCCTGCTCGGTGCGTTTGTCGGCAACGAGTCGGCCATCGAGAACGGCAACGTCGAGGTCGGCGGTCCTGGCGCACGCACCTTGGTCGAGGCGCTCGCCCGCGAGACGGTCGAGAACGACAGCGCACCCATCGACGAGCCGGTGACGACCGACACTCGGCGACTGATCCGACTGCCGGGGAGCCTCCACGGCGGGACCGGACTGGTCGTTCGCCGGATCGACCGCGATGCCCTCGACGCGTTCGATCCGCTGGTCGACGCGGTTCCCGAGCGGTTCACGCGACGCTCGGTCCGGGTCGAGGTGACCGATCCCGGAGGGGTCGAACTGAACGGCGACAGGTTTACACTCGATGCAGGCGAGCACTCCGTACCGGAGTGTGTCGGGGTGTTCCTGATGGCGCGCGACCGAGCCCGGAAGGTCAAAGAATGAACGTCGAGGAACTGCGCACGGTCCAACGGACCGAACGGCAGAAAGACAGTCTCCAGCACCTCCGGGACTCCTTTTACCGCGACGTGGCGGAGTATATCGCCGAGCGGAAGGCGGAACGCGAACGCATCGCAAGCGAGGTCGACGACCCCTTCTCGTCGCCCGAGGTGAGCCGCCTCAGCGACGAAATCGAGACGGCCGAGGAAGTCGTCGAGAGCATCTACGAGCGTCGTATCGGCAAGATCGTCAAGCGGGCAACCTTCGCGGCCGCCGGGATGGCCGCGGAGGACGAGGGACTCACCGGCGAGGAGCGTGAGCTGTTCGATGATCTCGTCGCCCGGATCGAGAACAACCGCCGGACGGTGCTTGAGGATCTCGTCGGCGATGTCGACGCCGCCGACGAGACGGCCGAAAGCGACACGCCGGCCACGGAGACGGCGTCGGCACCGGCGACCCCCTCTGAGCCGGCGGACGCCGGGACGGCCGGCGATCCGGCACCGACGACCCCGGATCCCGACGACCTCCTCGCGGAGGCGATGGGTGGGGACGAGGGCGGGAGCAAGGCGACCGGCGGCGACGCGGGTGGAACGGCCGACCCGGCGAACGACGACGGTGCACCGGCGGCCACGGCTGCTGGGACGGATCCCACGCCCACGCCCACGCCGACGGCGCCGGACCCCGAACCGGAGTCGGAACCGGCGACGACGCCGGGGCCGGGTCCCGACCCCGATCGGACCGCGACCGATGGCCAGGCGACGGACGGGGGTGACGCCGCGGCGTCGCCCGGCACCGACCGGACGATGCTGCGGATCACGCGGGACGTAGGCGAGATATTCGGCGTCGACGAACGCGAGTACGACCTCACGAGCGAGGACGTGGTGATGCTCCCGACGGCGAACGCCGAGCCGTTGCTCGACCGGGGCGCGGCCGAGCGACTGGAGTAGGGGCCACAGATACTTTATGAAGCCATCCCAACGGCAGCTATGGTAGACGGTCGCTCCCGTCGCGGGATGCTCGTGGCGGTCGTGTCGATGCTGCTTGTCGCCGGGCTGGCTTCAGGGGTCACCACGGCCGGTGCCGGGGACGCCGCCGTCGAAACCGACACCCGAACCGATACCGATGTCGGATGGACGACGGCCGTCGATGCCGATGTCGACGGGACCGCGACCACACCGCAGACGACCGACCGGCCGACGGTCGGCCAACAAGCAATCGCCGCCCGGAACGACGAACCGGGAGCCGTGACACTCACCTTCGAGTACGACATTCCCTCGTCGGTGGAGGCGCTCCGGGTGAACGTCCCCGTGACGTCTCTTTCGGGGATTTCGGTTGAGGAGATGGACGGGTTCGAGCGGACCGAACAGGGCTGGTTCCGCTGGGACGGCGAAACAGAGACGCCCTCCTTTTCGTTGCGGTTGGCGGTGAGTGACTCGCTCGCCGACGGCGTCCGTGGCGTCGAGCGTGACGGCTGGGCGCTCGTCTCGGAGCCGAACAGTCGGGTGCAGGTGCGGGCCCCCGGCCAACCGATCCGGACGAGATCCTTCGAGGTTGCGGCAGACGAACCGGGATACGCCGATAGCCACCTCGCGTACCTCGGCGACTACGACAGGCGAGATGTGACGGTCGCCGACGAAAACGCGACGTTTATCCTCGGGGCCGAAGGGGTCGACCCGGCGCGGGCGACCGACTTTCTCCGGACCGCGAACGAGCGTTTCGACCTCGGAATCCAGCGGGAGCGCGTGACGGTGTTTGTCATCCCGCTACGCGAGGAGGAGACGGCGGATATCGAGGCGGCGACCGTCGACACCGCGTTCTGGATCGGATCGAGCGAACTCGCCCTCGACGAGACGGGGTCGGTGTTCGCCCACGAGTACGTCCACACCCGACTCGGGCCGACGGGACGGGACGACGCGACGTGGCTGACCGAGGCAACCGCGGAGTACTACGGCCGCGTCTTCGCGCTCAACGACGGTGTCGGGAGCTACGACGCCTGTCTCGACGGACTCCGGGCGACGGAGTACGCGCCGGATGAGCAGGCGGTCGTTCTCTCGGAGCGACGGACGTGGCGCGGGACCACCGCCCACTATGGCAAGGGCGCACACGTCCTCGCCGCGTTGGACGCACAGATTCAGCGACGAACCGGCGGCGAGCGGTCGCTCCGGGACGTGTTCGACGGACGGTCCGACCCGTTTCAAAACTACGAGGCGTTCCGCGCGGCGGTGATCGAGGTGAGCGGCGACGAGGACCTCGGCCCGTGGCTGGATCGTTACGTCACCACGGACGACCTGCCACCACTGCCCGAGAACCCGCGGTACTACGTCGCGGCGTCCACGGTCGATACGGACGGTGACGGAATGGAAAACGGGGCGGAACTCGACCAGAACAGGCATCCCTTTGTCGAGGGCGAGGGGCCGACCGTCGCGACGGTGACGAGTGTTGACGACACGACGACGGCACCCACCGCGACCGACGACGCGGACGACAGAACGGAACCGACGACGGCCGAACAAGGCACGACCGGGACGACCGGCAACGCGCCCGGCTTCGGGGTCGGCATCGTCGTCGCGGCGGTTGCGACCCTCCTCGTTGGCGTTCGGGTGTGGACGAAACCCTGATCGGACGGTCAGACGCGGCGCAGGCCGTCACCGAGACCGGCCGCGTTCCCACACTCCGGGCATTCGTAGGTCCAACCGTCCTTCGTGGCGCGGCCTTCCGGGAATTCGGCATCACAGCGTCGACAGGCAAGGAGATCGCGGCGATCGGTGACGTGTAGTTGCGGCATACTCGGATGATTTACCGCATCTGTGATGAACGTGTCGTTTCGGTTCCATGCGGTCGCACGCCCGGCCGGGATCGGCGGGGTTACTCCCTCTCGTCGTCGTCGCCGTCGCCGTCGTCGTCGCTTCGCAGGATGCCGCGGCCGGTCATCCGCTCGGGGTCGAGAACATCGTCAGCCTCGGCCGCGGTGAGATACCCCTTCTCGACGGCAACCTCACGGACCGTCTCGCCCGTTTTGAGCGCCGTCTTCGCCACCTCGGAGGCCTTATCGTAGCCGATGGCGGGATTGAGCGCCGTCGCGAGCGCCATCGACCGTTCGACGGCTGCCTCGCAGTGAGCCTCGTTCGCCTTGAGTTTCGCGACGAACCGCTCGGCAAAGGTCTCGGCGGCGTTCGCGAGGAGGTTCGCCGACTGGAGAAAGTTGTGTGCGACGACCGGTTTGTACAGGTTGAGATCGAGTTGGCCACCCGCCGCGCCGGCGGAGACGGCGGCATCGTTTCCCACGACCTGTGTGTGGACCTGGTTGACCGCCTCGGCAACGACGGGGTTGATCTTGCCGGGCATGATCGACGATCCCGGCTGGTTTTCGGGTTGCTCGAGCTCCCCGAGCCCGTTCCGGGGGCCGGAGGCAAGCAGGCGGAGGTCGTTTGCGATCTTGTTCAGCGACCCCGCGACCGTTCGGAGAACACCGTGGGCCTCGCTCATGGCGTCGTGGGCGGCTTGGGCCTCGAAGTGGTCGTCGGCCTCGCGGAACGGGAGTCCGGTCTCGGCGGCGATGTACTCGGCCGCGAGTTCGGGGAAGTCGGGGTGTGTGTTCAGGCCCGTTCCCGTGGCCGTCCCGCCGAGGGCGAGTTCGGCCAGTCGCGGCGTGACCGACTCACACCGGTCGATCCCCTTCTCGACCTGTGTGCGGTAGCCGCCGAACTCCTGGCCCAGACGGACCGGCGTCGCGTCCTGGAGGTGTGTGCGGCCGGTCTTGACGACGCCGTCGAACGCCGCGGTCTTGGCGTCGAGTTCGGCCGCGAGCGTCTCCAGTGCGGGGATCAGATCCGTTTCGACGGCGGTCAAGGCGGCGACGTGCATCGCGGTCGGGATCACGTCGTTGGAGGATTGTCCGAAGTTGACGTGATCGTTCGGGTGGACGACCCGGTCGCCGACCTCGGCACCCAGCAGTTCGGCGGCGCGGTTGGCGATCACCTCGTTTGCGTTCATGTTCGTGGAGGTGCCCGATCCGGTCTGGAACACGTCGACGGGAAACTGGTCGTCGTGGTCGCCGGCGATCACCTCGTCGGCGGCGGCGACGACCGCGTCTGCCACCTCGTCGTCGAGGAGGTCCAACTCGCGGTTGGCCCGCGCCGCGGATTTTTTGACCACGCCGAGGGCGCGGACGAACCGACGGCCGAACCGCTGGTCGCTGATCGGGAAGTTCTCGACCGCCCGCTGGGTCTGTGCCCCCCAGTAGGCGTCGGCGGGCACGCGAACCTCGCCGAGACTGTCCCGTTCGACGCGACGGTCGGGGTCGGAGTCGGAGTCGGAGCCGGAATCGGAATCGGAATCGGAATCCGAGGTGGGGTCGTCGCTCATGCGCGAGCGAACGGGAGCCGCGTCGTAAAACCTACCGCTACGCGTCCGGGCCGTGTTTTTCGTACGCCTCGGGGGTGTACGTCTTCATCTCCATCGCGTGGATATCGGTCGTCATGTGTTCTTCGAGGGCATCGTAAACGAGCTGATGTTGTTGGACCAGCGACAAGCCCTCGAAGGCCGGCGAGACGACCACGGCGGCGAAATGTTCGTCCTCGTGGTCCTCGTCGGGCACCCGAGGCATCGTGACCGTCGCCTCGGCGTTCTCGATACCCTTCTCAATGAGTCGCTCGACCTCGGCGGTGTCCATACGTTATCCCGGCGGCCGCGGCACAAAAACCACCCGCTACACCGGGCGATACACGGCGGAGACAACGACGGCGCCGGCCCGGTCGACGGTGTGTTCGACGATCTTCGTCTCGATACTACCGTGCCACGTCCAGGCGTCGCGGGTGTCTCTTGCCGTCTCGATACCGCGGGTGATCCGCCCCTCGACGTTTTTGACGTTCTCGCCGCTCCCCTCGAAAAAGACGCCGCCCTCCTCGGCGGTCGCCCACCCCAGCCCCGCCGCGATGGTTTCGTTTTCCACCGGCGATTCGTTCTCCGCGAGAACGACCGCGACGAGTTCCCCCACGTCCCACCGCCGCTCGTGTGTGCCCCGCTCAACGACGGTCGCGCCCGCTGGGACCACCGACGAGAGCGTGACCAGATTGTAGTTGTGGATCCCCCCGACGCTCAACGCCTCGTCGAACGCACTCAAGGTGGTCCGTCCCTCGCCGGTGCCCCAGACGATCTCGATCTCCATCGTGGTTCGACCTTTCGAGCACCGTCACAAACCACTTGTGTCTCCACGGCAGTCACTGCCCGACTCGGAGGCTCCGAACGGGGCCGGCCGACCGCAGCCGTCCGTCGGGAACGACCGGGATCGCGTTACTGCTGATACCGACGGTCGTCGTCGCGGTCGACCTGCGACCCACCGCTCCCCATCTCGTCGTAGGTCATCCCGGAGAGATACTCGTCGTACGTAACATCGTACCCCTGCCGGAGGTAGAAATCGAGGTCGCCGGTGTCGACCGTCGACCGATACAGGGAGTGAATCGCCCGTCGAACGAGTTCGTCCGGGTCACCGCCGCCGGCCGCGAGCAACATCGCCAGTTCGTTTCGCGTCTCCCGGTCGAGGTCGATGGCGAGCGACTCGCCGAGATCACCGTAGATGGTTCGTACGTCCGCGTTCAGGTCGTCGAGGCTCATGTCCGCACAAGACGCGGGCGTGGAATACCGCTTTCGGCTCGGTCGGCCGGTTCGGTCGTGGTCCCGACCACCACCCCTAAGCGACCACGTCGCTAGCCACCGATAATGAGCAACGGCGAGAGCGACGAGAACGCGAACGCCGCCCGTCTCGACGCCGCGGTCGACGTCGATACCGTCCGCACGGCGCTCGTCGAGTGGTACGAGGCCGGCCACCGCGAGTTCCCGTGGCGACAGACCAGCGACCCCTACGAGGTTCTCGTGTCCGAGGTGATGAGCCAGCAGACCCAGCTCGACCGTGTCGTCGAGGCGTGGCAGGCGTTTCTCGACCGTTGGCCGACCGTCGACGCCCTGGCGGCGGCCGACCGGAGCGAGGTGGTGTCGTTCTGGACCGACCACCGACTCGGCTACAACAACCGTGCGCGCTACCTCCACGAGGCCGCCGAGCAGGTGGTCGGGGAGTTCGACGGCGAGTTCCCGAAAACGCCAGAGGGGCTACAGAAGCTGATGGGCGTCGGTCCATACACCGGCAACGCCGTGGCGAGTTTCGCGTTCAACGCCGGCGGCGCCGTCGTCGACACCAACGTCAAGCGGGTGTTACACCGCGCTTTCGGCGTTCCCGACGACGAGAACGCGTTCGAACGCGCCGCGACCCACCTCATGCCGGAGGGCGAATCGCGTGTCTGGAACAACGCGATCATGGAGCTTGGAGGAGTGGCCTGTCGGGGGACGCCTCGTTGCGACGAGAACGGGTGTCCGTGGCGGGGGTGGTGTGAGGCCTATCGAACGGGCGATTTCACCGCTCCCGACGTGCCGACCCAACCGGAGTTCGAGGGGAGCCACAGACAGTTTCGCGGCCGGATCGTCCGGGTTCTGGGGAACCACGACACGCTGGCGCTCGACGACCTGGGCCCGCGGGTCAGGGTCGACTACGCGCCCGATGGCGACCACGGACGGACGTGGCTCCGGAGCCTGTTGGAGGATCTACGGGACGATGGGCTGGTTGAACTGGTCGACGATGGGACCGGAGACGCGGTCGTCGCGCGGCTCCAACGGTGAGATCCGCCGAGGATTTATTCTCCTCCCACGCGGCGTGAGAGTATGCGCATGGAACTTCGCGTGTGTAAGCTCTGCCACGATGGCGAACACGGTAACGAACACAAGACCGCCGTGACACAGGATATGGTCCGGTGTGCGCGCCGCATCCGGGAGTATAAGGATCTCATCGGTCTCGGCGAACTCCACATCACGATGGTTACGGAGGGCGAACCCGGCGGCGCCGAGGCTCTTCCGGTGATCGTCGCGGGCATCGAACAGGACCAAATCTCGTTGTCGGACACGCAACTGGTGATGGAAGACGAGGACGGCAACTTTCTGGTCTACCCCGAACCGAAGGATATTCTCGAGGTGCTCACGCGCAACATCGACCAGATGAGCGAACAGACCAGACAGGACGTGACGGTCGAACTCTCCTCACAAGGCGCGGAACTGCTGTCCGGATAAAAACGCCGTTCGCGACGGCGGTTAGTCGTCGTCGGGTTGTCCGCCGTCGGCCGCGGTCGGCTGCTGGCGCTCCTTCTCCAGTCGGCGCTCCCACCGCACCCGCAGGAGGTTGCCGTACATCGAAAGAACGAGGCCAACGAAAAGCACGAAGATGCCCGCGTTGATCCCAATGGTGAGCAGGAGGTTCTCCGGCCCACCACCGATCGAAATCTCCCGAGGAACGGGGTAGCCTTCGTCGAAGATGGAACCGATCATGACGCTCGTGATCCCGACGACGGTCAGAATCCCCATGACCGAGCTCACCGCCCGCCACGAGGGCGAGAGCGTGAGGTCCTCGATTCCCCCATCGGCGTGGGTTTCGGGAATCAACTCACGCGGGATGTACGCCTTCGGCTCGACCGGGTAGAACGCGGGGTGGAGCCCGTGTTCGAAGATGTGGAGCATAACTCCCATCAGCATGACGACACCGAGCAGGCCGTGAAAGACCACGAACCCCATCGCCGCGGTCTTGGTGCCGAAGTACTGCATCAGGCCGGTCTTGCTCCAGATGAGCAGACCGCTGACCGTCAGCAGGAACAGTTCGGCGGCGAAGATGAACACGACACCCTTGCCGATGTAGGACAGCAGGGGGATCTCGTCGGGGTCACCGCCGGCGAACTGCTTTGCGTTGGGGTGACGTTCGTCCGCGCGACCAAGCGCGAACTGCACGTCCTGAATGAACGCCACGAAGTCCTTGGGGCTGGGGATGATCTCACGGAAGTTGCTCCGTCCCGTGTCGGTCGTGATCATGAGCGTCATCCAGAAGCCGATGAGCGCGATCAGACCGAACCCGGCGGCCCGGTGGAGCGCCGTGACGCTCTGTGGGCCACCCAACAGCGACAGCATCCACCAGAGTTCGTCGTTGAACGTGAGGCTGTATCCCGTGAAAAACAGGATGAACACGTCGAGTCCCAGCAACGAGTGGAACGTCGTTGTGACGCGGGTGAACTTGCCGTGATCCAGACTAGTCATCGGTCTCACCCCCGTCGGTCGCGACGGCCTCAGCGGTCCGCTCGCCGGGCTGTTTCATCCGCGTGGCGAGGCGGCGGAACGCCGCCCAGTGAATAAACACCATCAGGAGGATGAACACGCCCATCAACACGTCCACGGCGTGGATGAGTGCAACGAGGAAGTCGAGCCACGGAACCGTGTTCCCGACGACCCAGTCGGTGCCGATCCCGCCGCCGGCGACCGTCGGGTTGACCCGGAACAGGCCCTCGTAGAAGACCGCCGTTCCGGCGGCCCACCAGACGGACCCCACCGCGAGTGCGAGACCGGCGATGGCGCTGAAGATCACCGACACTTTGCTGTAACCGCTGGTTTCGGGAAGGTCGTCCTGATAACTCATCTCAGAACACCTGCGCCTCCTCCTCGCCGAAGATGATTTCCATGGCGACATCGTTGAAGAACGTGCCGCTGTCCCGCCGTTCCAGTTCCGCGGAAATCTCCGCGGCGTCGCCGACGAGAATGGCGTCGGTCGCGCACTCCTCGGCACACGCCGGTCCCTTGCCGACGTCCTGGCGCTCCTCGCACATGGTACACTTGTCCATGTTGCCGCCGCCGCCGAACAACTGGGCGGCGCCGTCGTCGGATTCGGGGAACTGGGGCGCGCCGAACGGACACGCCGACAGGCAGTACTGACAGCCGACACAGAGGTCGTCGCGCACCTGCACGAAGCCGTCTTCCTTCTGGATCAGCGAGTCCGTCGGACAGACCGACACACACGGGGCGTTCTCGCAGTGATAGCACTGCATCGGGACGGCCGTCTCACCCGGAGACTCCCCCTGTTCGAGGGCGCGGGCGCTGTGGGCGTTGAGTCCGTCGGCCCCCTCCTGGCCCTCCATCATCGTCGAGATGCTGATCCGTTGCTCGTCGGGCGCCGAGTCCCACGTCCGCTTGCAGGCGACGACACAGCCGCCACAATCGATACAGGCCTCGACGTCCGGGAAGATGCGGGCGTCCTCGCCGGTGCTCATGACGCCCTGCTGCATTATTTCTTTGTTGCTTGACATTTTTGATCACCTACTGGACGGTGCTCCCGTCCCGGACGTCGAAGTCTTTCTGAAGTCCGATGTCGTTGCGGTCCTGTGGGAACTCGAGGTCGACGTCCATGTTGAGTTCCTCGAGTAGACTCTGGGTGGCAGGACGGACCGAAACCATCGATACCTTTGTCTCCTGCATCTGCGTTTCGACGTCGTAGCCACGCGACGTGATGGCGTTGACCGAGTCTCCGATGGCGTACGGCACCATTCCGTCGGGGTATTTGTCCTCCAGACTCTGGCCTTTGAACACGCCACCCCAGTGGTACGGCAGGAACGTTTCCTCGTCGTACGGCCGATCGGTCACCCGTGCTTTCACGAGAATGGATCCGCGGTCGGTCGAGGAAATCACGACCAGATCACCGCCGTCGACGCCGAGTTCCTCCGCCTTGTTCGGCGTGATTTCGGCGTACATGTGCGGTTGGAGGTCGGCGTTGTGGATGTTGCTCCGGGTCTCCGAGCCACCGCCCTGGTGTTCGACCTGTCGGCCGCTCGTCATTATCGTGTCGAGCGTCGGGCCGTCGTTGTCGGCGTGGATGGTCTGCATCGCCCGCTCCTGTTCCACGGCGTTGTTCTGGTCGAGGCGGTAGAAGTTGCGCTGTTGGCCGTTGGCCGGCCACTCCTCGACGAGGTCCGGGCGCGGACTCTCGAGCGGTTCACGGTGAACCGGCACCGTATCGAGGAAGTTCCAGACCACCCCACGCGCCCGACCGCGCCCCGTCGGCGCGTCGGGTTGGTTGTAGTCGTACTGCTCGTAGAACGACGGATCGATGTTCTGTGTCTCCGAGAGATACTGATCGAACTCGGGAACCCCGGTGTCCGGCTCGTTGATCGCCTGTGCGGCGGTGTACACCGACCGCTGGTTGTCGAGTGCGTGCTGTTGTGGGATGGTGAGCTCGTCGGACTGGGTCTCCTGTGTCGGGTCGATCAGACTTTTTGGCGGGGTCGTCTTCCAGCCGGGATACTCCGGAATGCCGTGGATCATCCCGTCGCTCGCGGTGTCGGCCGTGGACGCCCAATCGGGGTTGTACGGTGCCCGCGTCATATCGAGGGCGTCATCGACGCTGTCGTACCGGTCACCGACAGCGTCGACCGTGTTCTGGAGCGGATACTCCTCGTCCGTGTTCATCTCCGCCCACTCCTCGGGGCTCGGGGCTCTGGTACCCCAGCGGGTCCGGAAGTCCTGTCCCCCGTTGTTGGGGTTTTTGTCGTCGTTCCAGATGATCGGCGTTCCGGGGTGGCCCTCCCCCCAACACGGCCACGGGAGCCCCCAGTACTCGCCTTCGACCGGCGTCCCCTCGGCGGCCTGAAGATTCTCGTGGGAGAACGCGTAGTCGTACTCGATGTGTTGCTGGAGGCGTTCCGGTGTCTGCCGGTAGCCGATGGTGTTCGTCCCGAGGTTGAACTCCCGGATGACGTTCTCGTAGGTTGATTTCCCGTTGTAGATTTCGGGGCCGGTCCCCCAGTCGAAGTGCTCGCCAAAGCCGAGCGAGTCGGCCAACTCCTGCATGATCTGCAGGTCGGGACGGGAGTTGTGCGACGGCGGCTTGACCGGTTCGGACCACTGGATGGAACGGTGGGAGTTCGTCAGCGAGCGGTAGTGCTCGTACTGGCTGGAAGCCGGCAGGAGCAGTACCGGCGGTCCCTCCTCGAAGTCGGGGAGAACGCTCGCCACCGACGGGAACACGTCGACGACCACCAACAGGTCGATGTTCTCCATCCCTTCTTTCATCTGTTCCATCTCGCTGATAGAGTTGGAGGAGTGGCCCCAGAAGACCGCGATCTTCACCTGGTCGGGCTGGTAGACCGGCGTCTCCTGCATCCGGTCTTCCTGGTCGAGGGCACCCTCGAACCAGCGTGCGACCGTCAGCCCGTTCTGGAACATCATCGAGTTCGGCGCAGGGTTCTCCGGTCCGAACGTTCCCTCGTAGCTACTCGTCGGAAGCGAGTCAGGGCTCTCCACGTCGTTCGCACGGACGTACTTCTCCGGTGGCATCACCTCGAACCGGTCGTACATGTCCTCGAACGATGTCGAGCCGCTGGTGTAGGGGTTCTTGTCCCAGATGTCCGCCCACCACGACCAGCCACCGGGTGACAGCCCGTAGTACCCCGGCAGGATGTGGCTCGCAACGGCGAGGTCGGTCGCTCCTTGCACGTTGGCGTGGCCACGCATGACCTGCAGGCCACCGCCGCTCCGGGCCGCGCTCCCCGACGCGAGGCTCGCGGCGGCGTAGGAACGGATGTTCTGGGTGCCGTTGTTGTGCTGGGTGCCGCCCATCGCCCACTCGATCTGGATGTTGGGGCGGTGCTCGTCGAACAGTTCGGCGAGGCGCTCGATCTCCTCAACCGAAAGCCACGTGATGTCCGCGACGGTCTCCTTGTCGTACTTGTCGAGTTCGGCGTCGATGTCCTCCCAACCCTGAACGCGGTCCGAAAGCATGTTCTGCCCGGTGTCGTCCGCGTCGGGGTCGAGTGCGAGGCCGTACTCGTCGCGGAGTTCCTTGATAATGCCCATCATAATGGCCACGTCGGTTCCCGGCCGGAACCGCATGAACTCGTCGGCGTGGGCCGCGGTCTTTGTGAACCGCGGGTCCATGACGAGCATGTGGCCACCGCGTTTCTGCCCTTCGAGAATATGCTGCATCGCGATGGGGTGGGCTTCGGCGGGGTTCTGCCCGATGACGACCAGCAGGTCGTACTGGCGGTAGTCCTGCAGCGTGTTCGTCATGGCGCCGTAGCCCCACGTGTTCGCGAGGCCGGCAACGGTTGTCGAGTGACAGATCCGAGCCTGGTGGTCGACGTTGTTCGTGCCCATAAACGCCGCGAGCTTCCGGATGGCGTAGGACTCCTCGTTCGAGTGGTGGGCGCTCCCGAGAAGCATGACGCTCTCGCGGCTGGCTTCCTCGTCAACGTCGACGGACTCCGACGGCGAGACGTCGGAGTCCGGCCACAGCGCCTGGATATCGGTCGACAGCCGGTCGTAGGCGGTGTCCCACGACAGCTTCCGCCACGCGCCGTTCTCCCGGATCATCGGGTGTCGGAGCCGCTTCTCCGAGTGTTCGGTCTCGTAGATGCCGGCGCCCTTCGAACAGAGCGACCCCTGATTGATCGGGTTCTCCTCCCATGGCTCCATTCCGGCGAACGAGTCACCGACACGCTCGCCGTGGAAGCCACAACCGACCGAACAGTAGTTGCAGATGGTCTTCGTCAACTCGCCTTCCGTATCGGCAGCCGACACCTCCTCATCACCGGACTGTGCAAGTGCCTGCCCCGCACCGCCGCCACCGAGGGCGACGGCACCGGCAAGCGCGCTCGCCTTCATGAACGAGCGCCTGTCTAAGTCTATCGAAACTGGTTCAGTGCTCATGGTGTGTGGTCCCGTTGTGTGCGCGTGCCAGCATCGTCACGCACATGCTCCCATGCATTATGTTCACATTATATAAATTAATGTGTTTAGGTTGACCTAAACCAACCACTATCAGGTAGGTTCTCGGAATATCGAAATCGAAAGCGACTAGCACGCAGCAAATGTTATACCGATGGTGCTGTTTAGCCGGGGTATGAACGTCGGTGCATTCGTCTGCTCCTGTGCGGACACGTGCGACATCGATCTAGAGGGCGTCCGGGACGGGGTCCAGGACGTGGAGGTCGTCGCCAGTTCGTCACACCTCTGTGACGACGGCCTTCCGGCCATGGCCCATCTGATCGAGGAGTACGGCCTCGACCAGCTCCTCGTCACGACCCCCGAACCGGGGTGTCAGGAGGCGATCACGGAGGTGGCCGTGGATGAGGGACTTCACCCGGAGGCCACGGCCTTTGTCGACCACCGGGAGGGGGCCGCGTGGGTCCACGAGTCCGACGAGGCGACCGACAAGACCGCCCGCCTGCTGAACGCCAAGCAGACGGGACTCGATCACGAGGCCCCCGGACGAACCGTTTCCCGAGACGCGGGCGACACCGTCGCCGTTGTCGGCGATCCGGAAACCGCGGCCGACCTCGCCGACACCGCGGACGTGACCCTGATCGCCAACGGCGCGGAGTTCGACGGCGTCGACGCCGACCTCGACGGTGTCGATCTGGCCCGCGGTCGCGTCGTCGACGTCGTGGGGGAGTACGGCGAGTTCGAGATCGAACTCCGTGCCCGCGTCACCGAGGACTGCATCTCGTGTATGGACTGCGTTCACGAGGGACCCGACGGCATGGTGACGCGCAGTCCGGTCGACATCGCTCCCGAGGCACCGGACGGCGAGTGGGCCGACTGTTGTCCGGTCGACGCCATCGACCTCGACGGCGTCGAACGAACGATCGAGGCCGATCAGGTGATCTTCCCGGACGCGACCGGAAAGGCGAGAGGGGGACGGATCGGGCTCTACACCGGTCCGGTCGACGGGGCGACCATCGCGGCCGTCGAGGACCTTCTCGGGGGCGTCGAGAAGCCGAAATACCTCGATCTGGACATGGACGTGTGCGCGGCTGGCGAGTCGAGTCAGGTGGGCTGTACCGCCTGTGTCGATGCCTGTCCCCACGACGCGGTCGACCGACCCCACGTCGACGAGGTGGAGTTCGACCTCGTGGCCTGTCAGGACTGTGGGGCGTGTACGAGCGCCTGTCCGACGGGCGCGACAACGCTTCGTGAGCCGTCGAACGAGCGCATCGCCCGGGAGGTCGAAACGCTTCTCGATCCCGGGACCGACGACGGCGGCCTCCTCAACGGTGTCCTGTCCGGCGGCGGCGGCATCGAAACGCCCGTGATCGCGTTCGTTTGTTCGGAGCGTGCCGACGACGCACTCCGGCGGTACGGCCGCCTCGCCCGGGAGAACGGCGACCTGCGCTACCCCCCCATCCTTCCCGTCTCGGTGAACTGCACCGACACCGTCGGTGAGGCCCACATCATGCACGCCCTCGCCGCCGGGGCCGACGGCGTCGCCATCGTGGGTTGTGGAGGCGACTGTCTCCACTCCGGCCCGGACCCGAAGGCAGAACTGGTCGATCGCCTCAACCGCGCGACGGCCGACCTCGGGCTTGGCGAACGCGTCACCTTTCTCGCGCCCGACCCGTCGGAGCCGATGGCGTTCGTCGAGACCTTCTCGCGGTTCGTGACCGAACTCGGTTCGACGCCGGTCCCCGAGGGCGGCCACGAGGCGACGGGGACCGTCAGGGGCGACAAGCCGAACCCGCCGTTCAACAGCCACGACTGGACACTCGAGAGCGTCCGGGCCGTTCTCGACCACGTCGAACCCGAGCAGGAGATGATTCGCGGCCTGAAGGACTTCGGCTGGATGGACGTCTCCGAGGCGTGCAACCTCACGCCCACCTGTTCGACGCTGTGTCCCACCGACGCGATCCGTCGGACCGAGAACGCCGACCTGCAGTTCAACCACGAGGACTGTGTCAACTGCGGTCTCTGCGAGGACGGCTGTCCGGAAACCGCGATCACCATGCACGACGGGCTCGACCTCTCGCGGCTGCCGGAGAACCGCGACGGGGAGCACTGGGAGACGGTCTATGAGGGTGAGATGCGACAGTGTGTCCGTTGTGACAAGCCCTTCGCCAGCGAAGGAACCGCAGAACACATCGCGAGCCAAGTTGGGGAGACGGTGGAGGGAATCGCCCCCGGGGCCGAACACAGCGTCTTCGAGTACTGTGGGGACTGTCGTGCCGCGCTTCTCTTCGAAGAGGGGGGTCGCTGATGGACGAACAAGCCCTCTACGAGTCGCGGCTCGAACTTGTCGACTTTCTGACCGAGGTGCTTCACGACGTTCCCGACGAAGCGTTCGTCGAGACGCTTCTTGCCGGCGACTTCGAGACGCCCGACGGCGAGGTGAACGAACCGCTCGACCGCGGCTTCGACGAACTACACACCTTCGCCGAGGAACACCGAGAGTACGACATCGAGGCCGTGGTCGATGTGCTCGAACAGGAGTACACGCGGCTCTTTATCGGACCCCGACCGCCCGTCATCGCCCACGAGACGTACTACCGCGAGGACGCGGACTACCTGGGCGAAGGGCTCGCCGAGGTGGAGGCGAGTTACAGCGCAGCCGGTTGGGCGCCGCCGGAGGAGTATCCCGAGGAAGACGACTTCATCGTTGTCGAACTCGCCTTTCTCCGCAACCTGATCGATCGGCAACGCCGCGGGGACGAGGAAGCCGTCGGCTTTGAGCGGGTGTTTCTCGACGAACACGCGCTGACGTGGGTCGACGCCTTCACCGACGACCTACGTCAGGAAACCGACAGTCGGCTGTTCGTCGCCATCGCCGACATCTACGAGGGCGTGTTGCGGTTCGAGGACGAACTCGTCGCGCAACTGGTTTAGTCGCGGTCGGCCAACGCGACCGTTCCGGCCAGTCCGACAACGGAGAGAACAAGCAGCACTACCGTCGCCGGCGTCGCCAGCGCCATCGCCTGTTCCATCCGGAAATACCACCGCCACGTTTTGACGAACTCCGCAAACATGGCGACGGTCGCGGCACCGAGAACGACGAGGAGGAGTCCGCCGATCGAGAGAACCGCCAGCCCGCGAAAGAGCCGCGGTACACTGGGGGGGCTACGCATCGACGACCCTCCGGCCGAGTACCAACAACACCGCCGCAGGGAGCAACAGTGCCAGGACGCCGGCGACGAACACGCCCATGTAACTGATCGTCGATTCGAGGTGGATGGCCCAGTGCCACGTGCCCTTGATCTCGGCGATGATCCCGACGGTTCCCACCGTCAACAACGAGAACACGAGCACCGAGCCGAGCAGATACGTCGTTCCCCGCAAATAACCGAGAACACGACCCGGCCACGCGGACGGCGCGTCCGACTCACCGCTTGGCGGTCTGACCGTCTCCGTCTCGGTCGGTTCGGTCTCAGCCATCGTTACCACCACCGGTCGACACCGCGTACGTCCGGTACATGTCGTAAACGACGAGCACCCCGACAACGGCACCGACGAGTAACAACGGAAGAGCGAGACGCATCGGGAGTGGGCCGTATGCGGCACCGAGATCTTGATGCATGCAACTCCTCGCTGAGCAATAATGTGTGATTCAGAAGTATATACCCTCGGGTCTGATCGGGCCGCCGGCACCCTCCCCGTTCGAGCGGGCGGGTGATGCGAGACGCTTATGATCGTTGCAACCATCAGATGGACAAGACGATGACATCTCGACGGTCCGCACTCGCCCGCCTCGGCGCACTCGCCGGAACTCTCGGCCTCTCAGGGTGTGCGCAGGTTCTCGGGTCGGCCAGCGACAGCGGGACAGACCTGCCGCCGAACCCCCACGCCGATTCGCTCCCGGACCAGCAGTTCGCACAGAACGCGCATCTTCCCACCGACGAGGCGGGCAACGATCTTCAGGCGCACTACCGCCGCCTCATTTTTCTGACCCTCGACGGTGCCCCCTCCGACGACGCCGAGCGGACGGTCGAGCGCGGGATGCGGACGATCGAGGCAGCGTACGATTGGCGCCCCGACGGGCTCTTCCACGTTCTCGCGTGGGGGACCGACTACTTCAAGCGGCTGGGAAAACTGTCGGCGGCGCCGATCTCGGAGCCGCGGGTGATCTCGCGGACCGACGATCCGGACCTTCTCGAGTTCGACGCCCTGTTGATCCTCGAAAGCGACATGCCCTCGCGGTTGACCGCTGTCGAGAACGCCATGTTCGGGTCAGCCGATACGCTCGGCGGCGAACCGGTCGAAGACCCTCTCGGCGACGTGTTCTCCATCGCGGAGGTCCGGACCGGCTTTCTCGGCAAAGGGCTGCCGGCCGAACACGCCAACGTCGAGGGAATCCCTGTCGGCGCGCTCTCCGAGGACGACCCCACGTTTATGGGCTTCTTCTCGGACCGGCAGGGAACGCAGGCGAGCGAAGACCGGGTGACCATCGACTCGGGACGGTTCGCGGGCGGCACGACGCTCCACGTCTCACACCTCACACAGAGCCTCGGCGGCTGGTGGGAGGCACTCGACGACACCGAACGCGTCGCGCGAATGTTCTCACCCGAGTTCGACCCGTCCGACATCCCCGACTTCGGGGCCGACGTCCCATTTACCGATGCCGTCCGGGACCACGCCGAGGAGTTCGACGTCGTGGGCCACCACGAGAAGGTCGCGCAGGTCCGGCGTGACGGCGAACCGATCGTCCTCCGGCGGGATTTCAATACGACCGACGGCGATCAGGCCGGCGTCCACTTCCTGTCGTTCCAACGAACGCTCGATCACTTCCGTGCCACCAGGCGGGCGATGAACGGGTGGTACGTCCGGGACGACAGCCGGTCGATCACGGACCGCGAAAACAACGGGATCCTCAACTTCATCGACGTCCAGTCGCGCGCGAACTTCTACGTCCCGCGCCGCGACCGGCGGTCGTTCCCGTTGTACTGATCGACAAAAAACGTCGGCTACTCGATGTCTTCGACGAGCGAGTCGGGGTCCGGGGTGGCGGAGCCGGTGATATCTTCGGCCCGAATATCACCGTCGATCTCCCCCTCGTTGAGTTCGTGCGGGGCGATGTTGTACTCCCAGATTTCTCTGCCTCTGTACCCTTCGTTTGCCCCCTGCGGGCGCCAGTCGAGGTCTTTCTTTGTCATACGCTATCACGCGTTTCGAGGCGGGGCTACTAAATCCTTCGCAGGAATCAGGTCGGCGGCGCGTTCGGTGGCCGGTCGTCGTCATCGTCGGAGAAGGCATCGGAAAACAGATCCACGTGGAGGCGGAGAACCGTCGCCTCGTCGAGGCCGGTGTCGGCGGCCTGTTCGGACAGGAGCGTCGCCACCGCGTCGCTCGGGGTGTAGTTGAGTTCGTCCGTCTCGGCGTCCACCTCGAAATCGGCCTCGGTCCGTCCGGAGACCAGATACTCGATCTCTAGTAAGGCCTGTTCGGCCTTTGTCTCGAGAGCCGTCTCCCGGTCCTCGAGACGCGCTTCGGCCCAGTCGTCGGCCGCGTCGACGAACCGTTCGGTCAGGTCGATGGTGAGGGTCAGAACGAGACCCCCTCCCCTTCGAACGCCGGTTCGAAGCGCGCGGACTCCTCGCAGGCCGGGCAGGTCTTGACGACCGTCTCGCGTTCGACGAGTCCGAGTCGCATGAAATGCCCGCACTCGCTACACTCGTACTGCATCGGTCACTCCCACGGATCGGGTGCCGGTTCTTCCTCGCTCAACTCCCCGTAGAGAACGAACAGCAACGCAAGCGTCGCCCCCATAACGACGAGGCCGATCAGCCCGGAGATCGGTGTTTGCCCGACGCCGCCGCTCGACAACGGACCGAGCCGTTGGTATACGGTCAGTATCGTCAAGACGATCCAGATGCCCGCCGCGATGGCGCCGAACGTGACGATTCGTGATTGCGAGAGTGCGGTTCGAAGGCCCATGATACCACTACTCACGTATAGAACAGCCACCGAATAAAAAGCTACTCCTCGTCCAACGTCCAGTCGGCCTTCTCGGCCGCCTCCGCGAGCGGGACGAACTCCCAGTCGGCCTCGGCGGCGACGCGTTCGTCCTCGCCTTTGATGCCGACGACGACCATTCGCTCCGCGTAGAACATCGAACGTGGACCGACCTCCGCGAGTCGTTCCCCCGGTCCAGTGCCGGTCCCGCTGAAGAAATCGGCGTCAACGCCGTGTTCGCGCTGGAAGCGGTTGATGACCGGCGTGTCCACACGGCCGACGATGCCGACCCAGTCCGCCCACGCGTCGGCGTCGGTGAACGCCGAGGCCGGGTACGCCAGTCGTTGGGCGGCCCGGTAGGTGAGTGCCATCGTCATGTCGTCGGGATCCTCGCCGTGGGGTGCCCCACCGGTCGCCCGGCGGGTCGTCGAGGTGGCGTCCTCGTTCTCGGGCACACCACCCTCGGGCGTCTCCCGATCCCCGGCGGGTGAACTTCCCGCGCCGCCGCCCTCGATGGGAATGCCGACCGGCTTGTCGTCGCCCTGCCTGGGGACGTGCGGAGTGGGGGTGTGGCCGTTGTCGCCACCGTCGTCGGTGCCGTCGGTACCGCCGTTACCCCACGATCCGTCGAGGTCGGTGTGACCAGCGTCGCTCGTCACGAACGGGTCGTCCGGTTCCTCTGTCGGGTCACCCTCGCCCCGCCAGAACCAGTCCCCGCGGGTCGGTTCGTCGTCCGGTTCGTCGTCGTCAACTTCGACGTCGTCTAGGTCGATTCTGTCGGTCATGAGTTCGGCGTCCCGGTCGTGTTGTTTCGCGTCGGGCGAATGGTGACCCGTTACCAGTTCCCACAATAAAACCTGTCGCCGGGTCACTCCGGCCAAATTATCAGTATAGATACCCTTCCGGCGACGACGCCGCGATCGCAGGTAGAGGTCGCGGTTTTCGAGCCGGTCAGGCAACGGCCTCGGAGGCGGCGAGTCGCCGCCTCCGGGCCGGTATCACGAGTCGCGAAGAACCAGCGGCCCGATTGCGAGGGTCCGCTTGGCAACGGTGAGAATCCGGAGGATGTAGGAGATAAAGAGTATGAACGGCACGAGCGTCACGGCGAGTGCCCCGCCGACGACGACGACGAGGTGGTCGACACCGAGCGTACTCCCGGGTGCCGTGCCGGCATCGACGCCGACGAGGGTGACGCTTGCGACGACCAGTGCCGGCACCGCCGCATACAGGATCCGTCTCGAGAGTTCGATCAGGGCCCACTGGAAGTACAACGTCTTGATGTGCTCGCGGGCGGGCCCGAACAACGACAGGGCCGTCGTCAGATCGTCCAACAGGCCGCGCTGGTGGGCAGTGAGGTCGTCGTGGGTGTCGACGATGCGCTCGATCCGAACGAGTTTCGGCCCGTAGTCGAAATCGAGCGCGGCAAACAACACGTCGAAGCTCCCGAACTCCGCGTCTGTGAGCCGTCCACGCACGTCGGCCGCGTTCTCGACGGTGCCCTCGGTGAACGCGTTTATTTCCCCTCGAAGGTCGGGATCGGTTCCGGCGGTGTCGGCCGACTCCTGGAGAGTCCGGGAGCGGTCCGCAACGGCACCGAGCAGAACGCTCAAAAAGGCCGCCGGCTCCGCGGGCACCGGCGAACCGAGAAGCGTCTCGAGGTCCCGTCGGAACGCCATCGTGCCGTCCATGCGCCCGCGCTGATCGCCGAGAGGACCGTTCTCCTGTGTGAGAACGAGTTGTCCGATCGTGACGACGAGTGTCGTGCCGGTGACAACGACGCCGATCATCGTCGAGAAGATCGTTTCGATCGGATCGCTCGACTCGACGCGGGCGGCAAACGAAGGGACGACGGCGTCGACAACGACCACGAACCCGATGAAAACGAGGAGTGTGAGGCCGGCGACAAGGAGAAGCCGGTCCGTACGCATCAGAAGCCAGAGCACCGGTCCGCTGTTGTCGGCGCGTGCCCGCATCGTGTCTGCCGTGCCGGCGCTCGACTCGTTCGTCATAACACCTGATTGAACCCACAGCCACGTATAGGCCGGTGTCACCGCCGTCGGAACCGGCACGTCCAGGCGTGTCGTGTCGCGGTCGGGTCGGAGGCCCGTCGCCAATAGTTAACACCCATTACCACACAATGGCACATGTATGTCAGAAACCACCTCGCAACTGGACCCGCTAAACCCTCGTCCATTGGCCGGCCACACCTGTGTCGTCACGGGGTCATCACGTGGGATCGGGCGGTCCATCGCGTTCGAACTCGCCCGGTGCGGTGCGGACGTGGCTGTAAACTACCGAAGCTCCGAGGAGGCGGCCGAACGCGTCAAGAAGACCATCGAGGAGAGCGGCGAGAACGCAATCTGTGTACAGGCCGACGTCTCGGACGCCGCCGCGGTCGAGGGGATGGCCGCCGAGGTCCGCGAGGAATTGGGTGCTGTCGACGTTCTCGTCAACAACGCCGGCATCACCGTCGACCGGAAGTTCGAGGATATGAGCCACGAGGACTGGGAGCAGGTGATCGACGTGAACCTCGGGGGGACGTTCAACTGCACGAAAGCCTTTTTTGAGGATATTCGGTCGGGCGACCACGGTCGCCTCATCAACATCTCGAGTGTCGTCGGGCAACAGGGAAACTACGGACAGGCCAACTACGCCGCATCGAAGGGTGGCCTGTTCGCGTTCACGCGGACGCTCGCGCTCGAACTCGCCTCGGACGGGGCGACCGCCAACTGCGTCGCACCCGGGTTCGTCAGAACCGATATGCTGGAGAAGGTTCCCGAACGCGTCCAAGACAACATCCGAAAGAAGATTCCGCTGGACCGGTTCGCCGACCCGGAGGACATCGTCGGCATCGTCAGGTTTCTCGCGAGCGACCACGCCAACTACATGACCGGGCAGGTACTCGGCGTCAACGGCGGACTGGAGTGGTGAGGCGGGGGTCACCCCGGCAATTTTGTTTGTCGGCGTCGACGATCCGATATGGCCACCATCGTCGCGATAGCCGGGAGCCTCCGGGCAGAGAGTTACACGCGGACGGCGCTTGACCGCGCTCTCGACGCCGCCGAATCGACCGGCGGGGACGCCGAACTGCTCGACCTCCGGGCGTTCGAGTTGCCACCACTAAACCCCGACGTCGACGGGCAGGGTGACAGCGTCGCGTTCACCCGACGCGTCCGGGAGGCGGACGCGGTACTGCTCGGAACGCCGATGTACCACGGATCGTACTCGGGGGTGTTGAAAAACGCCCTCGATCACTGCGGGTTCGACGAGTTCGGGGGGAAGACCGTGGGATTGCTCGGCGTCGCCGGCGGGGCCTTTCCCATCACTGCGCTCGATCACCTCCGTTCTGTGTGTCGCGCACTCGACGCGTGGGTGCTTCCCCACCAAGCCGCGGTCCCTCGCGCGTCGTCGTCGTTCGACGGCGGCGAGTTCGTCGACAACGACATTGAGGACAGGGTCGTGACGCTTGGCCGCCGGGTCGTCGAGTACGCGACGATCGAGCCCGATACGGAAACGTTCGAGAGCGGCCAGAACGTCGGTGGCTGACGACGGGACGACACGCCACAGTCGGTCGCGGTGCCCCGTTCGTGTTCGCCAATTATGCTTGTTCCCCGGTGATACGAAACCTTCGACCGTTCGTCGTGGGTGTGACCACCGGATGGCCTTCCGAGCAAAGGGCGACGGCGACGGTCTGGCGAACGCCGTGTCGGCCGCCGGACCAGAACCCATTTGACCGGCGGCCGCCCACATCGCACCGTGACGACGTGGGTCGAAAACCCTAGCGGGGGACGGGATCGCGGACCGCGCGGCATCGCCCGCGCGTGGCTCGAGGTGGTGACGCGACCGCGACGCTTCTTCGATAACGGGGTCGCGGCCGGCGATCAGGCGCCGGGACTCGTCTTCGCCGTCGTGATGGCGGTCGGTTACGCCGTCCTCCTCGCGGTGGTCGATCCGGGTCGGTTTCCGGTGAGCGGTCCGATCCGCGCCGGCGTCACCATCCTTCTGGTCGGCGTGCTGATCGCACCGGCGATCCTCCACCTGCTGGCGGCGCTCCAGACCATCGCGTTGATGATCGTCGTCCGTGACCGGGCGGGGGTGAGCGAGACGGTGCAGGTACTCGGCTACGCGACCGCACCCTGTCCGCTCGCCGCCGTTCCGGTCCCCGGACTCCGGGCGGCGTGTTGTCTGTACGGGGCCGCCTTGCTCGTGATCGGACTCGCGACCATCCACGACACGACCCGATGGCGGGCGAGTCTCACCGGCACACTCCCGGCAACCCTGCTCTTTGGCTACGGCTTCGGTGGTGTCGGCGCTCTAACCACCCTGTTGCGGGCGTGGTACATCATCTGACAGGGTATCGGCGGTCGAACAGTTTCGACAATCGTTTTAGGGTGTGGCCACTCCATTGTATCAATGGATTGGATCACCCACGAAGAAGACGTCTGGTTTGATTTCCGCGGTTCCAGCCCGGACCAGCTGGTATCGGGGCGGTATTACAAAGGGACGGTCGACGGATTCGCCGACTTCGGCGTGTTCGTCGACCTCTCGCCCGGTGTGACCGGGCTGCTCCACCGGAGCGAACTCGACCGTCGGTTGGAGAGTCTCGACTGGGACGCCGGCGATACGGTGTTCGTCCAGGTGAAAAACGTTCGCGACAACGGCAACGTCGACCTCGCGTGGTCGAAACGACAGTCGGACGGCGAGTTCCGTGGCGCGCAGGTCCACGACCCCGACGGTGATGCGGACGGTGAGCCGATCGAGTCCGACGACGACGACGACGACGGTCCCGTCCGAAAGACGCCAACGGCCCGGAACGACGGGGACGACGAGGCCGAGGAGGCCGACCGCGGGAGCGCGCGCACAGGGACAACGGCGACACCGGAGGCCGACGATGTCGACGTCGCCGACGGCGACCGTGGCAACGGCTCGACCGCGGCGGTGGCGACGGAGGACCACGACGCCGACCGGGCGCACGGAGACGGGAACGAGAACGGAGGCGAAAACGACGTGACCGGCGCACACGAACACGTCGACGCCGCCACGCTCGACGATCACATCGGCGAGACGGTGGGCCTCGAAGGCGAAATCGTCAGTATCCGGCAGACCAGCGGTCCGACGGTGTTCGAACTCCGGGACGACACGGGTGTCATCGACTGCGCGGCGTTTGTCGAGGCCGGCGTTCGCGCCTATCCCGAGGTCGAGGTCGGAAACGTGGTCCGCCTCGACGGCGAGGTTGAGCGGCGTTACGACGAACTGCAGGTCGAGACCGAGGCGCTCTCGGTGCTCGACGGCGAGGACGCGGCGGCCGTCGAGCAGCGACTCGCCGACGCGCTGACGGCCGAGGCCCGCCCCGAGTCGGTGACCGAACTGGGCGATCACGACGCCATCGACGCCGTCGACGACGCCCTTCTCGACGCGGCGGAGACGATCCGGCGTGCGATACTCGAGTCCCGGCCCGTGGTGGTCCGTCACGCCGCGACGGCCGACGGCTACGTCGCCGGCGCGGCCGTCGAGCGAGCCGTTTTGCCGCTGATTCGGGACGAACACGCCGCCGCCGAGGCGGAGTATCACTACTTCACGCGACGACCCCTTGAAGACGCCGTCTACGACATGGACGACGCGACCAACGACGTGACGCGGATGTTGCAGGACCGCGACCGACACGACGAGAAGCTCCCGCTGGTGTTGCTCGTCGGGACGGGCAGTACGGTCGAATCCAGCGATGGGCTGGGACTGCTCGGCATCTACGGCGCTCAGCGGGTCGTCGTCGACGCCGAGGTTGCCGACGCGGCCGTGGCCGAGGACTGCGACGCCATCGTCAACCCCGGGCTCGCGGGCGCAGACGCGGCCGACCTCTCGACGGGGTCGCTCGCGGCGACGCTGGCGGCGACGGTTACCCCCGACGTCAGCGACGACCTCGCACACCTGCCGGCCATCTCCTACTGGGGCGAGACGCCAGAGACGTTCACTGACCTCGCCGCCGACGCCGGCTACAACGCTGACCGGACACGCGAACTCCGCGAGGCGATCGCGCTGGAGGCGTACTACCAGTCCTACGAGGACAAGCGCGAACTCATCACGGATCTGTTGTTCGACGACGCCGGCGGACTGGCCGGCCACATCAGCGAGCAGTTCCGGCAGAAACTCGATGAGGAAATCGACACCGCGACCGCCAACCTCGACCGGCGGGCGGGCGACGTGACCGTCGACGTTCTCGACACCGACGCCTACACACACAGCTTCGACTTCCCGCCGACGGCGCTGCTGATCGACGCGCTTCACCGCCGCCGAAGCGCCAATGATGACCACCTGACGGTGGGTGTCGGCACGGACGAACTCTACCTCCGCGACGACCGTGGCCTCGACGTACGAGGTGTCGCCGCCGACGCCGCGGAGCGCGTCGCCGACGCCGGTATCACCGCCGCGAGCGTCCGCGACGGTCGCATCGAGTTCCTTTCCGGCCGCCGCGACGACGCCGTCGACGCGGTTATCGACGCCGCGACCGACCGGCTGGCCTGATCGGGCGGAGCGACACCCTTAACTCCGCGACCCGACGATTCGTGACCGAATGACGGGCACCGGGAGGACCGACCAGTGAGCACGGACTCCGATCCCGAACCGGAACACAGCGAGGCGTTCGAGCGCGTCTGTGAGACCCTCGTTGAACGCATCCTCGACGGCGAGGTGGGGCGCGACGATCTCGAAGCCGCGAAACTCGACGCCTGCTCAACGCACTCGGCGGCGAAGGTGCCGAAAAACACACACATTCTCCGGCATGCACCCGACGACCGGCGGGACGAGGTGCGATCGGTCGTCCAGCGCAAACCCGTCCGTACCGCCTCGGGCGTCTCGCCCGTGGCGATCATGACCGCACCACACATGTGCCCACACGGGAAATGCCTCTACTGTCCCGGCGGGCCGGCCTCGGAGTTCGACAGCGCCCAGAGCTACACGGGCCACGAACCCGCCGCGGCGCGGGGCGAGCAGAACGACTACGACCCGTACGGACAGGTGACCCTGCGGCTCGAACAGCTCAGACACATCGGCCACCCCGTCGACAAGGTCGAACTCATCCTCATGGGTGGGACGATGACCGCCCGAAGCCACGACTACCAGGAGTGGTTCGTCAAGCGAGCGTTGCAGGCGCTCAACGAGTACGACACCGACTCGACGCCGAACCCGGCGGAGGGGCGGAGCTTCGCCGAAGCGGACCCCGAGTTCCGGTATCTGGAGGACGTGATCGCCGACAACGAGACGGCCGCCGTCCGGAATATCGGTACGACCTTCGAGACCAAACCGGACTGGTGTGGGCCGGAGCAGATCGACCGGATGCTCCGACTCGGGGGGACGAAAGTGGAGGTGGGTGTCCAGACCACATACGAGCGGATCAACCGCGAGATGCACCGTGGCCACGGCGTGCAGGCGTCGATCGACGCCAACCGCCGCCTGCGCGACGCCGGGTTCAAGATCGGCTTCCACATGATGCCCGGCCAACCGGGGATGACCGAGGAGATGTGTCTGGAGGACTTCCGACAACTGTTCGAGGACCCGCGGTGGCGGCCGGACTATCTGAAGATCTACCCCACCCTCGTTGTCCGGGGGACCCGCATCTACGACCGGTGGCGACGCGACGAGTTCGACCCGCTTTCCAACGACCAGGCCGCCGACCTTGTGGCCGAGGTGATGGGTCTCATCCCGAAATACACCCGCCTGCAACGGGTCCAGCGGGATATCCCTGCCGACCACATCGACGCCGGTGTCTGGAAGTCGAACCTGCGGCAACTGGCCGAAGGGCGGGCCGAAAAGAAGGGGATCACCCCCCGGGATATTCGTGCCCGCGAGGTCGGTCACAACGACGCCGACCCGGATCCCGACCGGCTCGAACTCGGCGTGACCACCTACGAGGCCGGCGGCGGCACCGAACACTTTCTCAGTGTCGAGGACCCCGAGGCGGATCTACTGATCGGGTTCTGTCGTTTGCGGTTCCCGAACGGCCCCATCCGGCGCGAACTCGACGACGCCGCACTCGTGCGGGAACTCCACGTGTACGGGAGCGAGGCCGGCATCCGCGAGACCGGCAACGGCGAAAACGGCGACGGGGGCGACTGGCAACACCGCGGCTACGGTCGTCGCCTGTTGGAGCGTGCCGAGGAGTTGGCGGCCGAGGCCGGGTACGGCAAGGTGAGTGTCATCAGCGGGATCGGCGTCCGGCGGTACTACCGCGAGAAGTTGGGCTACCACCAGGACGGCCCGTACGTCTCGAAGCACCTCGGGCGGGGGCCACCGACGCGGCCGGGGTGAGGTTGAAGACGGCGGGCCGCGAATCGAACGCGTGACCCGTCCGGACGACTCGGCTGCCGACCGGCGACACAACCGCCTCGACCGCACCCCGACCAATGGGCCGCGAAACTCGTTGTGGGGGTGGACAGAGATACGCCACCCGATCCGGGTGACGGTGAACTATCTCGTCGTCTGGCTGATCCGCGTCTCGCCGAGCCTGCGGGCGAAAAACTGGTTGCTCCGACGGCTCGGTGCGACCGTCGGCTCCGGTGTGGCGATCGGACTGGAGGCGACGCCCGACGTGTTCTGGCCGGAACTCGTGACGCTCGAAGCCGACGCCATCGTCGGGTACGACGCGACACTGCTTTGTCACGAGTTTCTGCAGGACGAGTACCGGACGGGCGAGGTGGTGATCGGCGAACGGGCGATGATCGGCGCCGGTGCGGTGGTTCTGCCGGGCGTGGAGGTGGGCGCGGACGCGACGGTCGCGGCCAACTCGCTGGTCGTCGAGGACGTGCCCCCGGACACCACCGTCGCCGGCGTGCCGGCGCGGCCAGCGGAGAACGGCGTTGGCGGGCGTGGTCGAGGTCAGGAGTGAATGCGGACGAACCCGTCGGTGAACACCTTGCTGTTCGGGAACACGTGTTCCTCGCCGTCGGTTTCGACGTGTGTGACAAACAGGTCCATCTCCTGGACGATGCCCCGAACGTCGCCGATCCGGATCTCGTCGCCGATGGTGTACGGTTGGCGGAGGAGGAGGTAGGTGCCGACCGCGCCGGCCGAGAGCAGGTGTCGGAAGGCGAGGCCGCCGAGAAAGACCAAGGCGAAGACGTAGGCTCCGAGCAGGATGATGAGCGCGGCGGTGGCGACACCGACCTGTCCGAGGGCGATCAGCGCGGCCAAATAAAAGACACTGTACTTGGCTACCACGGGAAGAACGCCGGTCTGTGGGAGTTTCACTCCCCGGAACCGCTCGGAAACGAGTAGCTCTGCCTTATCACCGACCACCACCCCAACGATGAGAACGATCACGGCGACAAAGAGTCGCGGGAGAAAGCCGGCGACGGCGTTCCAGAACTGTGCGACGTAATCGACGTCGGCGACGCCGATGGCGGCAAACAGCCCGATGCCGAAAACGAAGTAGCCGGCGATGGCCGCGAGGATAGCGACGGTCGAGGTCCCGAACTCGCGGGCCGTCCGCTCGAAGGTCGTCCCCTCGATGACGACCGGGACCCCCGCCCGCCTGAGCAACCGGCCGGTGAGAAGACGGGCCAGCCAACCCAGAACGAGACCGGTGACGGCAGTCGCGAACGCGAACCAGAGACGGAGCGGCACGGCCGTGACGACGCGACCGATCGGACCGCCCTGCATCTCAGTACTCCTCCGGGTCGATCTCCAGAATGAGATTTCCGGCCTTGAACGCCCGGACCATCCCGTCTGACTCCGACAGAACGATGGCGATGGCGTTGGTGTCACGGGTGATCGCCCCGCCGGCCATGTGGCGCGCACCCAGCCCTTTCGGGATGTCGACACCCTCGGCGGAGGGTTCGAGATACCGGTACGCCGAGACGATTTTCCCCGAGTCGGAGACGACGAACGCGCCGTCAAGCCGGGAGAACTCCTTGAGCATCACATTCACGATGGGGTCGCCGACGTGGACGTGAGATTTCTCGAAGGGGTTGTATGAAAGCGGCCGGGACTTGTTCATCACCTTGCCTGCGTCGCCAACGACGAAGAGTGCGCCGACGGGCTTACCCTTCTGCCCTTTCTTCCCGAGACCGATGGCCACGTCGAACACGTCGCGAACGACCCCCGAATCGGCTCTGGAGTCGGTGAACAGATCGTAGACGCCGGAGCGAACGGAGTCGTCGACTCGGACCCGAAGCAGGCTGTCCGGGTCGTCGTCGAACACCGACACCGAGCAGGCAACCGTGTCGCCCTCCGTGACGAACCCCCGATCCATCGCCCCCTCGATGCCGAACTTGACTCGGTCACGGACGTTGTCGAAGGTCAGGGGCAGTTCGACAAAGGCGTCCGCGTTGACGGTGTTTTCGGCGGCGACAACCGTCAGTTCGACGTCGCCGTCTGCGAACCGCTCGTAGTACGACGCCGACGGGGAGAACAGAAACAACCGGTCGACACCGTCGACGAAATCATCGAGCGATTCCCGTAGCGTTGCCATTGACAGGACGACGAGACACGTCGAAATAAAGGTTTATGACGCGTCGCGTATCCCGCCACCGGCGGCCGACACTCGCCTCAGTCGCGCAGGTCCGCAACGTGGTCGATGCGCCGTTGGACGAGCGACCGCGTCCCGACATCGTGTCTGACCCGCAGTCCGTCACCGGCGGCCGACAGCGCGTCCGCGGCGATGCGCTCGGCGGTGGCGATGGTTCCCGCGACGCCGACGACGGCGAAGGCCCGCGAGGTGGTGGTGTAGAGGCCGTCGTCGCGGGCATCGACGCTCGCGTAAAAGAGGAGGGCGTCACCATCCGTTCCCTCGGCGGCCCGGGCGACACTCGCCTCGTCGACCTCGATCCGAGAGCCGGCCTCGGGATCGGTGGGGTAGCCCGCGGGCACGGCGTACTTACAGACGGTCGCACGCGGCGCAAAGGAGAGCTCCGGAAGCGAGCCATCCCGGGCCGCGGTCAGTACGTCGAGAACGGGCGTCTCCATGATCGGAAGGGTGTTCATCGCCTCGGGGTCGCCGAACCGGGCGTTGAACTCGACAACACGCACGCCGTCGGCGGTCAGCATGAACTGGCCGTAAAGAACCCCCGTGTACTCGGGGAGGGCGTCGACCGTCGCCTCCAAAATCTCGACGGCCGCGTCGTAGTCGGCCGCGTTCATAAACGGGAGCGCGGAGTCGGCGTCGCTGTAGCTCCCCATCCCGCCGGTGTTTGGCCCCTCGTCGCCCTCGTAGGCACGCTTGTGATCCTGTACCGCAGGCGTCACCCGAACCTCGTCGTTCGCGACGAACGCCTGGACTGTGAACTCCTCGCCGACGAGCCGTTCTTCCAGAACGACACGGTCGTAGTCGGAGTCCCGGAGGTACGCCTTGGCCTCCGCCGCGGTCACCTGATCGCCGATGACGCGGACGCCCTTGCC
>NZ_JAQCNJ010000059.1 GCF_028275055.1 Haloplanus sp.
GCCGCCTCGATGCTGCCGGTCATACGCTTGTCGGCTTCGTCCGGTCCGATGGTCGTCGAGCCGTTGAGGTGGGCGATGAACCCCGAGCCGTTCTGGTTGTCGTGGACGCGCGGGGCGACCCCCCTCTGTGTGAGGACCGCGTCGGCGCCGCCGCCGGTCACGGCGTCGATGGTCGATTCGATGTCGACCAGTCCCTTCACCGGCCCCATCGTGATGCCGTGGTCCATGGGGACGATGAGGTAGCGGTCGTCCGTCGAGATGCGATGGAGGCGCGCGCGTGTTCCCGTGTTCATCAGTATGTGTTACCCTGTACCAGTGGTGCTTATGTACGTTCCGGATGCGGTCCGCCGTCCGCCGCCGGCATCCCGCGGAGGGCGCCTTCGGTGAGTTCGCGGGCTTTGCCCTCCAATCGGTCCGCGACCGTCACGGCCGGATCGCCGCGCTCAACGCCCTGTGCGACGATGTCGACGAGCGCCGACCCGACGATAACGCCGTCGGCCCCGGCCTCGATCACCCGTTGTGCGTGATCGCCCGTCGAGATACCGAACCCGACCGCCTTGGGCACGTCCCAGTCGGTAATCCGTTCGAGGCTCTCTGCCGTGCGGTCCGAAAGAGCGGTCCGAGCCCCAGTCGTGCCGAGACGGGCCTGCACGTAGACGTAGCCCGACACCTGCGACATGATCCGCTCCAAGCGCTCGCCGCGGGTCGTGGGTGCGATGATAAACACGAGTTCACAGCCGTACTCGTCACAGGCCTCCCGGAGCGGTCCGGCTTCCTCCGCGGGAAGGTCCGGGACGACGAACCCGTCGATACCCGTCTCGGCGGCACGACGCACGAATGCTTCCGGCCCGCGTTCGCCGTCGTCGCCGAACTGCGCGATCAGATTGTAGTAGGTCATACACACCAGAGGGACATCGACGTCGAGATCGGCGACGAACTCGAAGTATCGCGTGGGGGTCATCCCCGCTTCGAGGGCACGCACGATTGCGCTCTGGATCGTTGGCCCTTCGGCGATGGGCTCGGAGAACGGGAGGCCGAGTTCGATCACGTCCGCGCCGCCCCGTTCCAACGCCTCGACGTAGGTAAGCGAGGATTCGTAGTCCGGGTCGCCGGCCGCGAGGTAGGGAACGAACGCCGGCCCGTCGGCGAAAGCCTCGGCGATGGAGCTCACTGGAACCCCCCCGTCGCGCCGAACGTCTCGATGTCGGGTGCGTTCTCGATGTCCCGGCCGTGGGTCTCCTCCAGAACCGTTTCGAGGTCCTTGTCGCCCCGGCCGGAGATGTTGAGTAGGATCACGTCACCCAACTCGTCGCGGTTGTTCTCGATGTAACTCAGCGCGTGGGCCGACTCCAAGGCGGGGATGATGCCCTCCAGTTGTGAGAGGCGGTGGAACCCTTCGAGCGCGTTGTCGTCGTCGACGTTGACGGCGGTGACACGGCCACGGTCCACCAGATCTGCGAGTTCCGGGCCGACGCCGGCGTAGTCGAGACCGGCAGAGACGCTGTGTGACTCCATGATCTGGCCGTCGTAGTCCTGCAGAACGCGGGTCCGGGAGCCATGGAGAACACCATCCGTACCGGTCGATAGCGTCGCCGAATTAGGAGCGACCCCCTCCTCCGCATCCACGGCGAGACTGCTGCCGCCGGCCTCGACGGCGTAGAGGTCGACCTCCTCGTCGTCGATGAACTCCGCAAACAACCCCATCGTGTTCGACCCGCCGCCGGCACACGTCAGAACAGAGTCGGGGAGGCAGCCGGCCCGGTCGCGCATCTGCTCGCGGGCCTCCTCGGAGATGACGCGTTGGAAGTCACGGACCATCGCCGGGAACGGGTGGGGGCCGACGACCGAGCCGATGACGTAGTGGGTGTGTTCGACGTTTTCGGCCCAGTCACGCATCGTCTCGCTGATAGCCTCCTTCAGCGTGCCGCGGCCGACCGTCACGGGAGTGACCTCCGCGCCGTTGAGGCGCATCCTGAAGACGTTGGGCCGTTGGCGGTTGATGTCGCGCCGGCCCATATACACCTCACAGGGCATCCCGAGGTGGGCACACGCCATCGCCGTCGCGGTGCCGTGTTGCCCGGCCCCCGTTTCGGCGATGATCCGGTCTTTGCCCATATACTTCGCGAGGAGAACCTGCCCGAGCGCGTTGTTCAGTTTGTGTGCGCCCCCGTGGAGGAGGTCCTCGCGCTTGAGATAGACGTCGGTGTCGTACCGCTCCGAGAGCCGATCGGCGTACTGGAGCGGTGTCGGCCGCCCACCGAAGTCGGCCAATCGCTGCCGGAACTCGTTCATAAAGCCGTCCTCGTTGTCGAGAACGTACCGCTCGTACGCGTCTTCCAGTTCCTCGATGGCGGGCATCAGCGCCTCGGGAACGTACTGTCCACCGTACTCGCCGAACTTGCCTGTGTGAGAGCTCATTGCTGTGTCGTGAGTCGCCGCACGTTCGCAGTCACGTCGCCGTCCATTATCGCACTGCCGATCAGCAGGGCGTCGGCCCCCGCAGACCGCATCCGTTCCACGTCGTCGATCGAACCGATCCCGCTTTCGGCGATCAGCGTCACGTCGTCCGGGGCCGCCGGCGCGAGCGACTCGAAGGTGTCGAGGTCGACCTCGAGTCGGGCCAGGTCCCGGTTGTTGACGCCGATCAGGTCCGCACCGGCCGCCACGGCGCGGTCGAGTTCCTTGCGGGTGTGAACCTCGACGAGGGGCTGGAACCCCCGGTTCTCGGCGGCCGAGAGGAGTCCGTCGAGATCGTCGACGAACCGTGCGATCAACAGGATCAGATCCGACGCCACGAGGTCGAGTTGGGACTCACGCAAAATAAAATCCTTGCGAAGCACCGGCACATCGACCGCCTCCCGGACGCGGGTCAGTGCGTCCGCCGACCCGCCAAAGTGGTCCGGTTCGGTCAACACCGAAATCGCCATGGCCCCGCCGTCGACCATCGCCCGTGCGAGGTCGGCTGGGTCGTCGTCGCAACGGCCCTCCGTCGTGGGACTCGTCGGTTTCACCTCCGCGATCACCGGTATCCGCCCATCGGCCTCGGCCGCGTCGATCGCCACCGACAACGGCCGGACGTCGACCGAAACGCGTTCCGTGCCGCCGGGGCGGTCGCGCGCGGCCGCCAGTATCGAGCGGACCTCGGGGTTCAAGTCTTCACCATTAGCGTCCATCATTGTACACTAACGGACGTATCTGCACATAAGGCTTGCGTCCTACTTTTGACCGAACCGGTCCATATTCCCCCATGGACGGAATCCACGCACGCGAGTCGGCGACGTTAGGACGGTCGATCCAGATCGGCGTCGTCGGCGGGCGGGTCATCAGCGTCTCCTTTCCGGAGGCGCCACCGGCCGACGCCGACCCTGATCACCCGCTTTTGGATCGTGTTTTCGGCTACCTCGACGGGGCGTCCGACCATTTCGACGACGTGACAGTCGCGCTCACCGTCCCGACGGCGCAACGAGAAGTACTGGAGGCCGTTCGGACGGTGCCGTACGGCGAGACTGTCGGAGTCGGGCGGTTGGCGCGATTGGCCGGCCTCGACGACGATGCGGAGGCCGACCTCAACACGGTCGAGACCGCGCTCCGGTCGAATCCGACCCCACTTTTCATCCCCGACCACCGGATCACCGGCCCGGGCGCCACACCACTCTCGGTCGCCGAGCGGCTCCGCGACGTTGAGGCCTAGCGCCACTCGTTGACCGCGAACTCTAGGGCGTTCACGAGGTAGTGGGCGACGACGACCGTCACCAGACTTCCCGTGAGGATAAACGCCATCGCGAGAACGAACCCGAGAACCCCGGTGACGGCGATGCCGACCCGTCCCTGCGCGCCGTGACCGAGGGCGAACGCGACCGACGAGAGACCGGCGAGAACCCACGGCGAGACACCGAATCCCGCCGCGAAGACTCCGATCAGCACGCCCCGAAAGAGGAGTTCCTCGAAGCCTGCGACCAGTGGCAGAACAACGGCAAACAACACGACCCACCCGGGCGCCGAGTCGGGCGCCATCGCACGCCTGAGCGCGGCCGAGTCGCCGAGACCGAAGCGCTCGCCGACACGGGAGCCGACCGTGTTGGCGGCGTGGAGGGCCACACCGAGGCCGAGACCGACCACAATCGGTAGGGGGGAGACGGCGTCGGGAGCGAGCCCGACAGCCGACGCCGGAATCGACGCGTACCACGCCCCGACCAGCAACACGGTTGCAAAAAATCCCTGTGAGACGACGACGTTCGCGAACAACACCCCGGCCGAGGGACGCGTCGGCGGTGTCGCCGGCCGCCGGGCCGTCGGGGTGGTCGGGCCGACACGGTCGGTGAGCGTTGCCGGATACTCCGGCGTGTCGGTGACGTCGGCGGAAACGCGCGCGAGAAGAAGCAGTCCGGCGAGGACGACGCCGACGAAGCCGGCAAACGCCGTCCACTCCGGCACGACTACTGCGGGCTGGGACTGCTCGGACCTTGGTTGACGCTCTGCTTATCGAGCGCAGATCCGGTGATCGTCTTCAACCGGTCGACCAGCGAGTCCGTTTCGGGTTCACCCTCAAGGGCAACCTCGAGAACCTCGCTGATGTGGCTGACGGGGATGATTTCGATCATCTCCTCGTACTCGTCTTCGATCATCACGTCCTGCGTGTTGGCCTCGGGGATGATAACCCGGTCACAGCCGGTCTTGGCGGCGGCCTCGATCTTGTGCGTGACGCCGCCGACCGGGAGAACGTCACCGCGGACCGAGAGCGACCCGGTCATCGCCAGCGACTGGTCGACGCCGACGCCTTCAAGCGCGCTGATGACCGCCGTGGCGACGGTGATGGAGGCGGAGTCGCCGTCGACACCGCCCTCGCCGGCCTGCACGAACTGGATGTGAATGTCCTTCTGGGTGATGTCCTCGTCGGAGAACTTCTTGATGATGGCGGAGACGTTCGACACGGCCTCCTGTGCCATCTCCTTCAGTTGGCCGGTTGCGATGACCTCACCCGGTCCCTGCGAGGGCGTCACCTCGGCCATCACCGGGAGAACGATGCCGGAGTCCTCGCCCATGACGGCCAGTCCGTTGACGCGGCCCGCAACGTAACCGTCGGAAACCTGGAGTTCGTAATCCTTGCGTCGCTGGATATAGTCGTCGGCGAGCTGTTGTTCGATGCTCCGGGACCGGCCCTTGGCCTGCAGGATGTGGTCCCGGGTGGTGTAGTCGGCGTCCTCGGCGCGGGCAACGTCGCCGGCGACACGGACCAGTCCGCCGAGGTTCCGGAGTTCGAGGGTGAGGTGGCCCTTCCGGCCGGCGCGGCGGCGCGCCTCGAGGATGAGCTCCTTGATCGCCTCGTCTGTGAAGTGGGGGAGGCGGCCGTCCTTTTCGACCTCTTGGGCGATGAAGCGGGCGTACTTTCGCCGCATCTCCGGGGTGTCCTCGATGGTGTCGTCCATGTAGACCTCGTAGCCGTACCCCTTGATCCGCGAGCGGAGCGCGGGGTGCATGTTCTCCATGGCGTCGAGGTTCCCGGCGGCGATCATGACGAAATCACAGGGGACCGGTTCGGTCTGGACCATCGCACCCGAGGAGCGCTCGGACTGGCCCGTGATCCCGAACTCGCCCTCCTGGATCGCGGTCATGAGATGCTGTTGGGAGCGGACATCGAGCGTGTTGATCTCGTCGATGTACAACACACCCTTGTTCGCCCTGTGGATGTCCCCCGGTTCGACGCGGTCGTGAGACGGCGTCTCCATGCCGCCGGACTGGAAGGGGTCGTGGCGGACGTCACCGAGGAGCGCGCCGGCGTGGGCACCGGTGGCGTCCTCGAACGGTGCCGTCTGTTGCTCGGCGGTGTTGACGATGAGGTTCGGAATCATCGCGTCCGAACCACGCGACCCGTAGCGGAACGCGAGGTAGATGATCCCGGCCGCGAGAATGCCGAGAAGGATGTTCCCGGCGATGATGAGCGAGTACCCGAGCACGATGGCGATGATGATCCACATCAGGAACGAGCGCATCTGGTTGCGCTTGCGTGCTTCCTCCTTGTGGGCCTCAACGATCTGGTCGCCCTTGCCCGAGGGGACCGTTCGGACCTTCGGCTCGTTGCCGTCGTCGGGGTTGTGGTAGACGAGAACGTCCTGCAGTTCCTCTTTGGGAAGCAGTTCGCTCATCGCCTTCGCGAGCATCGATTTGCCCGTCCCGGGCGAGCCGATCATCATGACGTGGCGGCGCTGTTTCGCCGCCTTCATGACCACGTCGCGGGCGTGTTCCTGCCCGATCACCTGGTCAACGAGGCGATCGGGTACTTCGATCTCGGCCGTCGAGTCGATCCGAAGGCCGCCGAGGAGATCGTCCTCGGCGTCCTCGTCGATCTCGGCGTCGATTTCGACATCACTTCCGAGGTCGTCGATGGAGCGCTCCTCGTCCGACTCGTTGGCCGTGCCGTCGTCCGGATCCGGACCGGACGGAGTGGGTACCTCGTCTTCCCACTCGTCGATCCCGTCCGGGTCGGCGGGCGGGTCGTCCATCCCGGACTGTGACCGGCCGTTCGAGGACTGGTGGTCCTCGCTATCGCCGGCGTCACCGGCGTCCCGAGGGGTATCCGAGGAGCGAGGCTCCTCGTCGTCGGTGAGACGCTCGTCCGTGTTCGTGTCGTCGTTCATAGAACGGTGTCGTTACCCGAACTGAAGGGTGCGCAACTGATATACTTTCTCCCCATCTGCCGTGCCGTCGTGTCGACAGTACGGCCCGTTCACCGGTTCTACCGGCGTAATTCGGACGGGCGACTCGCCGATTTTATAAATGAGCGCACGTACGTCGGTACTAAGACCATGCGGGGGTTCTACATCGGCCGGTTCCAGCCGTATCACGACGGTCACCACCAGATGGTCGAGGAAATCGTCCCCGAGGTGGACGAACTCGTCCTCGGTATCGGGAGCGCCGGCCACTCACACACCAGACACAATCCCTTTGCTGCCGGCGAGCGCGTGATGATGGTCACGAAAGCCGTCGCGGAGTTCGATCTCACGACGTACGTCGTTCCGATCGAGGACCTCGACCGGAACGCCGTCTGGGCGAGCCACGTCCGGAGCATGTCCCCCGCCTTCGATGTGGCGTACTCCAACAATCCACTCGTCATCCAGTTGTTCAAGGAAGCGGAGGTCGAGGTCCGCCAGTCGCCGATGTTCAACCGCGACGTGCTTGAGGGATCGGAGCTCCGCGATCGGATGATCGAAGGCGACGAGTGGCGGCACCTCGTGCCCGAACCCGTTATCGGCGTTATCGAGGAGATCGGTGGGATCGGGCGAATCCAACGGGTGAGCGAAACCGACGCAAACGGATGATCACCCTCGCCTCCGACTTCGGATCGCCGTACCCGGCCGCGATGAAAGGCGTCATACTGCGGCGGAGCGACGCTCGGCTGGTGGATGTGAGCCACACCCTCCCCCGCGGAGCGATCCGGGAGTCAGCGTTCTGGCTCCGCGAAACGTGGCCCACGTTCCCCCTAGCGACACATCTCGCGGTCGTCGATCCCGGCGTCGGCACCGACCGCGACGTGCTTGTCGGGGCAGCAGCCGGTCACACGTTCGTCGGGCCGGACAACGGACTCTTGCTCCCGGCGGCACGGCGGGTCGCAGCCGACACCGACGGGGCTATCGACTGGTACCACGCCGACCCCGGTGACCCAACCTCGACCACCTTCCACGGTCGGGATGTGTTCGCGCCGCTTGCGGCCACGGTCCACGAGACGGTCAAGCCGGCTGGTCCGGACGCACTCGCTTCCCTCAACCGCCTGACTCCGACGGAACCGACCGTCGGTCTCCGACTCCCCGAGGCGCGTGTCGAGAACGACCGGGCCGAAGGGGAGGTTCTCGCCATCGACGACTTTGGCAACGCCATCACGAACGTCCCCGGAACGGTTCTCGACGGCCGCGGGACGATCCGAGTGAACGACGACCGGGTTCCCGTCGGGGAGACGTTCGCGGCTGTCGCTCCCGGCGATCCGCTCGTCACCGTCGGAAGCCACGGCTACGTCGAGTGTGACGTCAACGACGGCCGCGGCGAGGAGTGGTTCGGTCTCACCGTCGGCGACACCGTGTGTCTCGACATCGGGTGACCGACCGCGTTCGGTCAGCGCCAGTCGTAACGGGTGACCGCTCGGTCCACCCGGTCTGAGGTGCCGTGAGGGTTGTGTGCAGGCGAGCGATCCCGGAGTCGGGCCACAAAGCCATCGACGGTTCCGCGGCCGACACCCCCGATAACGGCCCGGCCGGTCGCAAACCACTCGGTAGGGTCGAGATCACCACGGACCACTTTGAAGCCGGCGTCGACGGCGTCCCGGACCGCACGCCGGGCCGTCCCGGTCGCCGCCGGCCGCACGCCGTAGTTTTTGACCAGTCGGTAGGCGAGCAATCGGAACTCCTCGCCGCGGTTGCCGGTGACGCCACCGTCGGCGGAGTACTCCTGTCGAACCCCCATCTGAGAGCGCCACGCGACGCCGTAGCCGAGGCCGGCGAGTCGGTGTGCGGCGTCGCGGTCGCCGCCGGTTTCGAGGTACTCGTCGAAGCCGTCGAGTGCGTCAAGCACCGGCCGACGGAACGCCACGTTGCCGCCGTTGAAGTAGGTCACCTCCCGAGACCCGACCGTCCGCCGTTCGGACTCCTCTGTCGTCATCCCGCCGTCGAGTGTGCGGTGGGTGGGTCCGGTGACGACCGACGCCTCCGCCAACCCGTCCTCGACACCGGCGAGCCACGACGGTTCGACGACGAGGTCGTAACGGAGGATCGCCACCGCGTCGCCGGTCGCGGCCTCCAGTCCGGCGTTGCGTGCGACCGTCGCCGTGCGGGCCGACACCTCGATCAACACGTCCACGTCGTCGCGGTCGCGGATCATCCCGGTAGTGCCATCCGTCGACGGCCCGTTGACGACGATGACCTCCGCCCCCGGGACGTGCGTGGCCAACGCATCGAGACCGGCGACGAGTTGGTCTCGGCCATTGAGCGTCGGTATCACTACCGATAGGTCCATACCCGGACAACCGACTCCGTCGTTATAATGATTCCTACTTGGAAGGTTTCGAGGGCTCAAACCGTTGCAGACCAGTACGACACGGAGGCGAGGAGGTCCCCAAGTGGCGTTCCGCCGACGGTGGTGTCGGCGTTTCGAAACGCGCCAGCCAGCGGGTTGGGAATCTTGCGGTAGAAGCCGTAAGGGAGGACGAAGTCGTGGCTGGCGTCGGTGAGTGTTAGGCCCGCACCGTCGATGAGGCGTTCGACCTCCGTCCGCCCGTAGAGCCGGGAGCCCATCGGAAGCAGCCAGTTGTAGAGAACACGCGTGCTTCGATCGTTGAACGTATCGAAAAAGACCTGTCGCTTGGAGACGCGGCACATCTCGGCGAGAAACTTCGCCGGCGTGTCGGCGAGATGAAAGAAGCGCATCGCAAACACGGTGTCGAAGTGGTCGTCCGGGAACGGGAGTCGAGCGGCATCACCACGGAGAAACTCGATGTGGTCGCGGACACCCGCCGAGCGGGCCTTCTCGCGGCCCTGTGAGAGCATCGCCGAGGAGATGTCGAGTCCGACGATGTCGGCCCCCCGTTCGGCCAGCATGACCGTGAACCGCCCGGTTCCACAGGCGATTTCGAGCACGTTTCGGTTTTCGACGGGGTTCAGGGCTTCGAGGACGGCCCGTTTTTCCCGGCGGTCGATGAGACGCCCACCGCGGGAAAACCGCTTGGCGTCGTACTCTTTGGCGACTTCGTCGGCCTGATACCACTCCTCTCCTTTCACGCTCTCCGTCTCTCGGTCCGAAGTTAAAATCGTACTGGATACCACGCTGTCGACTCCCGAACCCCCGGTGCAATTAATCACATACAAGGTGTCTGCCGTGTTGGCACACGTATGGAGACAACCTTTACCACTACCGACGAAAACGTACCCGTATGAGCACCACAGTGACGGACTCTGTTGGCGACGAAAGGCTGACCACCACAGAATACCGCGAGCGACTGAGCGAACTGCCGCCGAGCGCGAAACTCGTCGCGAAGGTTCTCGAAGGCGAGTCACCCCTCTCGCAGGGACAACTGGCCGAGGAATCGCTGCTGCCCGACCGGACGGTTCGCTACGCGCTGAACCGACTTGAGGAATCGGACATCGTCGGGTCGCGGTACAGCTTCAAGGACGCGCGGAAACAGGTCTACTTCCTGCGAACGTGAGCGGTTACCCCGGACTCTCGAGATTCCGGGAACCGGCACACCACGGACAAAAGGACAGTTCCGGGTCCAGTTCGCGACCACATGAGGGACAATCGGCGGCCGGATCGCCCGCGACCGATGTGGACGACCCGGACGCCTGAGACCGCCGTGCAACGGCGTAGGCGTCGAGAGTATGGACCGCAAGCAGGACGGTCAGCGGGAGGGTTACCCGGATCGGGAGCGTTTCGAGCGTGACCGCCGTTGGGTCGGTGAACGTCGCAAGTAGGAGGAGTCCCGTTCCGAGGACGAGCGTGAACCACGCGAACGCGCGCGCCCACTCACGAAGGTATGCGTGTCCCACACCCGCGACGCCGAACAACGCGCCGATGGCGCTTGTGACGACGGCGACGAGTGCCCGCCGATTCGGATCGGACATGGTGTCGGGCTATTCGCGCCACGGATTTATACCCTGCCGATCAGTCGTCCGCCGGGCGCACGCCAAGACGGTCAAGCAGGTTGGCAAGCGTCGCCAGATCATACTGCCCGGGGGCGGTCGCCTCCGCCGGATCGACGGGCGCGTATCCGATCTTCGATCCGTAACATGGGGCGACCGCCCGGGTGTGCCGGCCGGCCTCACCCATCGCCATCGTCGCTACGCGGTCGCCCCGGGCCGTTGCCGTCTGTGTCGCCGATAGGAGCGCGAGGGCGTCGGCCCGATCGGTCGCCGTCACCGCGAGTTTGCCCACCTCTCCATGATCGGCCGCGGCGGCGAGCAGATCCGACAGCCGGGACTCGTCTGGGGTCCCCTCGAAGTCGTGGACCGATGCGACTGTGCTTGCGCCGTGGTCACGGGCCGCCGCCGCCGCCTCCGCGCCCGCCGACCCGCGGAGGCTCGACAGCTCGATATCGACCGCGACGACCGCGTCGTGAGCGCTCGCCGCCTCGATGACGGCGAGACGGTCGGTCTCGTCGGCGGCGGCCTCGCCGCCCTCCGCGGGGTCGCGGTTGGTGGCGATGATCGGCAGGTCACCGTCGTAGTCGTCCAGCGCCGACAGGGGGGCGGCCGCGAGATCCATCCGGAACTCAACGGCGTCGGCGTGGGGGCGAGCCGTCGGTTCGTCTTCGAGCGTGGCCGTCGCCGCCGCGAGAACGAACGAGTCGAAGTTCATGCCCCATCTTCGGAGGGGAGGGTTAAGTCGGTCCCGTCGACGGGGACGTGGTCGACGGCGTACCTCCGCTCCGCCTCCCGTGTCGTGATGGCGTCGACGGCGTAGAGACGGATCCGCCGCTCGCGCTGAGTCACAACGTCGAAATCGTAGTGTTCGGCCGGATAGCCGCCGTCGCGGTCGGCCATGGCGTTCCGGTGGCGGTCGAGACGGTCAGCGACCCGTCGCCGTGACGCCGCGGGGAGGTCGGCGATCCGGCCATCGAGCGCGGCGAAGAGGTCGCCGTCAAGATCGTAGCCCACGGAGTTCCGGGCAGCGTGCATCGCCGCCAGCGCCGTCGTGCCCGTTCCCATGAACGGGTCGAGCACCCGATCGCCCCG
>NZ_JAQCNJ010000070.1 GCF_028275055.1 Haloplanus sp.
CCCTGCCGAACGAAATCCTTTAGCGGACGCGAGGCGGACTCGTATCTGTGGGACCGTGGGTTAGCTTGGTATACTTCGGGCCTTGGGTGCCCGTGACCCCGGTTCGAATCCGGGCGGTCCCATCCAGTTATAAAGGATTCAGCCCCTGAACCGTTCTCTGCGACCACCCCGATAGGTTGTCTCATCGGATGGAACCGGACTCGCAGAGCCACCCTCCCGGGTTATCGGGGAACGCGCTTCCAATCTCAGACGCCCCTGTTTGCCTCGAGTATGGGTTTCAAAGTAGAACCCTCCGCACCGACCGGAGGGCGGTAATCGCGTCCGTCCTTTTTATCGGTCACGACGGGGTAGTTCGTGGCGGAAGCGATGAATCGGCTGCCGAATCGTGTGCCGCCACCGGGCGGGTGACAGTCGCAAAAACGTCGCCGCCACACCGGCGGACCGATGACGCAGGGAGTCGGCGAGTCACTTACGTATCTGATAGACGTTGGTCGGGGCATGAAGCGACCAAATCGAGCGGTGGTCGCGGGGTACGGAATGGCGGCGCTCGGCATTGTTACAATGATGCAGTACTCCGGTAGCATAGTCACAGCTCAGTTGCTGTTGACAAACGCGGGGGTCGCTTCGGCGGCGATGGTGATTCTTGGCGGTCTCCTGATAGCGCTCGGCATCGCAGTCGCTACCCATCCGGATGAGATGCACCGCGGCACCGACCGGGCGCCGAACTGGATGATCGGTTCGGCCGTGTTCGAAACGGTCGCGCTCACAGCCGTGATCGGTTCGGGACTGCTCTGATTGCCACCGCTACGGCGTCGGTGCAGGTCCTCGACACAGGCGTCCGCTATGTCGACGATCCGACCGTTTGTACACACCGTTGAAGACGGACAGAACCACAGGAGTGCGAACCCGTCGGTGACAACCGTAGTGCGCGGCCCCGGAACGTCACGCAGTTCCCACGCCGCTACGAACACCCCGAGCAGAACGGGTCGGACCCGCGAGCAGTGGCGCGGTTCGCACGTGCAGAGACGCGTAGAGGCTGCAGAGGCACGAAACGCGCTTGCGGCCAAATCCTCGGGCTTGCGATTCTGCTCGGAGTCGTTGTATCAGGTGCCAGTGGAGTGTCCGAACTAGCCGAGGGACTGTCGGAGGACTGACCGAGGCGACCGGCGGAGTCAGGGATGTAAACGACCGGTGGGAGTTATGCACCACGGATCCGGTACCACCGCATGAATTTGTCGCAACCGATAGACCGGTCCAGATCAACGGCGATATCCGCTCTCAGTCGGGTGAGACCGTTGTCTCACCAACCCACAGTCTACCACCGCATATCAACAACCTCATACGACTGTGTCTAACGGTGAAACACCGTTTGAGAATTTAACACGTCTCACGTGTATCTATGAACAAGCCCCGCCATGCCCCCGGAGAATCCCTCCCGACGAACCTCGGTCGGACAATCCCACCGAACTTCATCGTCACGTTCCCCTATCGACCCAGAAACCACCTCCTCTACATCGGAATCAGTGTCGCCCATGGGCCGCCTACGCCTGTGGTTCTCGTCGCACCCACCACATCTCAGAGCCTTACTGGCGACGACGGCAACGGTCTTGGCTCTCACCGCCACGCCGGTCGTGATTTTCGGCATGTTCGTTGCCTTGGGCGGGGAGACGCTACTACTGGAGATCGGGTCGGCGATTCTACTCGGAACCGTTCTCTTCGCCGTCGGCTTGGCAACGATCGTGCTTGCACACGTTCACACCGGGTTCCGCGATTACAACGAACACAGGTCGAAAGGTATCGTTCGTGTTGGCACCCGGATTCTGGAGGCGGTGACGGTTTCGGGTCTTGTTCTCGGGTTGTTTGCCGCGTTTCTCTCGGTTGCACTGCTTGGGTCGGTTCCGACGGTGGTGTGGGTGGTTCTCGGTGGCACCACGATTCTGTTGCCGCTGACCGTTATCGCCCACGCGACCGTGTTCTTCGGGACAACGATACTGGTCCTTTCGGAACGGTGAAAAGACATCTGTGTGCGAGACGTAGCGACACCCACCGACCGCCTCGGACGCCGAACTCTGCGGTCGATTTCACATCAGTCAGTACAACTGTTGGCTTGAGGAAGACACGCTGGTTCAGTCAATACGAGGCGAAGCGAAAGTAGTGCTGCACCACCGCTGATAGACTCCACAATCACAAGCCCTACTCACGGGGACCACTCCGATCCGTGACGAGCGGTACGGAACCGACACCGATGACTCCACGCCCGAGCACAACGACCGCATCCAACCGGCCGTGTCCCGATTCCTCGAGCGGTGACTTGCTTCGAGAAAGCCACCGGTCTGATGGGTGTGTCCGTTGTTTAGGGTATCGCCACCGACCGTGAGCAGTTGTTGAGCGGCTGAGAACTCCACCGGTAGCGATCGGCGGTACCAACGAGCCCGGCCCCAAGCAAACAGAGACCGTGGTGAACCACCTCAGGAGGTGAGCGACACCGCCCCCGCCGAGACGATTATATCCGTCCCACCCGAGCCACGGCCGTGTCTCCGACCACCGATCCCTGCCTGCTCCCGTGGGACCTCCGCCCGGTCAACACCATCGGTGCGGACGGCAACGTGACGGCTGGAACGGGATCGACCGCGGGCAAGGCCTCCCGCCGAGCGTCGCCGTCGCGCCGCAGTCGACGACGTAGGGGCCGTCACCAGTCCCGACTCTCGCCCACGGACCCGGCTTCTGTCCGAAGGGGACCCCGAGAGAGCGTTCCTCCGAGGAGACAGTCGGAGGCGTTTTTGTGGGGTGGGGCACGAGGGACGGGCGACCGAACACGCCGGCGACGGTGACGCGGTAGCGGTCCGTTCTTCTTGAGATGATGACGCGGTCGTCGGTGGGTGTGGCGTACAGAAACACCGTTTCGGCCCGTGCGAGCGTCCCGGTCGGCGAAACAACAACGACAACCTTCGGCTCCGGCTCCGAGCCGTGACAGCCGTGTCGTCCCGCCCCGGGACCGATGGCGATACACGTGTTCCCGACAATGGCGTCGGGAGCCCACCACCGCAGTCTCAGCACCGACTTCGATTGCGGTCCGGAGATTCACCCTGACCGTGCTCACTAGCGGGCGTTTTTTCCAGTACCGAGAACGGTAGTCGGCGGAATCACGACCGATAACAAGATTCAAAGGGTGATTGAAGAAAACCACCGGCGTCCTTGTATCGGAAGCTGCATTCTCAATGACAGCAAAACAAAGTACACTGATTATAGATGAATGACAGGGGAGAGAGGCAGATGAAACGTCAGTGTGAGGGCTACTGTGGCGGAATAATAGAACGGGGAGAAGCACGGATCACCCCCGACGGGTATCGAATGTGTCCGGACTGTTGGCGTCGTGCGATGAACAACCAGAATCCCAGATTCGAGTAGTTACCAAACCACACCACACGTCAACACCGTAGAACTCGACCCGCGTTACGGCGCTGTCAAAGAACCGATAGACCTGTTGTAAGCCCCCGGCGTCTCCAACACGACCACGCCTGTTGACCGAGATGTCGTCATTGTCTCTCACGGGCGCGCGATGTGACGCGTGCTCGGCGGCGGGGACTGACAGGTATAAGACCGACTCGTCCGACTGACCCGACATGGAGCCACTCACGACACACGGGCTGTTTGCGGTTCCGCTTCGGTTCGCCGCGGGCGTCGTCGCCGCGGTTCTGGCGACGCTGGCGATGGATGGGGTGATGGCGAAACTTCCGGAGGGCACGACCCCACCGTCGATAGCCGCCGGTGTCCTCACCGACCGGCCACCGGGTGAGGCCCCCGACCGCCTCGCGGCAGTCGTCCACTATCTCGCCGGATCGCTGACCGGACCGTTGTTCGTCTGGCTGTTGTTCGTGGGTGAGGGCGTCTCGGGCGGAGCGTCGGCCGTGGCCACCTTCGTGACGGCCGTTGTCCTCTACGGCTTGATGGTGGGCTTTTTCACCGTTGTCGTTCTCCCACGGTCGCGCGTCTCCGCCGACCGCGTCGGTACCATCCGGCGGGACTGGGCCGTCGCCGCCGCCGCGTATCTGGTCGTGCTGATACCCCTCGTGGCCGGCGCGTCCCGCCTGCTCTGACCGCCGGCGGGTCCCGTGGTCCCGTGGTGTGCTAGCCCGCGCCGGTGGCCGCCGGACGTACCACGGGTCGCCGCTCTGCCCGGCCCTGCCCCGCCCGGCCATGACGGTGGCGCCGCGTTCGCCGACGTGGTCGCCGATGATACGGGGCTTACGCGTCGAGGGGGTCGAGTACCCGTTCCAGCCGGTCGTCCGACTCGAACCGCGACACGAGCGTCGCGGGGTCGTAGTCCAGATGGTACGCCGGGCGTCCCTTCCCGACCGGCGAGCGGTCATTCGTCTCTGCGGTGTCGACGAGACCGGCCGCCTCGAGTTCGTTGAGCGCGCGCGTTACCTCGGCCTCCGAGACGCTTCCCAACACGTCCGCCTCGACTGCGTCGGCCTGTTCGTCGCAGACGCGGGCGACCCGCCCGGCGTGGGCAGGCGTCTCGTCGCGCATCGAGAGGGACCCGACGCCGATCAGGGTGAGTCGCTGCACGAGCGTCGTCGAGTCGAGTGAGCCGTCGGCCATACCACGGACTCGGTCCGCCGACCACAAAATCGTACCCCTCACTCCGGGTTGTCGAGAAGCGGGGTTTCGGCCCGGTACACCATCCGCATGGGGAGGCCCGCCGAATCCAGTTCGGGATCGGACGGAAGCGTCCACAGGTCGTCGGGACTTGGACGAGCCGTGTACGCGAGCACAACGGCGTCGAGAACGTCGTCGACGCCGACGTCCTCGCCGCCGGTCGCCTCCGCCACGGACTGGACGACCGGTGGCGCGTCGCGGTCGAACTCGGCGAGTGTCCGCATCCGCTCGGCGTAGCCCGCAGCCGTCCGCTTCGAGTAGGACAACGGCTCGCCCGCAAAGGCTCGAAAGCACACCTCCGGGTGGGCTTCGGCGATCACGTCCTGTGCCTCGGACAGTTTCTGCAGTAGGTTGTCGACGGCGGCGATGTCGTCGCTGATGGCGAACGCCTGTTTGGTCAGGCTCCTGTCGGTCTTGCGTTCGTTGACCCGTTTTGCCGCAGGGTAGCGTCGTTTTCGTGTTGCCTCCCGCACCGGCGGCGTAAACACGGCGCGACTGCGCGGTCCCAACACCTCCCGGGCCAGACTGTCACAAGCCCGCCCGCCGGACCCGTCTTCGACGAGTCCAATAGGCACATCGAGTAGGATCCGGTCGGCACGGTCCTCGTACTCCAACCAGAGGTCGCCGACCTCCGCAAAGACCGTCGCGTGGTCAAACCCCTCGGCATCGAACGCGACGGCGACCCACGAACCCGACGCAACGTCCGCGCCAACGTAGAGGGGAGTGTCGGTCATTACACGTTGTCAGGCGGCACGAGTAAAAAAATCGCCGTTCACCACGATGGGCGGAGGCGTCGGCCGGGACTGTGTCGGCGGAGTCGACACACGGATCCGTACCGCCCCGACGCGCCGTTGTCGACGCCGAACCCAACGGGGCACACGGGTAGCACCCGGAGGCGTGCGGGATCCGTCTCGGCCGTTTCATCCACTCCACAATGAACGAGACATCCGAGGACCGGGCGTCCGTCGCCGCCCGCCGGACGCTGCCGCCGACGGTGGTGACCGTGTTCCGGCGTCCGTGACACGTCCCCGCCGAGATGGCTCCGGGCTGTCGGCCGTGGCGTCCGGGTTCGCGTCCCCAACGACACCCGAGTCCCACCTCCGGACCGACAGCCGCCAACGAACGCTTCGGTTTCGCGACGTTGTGAGCGCGTGTCGTGTGCCGCCTACTCACGGAAGTCTTATGACTTGAGGGGGCGTCCGGGAGAATGCAATGGCAACTGGTACGGTTGATTTCTTCAACGACACTGGCGGTTACGGCTTTATCGAGACTGAGGACGCGGACGACGACGTGTTCTTCCACATGGAGGACGTGGGCGGCCCGGACCTCGAAGAGGGACAGGAACTCGAATTCGAAATTGAGGACTCTCCCAAGGGTCCGCGCGCGACGAACGTCGTTCGCCTGTAAGGCCCGCCTTCCGGCGACGCGTTCTCGACGTCCACACTTTTTACACCGAACTTCACGGACCAGCGACGGTCTCCGGGTTCTCATCGCTGAGAACCCGAACCACATGTTGAAATCCCCCGGCCGTCACACACCGACGAGGCACACCGCTCCATGGGATCGACAGCCGCCAGAATCGCACTCGCCACACTCGTCGCCATGGCCACCTTGTTCGGCGCACCCGGCACGCTCGGCGGGTTCGGCGGCACGGCGGTCGGGCAGACCCCCCCCGACATCACCGTCGCGGTCGACGGATCGGTGGTCGGCGACGGTAACGACACGCTGGTCGAATCCGATCCGACCGTCGACGTCTCGGTTGCATCCGATGAGCGGATCTCGCTCGTCTCCGTCCGCGTCGACGGGACGACTCACAGCCGGTACACGCCAAACGCAACGACGTTCGAGGAGTCCGTCGACCTCGATCTCCGGAGCGGCGACCACGCTCTCGACGTTGTCGTCGAATCCGACGGCACGACGACCACACATTCGATCACGGTGACAAAGGATGCACAGCGGCCGTACGTCCGCTACACCTCCCCGTTCGAAACCGATCGGTACGCGCCGCCGCCGGAGACGGTGACGGTGAACTCCTCACGCATCTCGCTTGCGGGCAACTTCAGCGACGTGATCGGTGTCTCGCACCTCCGGATCCTCCGCACCACGCCGTATCGGGTCGGGACGGCGAATCGGACCGACCGTCAGGTGTACGAGCAGTCGGACCTCAACGGCTCTTTCGAGCAGTCGATCTTTCTCGGTGTCGGCGACAACACCATCACGGCACGGTACTACGACGAACTGGGACACGTTCGCGTCCACCGGCTCAACGTCACCGTTGAGGACACCGCGCCGCCGACGCTGTCGGAGCTGTCGGCGATTCGTCGGTCGCCCTCGGAGCTTCGGCTCCGTGGCCGAGCGACCGATAACGGACAGATCCGAAGCGTCACGGTCCGTCCCGAGGACACCTCCGACGCGGCGTATCTGGTCGATCCGTCGCTGAACCGTCCCGACCCCGAACGGCGGTCGGTCGAGTTCGGGACGAACGTCTCCCTCCACCCCGGCGTCACGTCCATCGTCGTCACCGCCACCGACACGGAGGGTAACTCGGTTGAACGAACCGTCAGCGTCCGACGGAACGTCGCTCCGGAACTCCACCTCGCCCCCGACACGACCCGATTCGAGAACGAGAGTTCGGTCGTCGTCTTTGGACGGGCGACCGACGGCGAGGTGACCGGCGCGACGGTCGAGACGGTCGATCCGGCGTCGGGCGAGGTGATCGACATCGTGTCGCTTCACGACGGCGCGGTCACCACCGAACTTCGCTTCGACCGTCGCCTTGACCCCCCTGATGGTCGAAACGTAACTGTCCGGCTCCGCGTAACCGACTCCTCCGGAACGGAACACGTCACCTCGCTCGATCGGACACTGGCGGCCGAAACGTCGACGCCGACGGCCACACCGACGCCGACCGCGACCACGACCCCCGCAGCCACGTCGTCGACCCCGTCGCCCGCGACGACTCCCGCCCCCACCGACGACTCGGGGGTGACCGTCCCGTTGATCGGTGTGACGATTCCCGTTCCGTCGGTTCTCGGTGCGTCGGTGTCGTTGCCGGTTCCGGTCGTCGGTCCGGTCGAACTTCCGCTGCTTCCGGCCGCTGCCGTCGTGATCGTCGGCCTCGGGGCTGTGGGTCGGGCCCGTGGCTGACCCCCGACCGAGTGGATGCTGTGTCGCCATGATAGCCGTCCGACGAGCCTACCACTCTATGGGCGCGCCAACACGACGGTATGATCCCTGACGACGACCCCGCTCGGCGGCACACCTCGTCCTCACGAGCGCGCACACGGCCCCGACACCGCCGACCGGTGACCGGTTGCGGCCGCCGTTCGGCAGGGATGGCCACGCTCCCGTCCGAGACCGGTCGTCGTGGGCCGACGCCGATGGTTCCGGTCATCGGACCGTTTCGACGACCCACCGGTGGACCGTTGTACCAACCCGTGGGAGTCGTTGCCTACGCGAGCACGACGTAGCCGAAGTAACAACCGGCCGCGAGACATCCGATGCCGATAGCCTGCACCAGCCGTCGTCGGCGCGCCGGTGCCGTTCCGTCCGTGCCGTACTCGCCCCGCCTGTCGTGGGGCCGACGGCCGGCGGTGTGGACGCGGACGACGGCACCGGGCGCGACGAGGCAGATGACACCGATCAGGACGCCAAGGCCTGCCGCCAGTAGCGTCCGAACGTCGGTCATCTACGCCCGCAGGCGTTCGATCCGTTTCTCGACCGGCGGGTGCGTGGCGAACAGGCGGGCGAGGCCGCTCCCGTCGCCGAAGATACACAGCGCGTTCACCTGATCGTCGAGTTCGCTGTCGCGGCGCTCGGCACCACGACTGATCTTCTTTAGAGCGCGTGCGAGTGGCTCGCCGCTCCCGATTTCCTCGGCTGCGTCGGCGTCGGCGATGTACTCGCGGTACCGTGAGATGGCGAAGACGAACACCATCACGAGCATCTGTGTGATCTGACCGACGACGATGGCGAGAAAGAAGTCCGCGATGTCGTTGTCGCCGCTCAGGAGAACGGCCCACTGGGCGACGATAGCGACGATGGAAGCGACGCCCTGTCCGAGAACCATCATCACCACGTCGCGGTTGCGGATGTGTGCGAGTTCGTGGGCCAACACGCCCTCGACCTCGTCGGGTTGGAGCGTCCGCAGGAGTTCCTTGCTCACGACAACCGTCCCGGCCCCCTTTCGCCCGACTGCGAATGCGTTGGGGATGCCCATCTCGGCGATCATGAGCCGTGGCTTGTCGATACCCATGTCTCTGGAGAGCGATTCGACACGACGGTGTAGCTCCCGGTACTCGTTTTCGGGGAGCTCCTCGGCGCCGACGCTCCGGAGCGCCATCCACTTGCCGAGTTTGTACTGGACGCCGACAAAGGCGATGCTCCCGACGATCACGAGCGGCCACACGCCGGTTCCGAACATCGCCATCACGATGACTGCCGCAACCGCGTAGAACGCGAACAGGAGCGAGCCGACAATAGCCATTCTGGCGTTGAGTCCGACGTGACGCATGGGTGAATTTCGGGTCTCCCCGCACTAAACCCCGGTGGTTCGGATCGCCCGGCGGCGAGAGACAGGGAGCGTCTGACGTAATTTTATACGTTCGGGACCGCCTCGTAGGAGCATGAGCAACAGGGTGGAGGAACTCGAATCGCAGATCGCGGAACTACAAGCCGCCGTCGACGGTCTCACCGAGGAACTCGTCGAAACGCGGGAGCGACTGCGCAAACTCGAAGCCCACGAGGGTGTCGACAACACCCGCACACCGGAGCGTCGGGAGTCCTCCGGGACGACCACCCCCGACCCGTCCGGCGAGGGTGCCGAGTCGGTGTCGTCCGACCCGGACGCCGAAGCCAGCACCGACACAGGGGCCGACACCAACACCGACACCGACGCCGCGGCCGAGACGGAGGGCGGGGACGACTCCGACTCGGACCGCAACGACATCATCAACGCCTGACCGGGGCCCCGCCCC
>NZ_JAQCNJ010000071.1 GCF_028275055.1 Haloplanus sp.
CGGGCTGGCGGTGTGTCTGGGCGACCGTGACGACGCCCTCGACCGGGCGCGGACGCTCCTCCAAACCCACAGAACGAACCTCTCGGAAGGACTGGAGCTAGTGACATCGGAGGGCGTGACCGTCGAGGAGAATCTCCAATGGTTCGACGCGGGGACGAGAATCCGCGAAACCATCGTCGGCATCGTCGCCGGGATGGCGCTCGGGACCGACGGGGTGCGGGCCGACAAGCCGATCGTCGCCTTCGCGTCGGTCGGAGACGAGAACGGCGAGAACGAGGCGGTGAAGGTGTCCTCGCGGGCACCTCACAGTCTCGTCCGGCGCGGGCTCGACCTCTCGGCGGTGATGCGGGAGGCCGCACGGTCGGTCGGGGGCGACGGTGGCGGCCACGACGTGGCCGCCGGGGCGACCATTCCGGTGGGAACACGGGCGGCATTCGTCGAGGCGGCGAACGACCGCGTCGCCGACCAGTTGTAGGCCACCGCGTGTGGCGTGGCGCCCGCCCCGGCATTCGGTGACTCTGCCGTGTCCGACGGAACGACCGGAACGGATCACTGGCGTAATCGAGAAACTGCCCGGCTGGACACCGGTGCCTCGATCCGACGGCGTCGCCGAGGTGTGCATCCGGAAGACCGAGGCGCCACCGGCAGGGATATCGCACACGAGGGCCCACCCCGACGAAACGACGGGTGGCGTCCGGACCCGTCCGACACCCGGGTCGGACCATCCCACTTTTGGCCGCGCCACGGAAACGTTCCCGTATGGCCGACTTCGATCCGGAGAAGTTCGAGGACAAGTACGCAAACTACTTCACCGAACTCCAGCGGGCCTACAAGAACGCCTTCGAGACCATGAACGAGCGGTTCGACTCGGAACTCGTCCACGCCATCGACCAGCAGGTACTCAACGAGTCCGAACCGTTCTACGAGGACGGCGGGTTCCGGATCGAACTCCCGGACGATCCGGCGGATCGGGTGACCGCCATCGTCGTCGACGACGGGAAGATCGAGGCGACGCTGGACCGGTACGTTGAGGAGATCGAAGGGGAACTTCGGAGCGTGTTCGGCCTCAACGATGGGGATGAACCAAAGGTCTAAGCCTGTCGGAACGCAACCGTGGTGTATGAGTACCGACGCTCAGGACGCCGACGACGCCGAGGACGAACTCCGCGAGCGCGTAACGAACTTCCTGCGCCGCAACTTCCCGCAGATCCAGATGCACGGCGGAAGCGCGGCAATCCAGCATATCGACATCGAGACCGGTGAGGTGAGCATCCAGCTCGGCGGCGCGTGTTCGGGCTGTGGCATCTCGCCGATGACGATTCAGGCGATCAAAAGCCGGATGGTCAAGGATATCCCCGAGATCACGAAGGTCCACGCCGACACAGGCATGGAGGGAATGGGCGGCGAAGGCGCCGAGGGCGGCCACGGCGGCGGCATGGAGCCGTCGTTCCCCGGCGAGACGACCGACGACGGGGCCGACGGCCGCGACGAGGGGCCGCAGGCCCCCTTCTGATCGGCACGTCGTCCACGGGAGTCGTCTCCGGATTCCGTTCCGTTTTGTTTCGTCGTTGATCGGCGAGCGACCGCGCCGAGTAAGGTTTAATCCGGCCCCGGTCGTGTGCCGTCTATGGACGCTCGTGAACTCGCCGTGAGTGCGGAGTATCTCGTCGCCGTCGAGGACGGCGACGACTGGCGCGGGGCGGTCGAGGGAGCCGCCGCCGCCGAGGGGGTCGCATCGGCGTGGTTCACCGGCACCGGGGTCGTCCGGGACGCCGACCTCTGGTGGTACGATCCCGAAACCGGTGACCACCGATCCGTCCGGTTCGACGAACCGTTGACGGTCGCCGCCTGCGTCGGTGGAGTCTCGCGCCCGGACGGCGACCCGTTCGCGCGAGCACACGCCGTTCTCTCGCGGCCGAGTGGGCAGGCGCTCGGCGGGTATCTCAACGCGGCGACGGCCGTCGAAGGGCGGATACACCTCCGTGCCTTCGCGGACGACGCACCGTTTACGATGACGACCGAGACGTTCCGACCCGGATCGTGACGCCAGAGGACGAGCGGTATTTCGAGCGGATCGAACGCCGCCTCGACGAGGCGTTCGAACGGGCCGAACGCGCCAAATCTCGGGGCGATGACCCCCAGACAGAGGTCGAGATTCCGGTCGCCAGAGACATGGCCGACCGGGTCGAGAACATTCTCGGCATCGATGGCGTGGCCGAACGGGTCCGGGACCTCGACGGGCGGATGTCCCGCGAGGAGGCCGCGCTCGAACTGGTCACCGATTTCGTCGAGGGAACGGTCGGCGACTACGACACAAAGGCGGGCAAGATCGAAGGCGCGGTCCGGACGGCGGTTGCGCTCCTGACCGAGGGGGTCGTCGCCGCGCCGATCGAGGGGATCGACCGGGTCGAACTGTTGGAGAACGACGACGGAACCGAGTTTGTCAACGTCTACTACGCCGGGCCGATCCGGTCGGCCGGCGGGACCGCACAGGCGTTGTCGGTCCTCGTCGCGGACTACGCTCGGTCGCTGCTCGACATCGAGGAGTTCAAGCCACGCGAGAAGGAGGTCGAACGCTACGCGGAGGAGGTGGGCCTCTACGACTCCGAAACCGGACTCCAGTACACGCCAAAGGACAAGGAAACGAAGTTCATCGCCAAACACACCCCGATCATGCTGGACGGCGAGGCGACGGGCGACGAGGAGGTGTCCGGCTTCCGGGATCTGGAACGGATCGACACCAATGCCGCGCGGGGGGGAATGTGTCTCGTTCTCGCGGAGGGGATTGCGCTAAAGGCACCGAAGATCCAGCGCTACACCCGCGATCTGGCGGCGGTCGAGTGGCCGTGGCTCCAGGATCTCATCGACGGGACGGTCGGCGCGTCGGACCAAGCGGCCGACGACGCCGCCGACACCACCGGCGACGAGGCGGGCGCGGAGGCGACCGGAGACGCGGACGGAACCGACGCGGACCCGGCATCGACGGGCCCACCGCGGGTCGACTCCTCGGAGAAATATCTTCGCGACCTGATCGCCGGGCGCCCGGTGTTCGGTCACCCCTCGGAGCCTGGGGGCTTTCGCCTTCGGTACGGCCGCGCCCGGAACCACGGCTTCGCGACGGCGGGCGTCCACCCGGCGACGATGCATCTCGTCGACGACTTTCTCGCGCCCGGGACACAGATCAAAACCGAGCGCCCGGGAAAGGCGGCGGGGGTCGTCCCCGTCGACACCATCGAGGGGCCGACCGTCCGTCTGGCGAACGGCGAGGTGCGGCGGATCGACGACCCCGACGAAGCGCTTGCCGTCCGCAACGGCGTCGAGGAGATTCTCGACCTCGGCGAGTATCTCGTCAACTACGGCGAGTTCGTCGAGAACAACCACCCGCTCGCGCCCGCCTCCTACACCGTCGAGTGGTGGGTGAAGGAGTTCGAGGACAGCGGTGCGGACGTACGGGCGCTCCGGGACGACCCGCGGGTCGACCTCTCGGAGCCGACGCCGGCGGCGGCGCTCCGGTGGGCGACGGGTTTCGACTGCCCGCTGCATCCGGCGTACACCTACCTCTGGCACGACGTGAGCGTCGACGAGTTCGAGACGCTTGCAGCGGCGGTCGCCGCGGGCGAGGTGGTCGCGACCCGAGACGCCACCGGTCCGGACCCGGCACTGTCGGGCGACGGTGGGGTACAGTCGGTGCCCCCGGGAAACGGCGATCCGACCGCGGACAGGTTGGTCATCGACGACTCGGTCGGACGGATCCTCGAACGCTTGCTCGTCGAACACGTCGCCGACGACGGCCGGATCCGAATCCCGGAGTGGCGGCCACTCGCCCGATCGCTCGGCGTGACGACGGCGTTGGAGCGTGAGTGGTCGACCGACGACCTGCCGGCAGTCGCCCGCGAGTACGACGGCGGCGAGAACGCGGTCCGTGCCGTCGAGGCGGTTGCTCCCTTCACGGTCAGAGAACGTGCGCCGACCCGTATCGGCAACCGGATGGGCCGCCCCGAAAAATCCGAGAGCCGCGACCTCTCGCCGGCGGTACACACGCTGTTTCCCATCGGCGAGGCCGGCGGGAGTCAGCGTGATGTGGGTGGCGCGGCGACCGCCCGGACCGACGAAGGGCGGGGCGTGGTGTCCACCGAGGTGGGTCGCCGGATGTGTGACGACTGTGGGAGAGAGACCTACCGGGCGCGTTGTCCGGACTGTGACGCGCATACCGAACCGGTGTATGAGTGTGGCTCGTGTGAACGGATCGTCGACCCCGACGAGTCGGGGCGGGTCCACTGCGGGCGCTGTGATCGGGACGTGACGAGCGCGGAGCGTCGGCCCCTCGATGTCGGGGAGCGATACCGGGAGGCGCTTGCGGCGGTCGGCGAACGGGAGGCGGCGTTCGACATCCTGAAAGGCGTGAAGGGGCTCACCTCCGCGAACAAGACCCCGGAACCCATCGAAAAAGGGATTCTCCGCGCCAAACACGGCGTGAGCGCGTTTAAAGACGGTACCGTCCGGTACGACATGACGGACCTGCCGGTGACCGCAGTGCGGCCCGAGGAACTCGACGTGACCGCCGCTGACCTCCAAGGCCTCGGCTACGAGACGGACATCGACGGCGAACCGCTCCAGTTCGACGACCAACTGGTCGAACTGAAGGTGCAGGACGTCGTTCTCTCGGACGGGGCGGCCGACCACCTGCTCCGAACCGCCGGCTTCGTCGACGACCTGCTCACCGACTTCTACGACCTCCCGGCGTTCTACGAGGTCGAAAAGCGGTCGGAGTTGGTGGGCGAACTCGTCTTCGGGATGGCGCCACACACCTCCGCCGCGGTGGTCGGTCGCGTCGTCGGGTTCACCTCGGCGTCGGTGGGCTACGCACATCCGTATTTCCACGCGGCGAAGCGGCGGAACTGCTTCCATCCGGAGACGAAGGTGTGGTTCCGGGACGAGGATGGCGGGTGGAACCACGAGCGGATCGAACGGTTGGTCGAGGATCGGCTCGACGATCCAGAAGTCGATGATTTCGGGACGCTCGTGGAGAAACTCGATGGATCGGTTCGAGTCCCGTCATTGACTGAAGACGGGAAAATCGTCGCTAAACCCGTCGATGCCGTCTCGAAGCATCCATCACCCGATCACCTCGTCTCACTCACAACGCGGGGTGGCCGCGAAATAACGGTTACCCCGGATCACGACGTCCACGTCTTCGACGGGGACGGAGCAGTCGCCAAACGAGCCAGCGAACTCACGACCGTAGACGCGCTGGTGACGCCGACACAGGTAGACGTACCCGGGTCAATGCCTCGGTTCGACCTCTTGGAGAAGTTCGTGGCGATCGACGAGGTTCCGACTGACTCGCTCATGGTGAAGGGGATCGGCAGAGATCAGCTCTACGACCTCTTCAGAGAAGCACTGGAGGACGACCACGAGGGCGAGTTCTATCCGTTACAGAGTACAGCCGAGTTCCTCGGATTGACGAAGAAAGCGCTGAGCAACTACGTCTACCGGGAAAGTATCCCAGCGTCCCTGCTCGTCGAGGTATTCGGCTCACCGACCGCTGTCGTTGAACGCGTCCCCGACGATGTGACGCTCGCGATGAAGCGGGATCGAGTCGAGATCACCCGTTTCGTCGACATCGACGAGGAGTGTGCGACGCTCTTGGGGTACTACGCGGCAGAAGGGTTCGTCCGCGATCAACAAACGTCCAAAGGAGTGGGCCACCAGACGACCATTTCGGGGATCGAACCCGAGGCGCGAGAGTTCTTCATCGAGGCGTTCGAGTCGGCGTTCGGCGTCGAGGCATACAGGGAAAACGACGTGAAAGTAACCGTCTCGGGGAGGTTGCCACGACTGTTCTTCGAGACGGTGCTCGACTGTGGAGTCGGGGCCGGAAACAAACGGGTTCCGCCGTGTATCTTTGACGCGCCGGACGACGTCGTCACCGCGTATCTCGGCGGCTACTTCAGTGGGGACGGAACTGTCGACAAGAGTCGGCTCGAAGTGTCGGCGACGATCATCAGTCGGGAATTGAAAGAAGACCTGCTCGCGTTGCTCACGCGGATCGGCGTTGCGGCCCGAGTCGATACGACCGATCCCGTCTCGCTCGCCAAGCAGTTCCCCGACTTCTCCGACGTTGACTGCGAGCCGATGTCCCCAAAAGCCTACGTCCTTCACATCACCTCCGAAGATGCGAACCGATTCGCGGAAACCGTTGACCTCCACCTCTCACGAAAACGGGAACGACTGGAGGCACGAATCGAGGAGATCGAACCGAGAAGCAGACGCGTCTTCGACGGCGGTAGTGGAGAGTATCTCGTCGACGAGATCGTCGATGTCTCGTATGTCGAATCCGATGTCGACCACACGTACTGTCTCACCGTCGCGGACACGCATTCGCTGATAGCGAACGACACGTCGCAAAAACAGTGCGACGGCGACGAAGACTGCGTCATGCTCCTCATGGACGGCCTCCTCAACTTCAGTCAGGAGTTCCTTCCCGACCAGAGGGGGGGCAGAATGGACGCCCCTCTCGTCATGTCCTCCCGGATCGATCCGACCGAAATCGACGACGAGGCACACAACATGGACGTGGTGCGGGAGTACCCCCGGGAGTTCTACGAGGCGACCAGGGAAATGGCAGATCCCGAGGACATCGACGTCGAGATCGCGGCGGCGTCGTTGGGGACCGAGTCGGAGTACCGCGGCTTCGACCACACCCACGACACCGCCGACATCGCGCTGGGACCGGACCTCTCGGCGTACAAGACGCTGGGGTCGATGATGGAGAAGATGGACGCCCAACTCGAACTGGCCCGGAACCTACGGGCCGTCGACGAGACGGACGTTGCCGAACGGGTCATCGAGTACCACTTTCTCCCGGATCTGATCGGCAATCTCCGGGCCTTCTCCCGACAGGAAACCCGGTGTCTGGACTGTGGCAAGACGTACCGCCGCGTCCCGCTCTCGGGCGACTGCCGGGAGTGTGGGGGGCGGGTGAACCTCACCGTCCACGAGGGATCGGTGAACAAGTACATGGACACCGCCATCGAGGTGGCCGAGGAGTTCGGCTGTCGGCCGTACACGAAACAACGGTTGGAGGTGCTCGAAAAGAGTCTAGAGAGCGTCTTCCAGAACGACCGGAACAAACCCTCGCGGCTCGACGATTTCATGTGACGGATCGACCGAACCGGTCGGCGCCGCCACGCTTCAACCGAACCACAACGGCGTTCGAGCGCCAAGCACGCCGACCGCCACTCGTCGCTACTCCGTTGTCGCCGGCGCGTCGGTCAGTTCTGCCTCGACGGCGTCGACGGCACCCCCGAGTTCGTCGTGTCGTGTCGTTCCCGCACTCTGACAGCCCGAGACACGGTTGATACGGACGGCTGCGGGGCCGACGAGGTCCGGACACACGGTTAGTTTGGCGTCGATGCAGATGCCGTTATCGCCCGGGAGGCGGTACTGGACGACGCTGCCGTCGTCGTGGCGCTCCCACGCACCGGGTGGAGACGGGAGCGCCGATTCGAGACGCGAGATGGGGACTGGATCTGCCGACACACACGGCGTTGGGGCCGCTCGCGTATGAAGGTGACCACAGGGTGCCGACGGGCGGGTGGTTGCACGGTGTAGCGGCCGGCGGAGGGTAAGCGAGGCGCATAATTTTCTCCCGTTCGAACGATCCGTCGATGGTTCCCGATCCGAACCTGGACTCGCGGGTGTTGACCCTGGCGCTGGCCCGGATGGTAGACGCGGTCGCAAACTCGTTTCTGGTTGTCGTTCTGCCGCTGTACATCGGTCGGATCGTCGCGCTGCCCGGGTACGTCGGGGGGGTCGTCGCCGTTGGGCCTGTCTCCTTCCGGCTGACCGAGGCGTTGTTGATCGGCGTTGTGCTCTCGTTGTTTGGGTTTCTGAACAGCCTCGGACAACCGTTCACCGGGCGGCTCTCGGATCGGACCGGGAAACGGAAGATCTATCTGCTGTTCGGGCTGGCGCTCGTCGCCGTTGGCAGCCTCGGCTTTCTCGTCTTGGCCGACTACGTCTCGGTGCTCGCGTTGCGGGCGTTACAGGGCATCGGCGCGGCGTTCACCGTGCCGATGACCGTCGCTCTTGTCAACGAGTACTCCGCCGAAGGCGAGCGTGGGGGAAACTTCGGACTGTTCAACACGTTTCGCCTGCTCGGGTTCGGCACCGGACCGGTCGTCGCTGGGGTTGTCGTCGAGTTCGGCCCGTACGACCTCCGTGGCGTCGTCATCTCCGGGTTCGACGCGGCCTTTTTGATCGCGGTTGTGGCGGCGGCGGTCAGTTTCGTGCTCGTCACCGCCCTCATCGGCGACCCCGACGAGACCACGGCACAGGCCGGCGAGGACCTATCCGTGCGGGTGTGGAACCGCGACGGATCGGGGCTTGACTCGGTGTTTGCACTCGCGCTCACCACGGTCGTGATGGCGATGAGTTTCGCTATCTTCGCCCCGCTTGCCAACACGATCAATCAACGACTCGGGCAAGGCGACCTGATATTCTCGTTGCAGTTCGGCGCCGCGGTTCTGGCGAACGTGCTCTTTCAGTTGCCGGTCGGCCGACTCAGCGACCGCTTTGGCCGCCGGCCGTTCCTGATCGGCGGGTTCGTTCTCCTGCTTCCCGCGACGCTGTTTCAAGGGTTCGTTGCCTCCTCGCTGGCGATGGGGGTGTTGCGATTCGTACAGGGAGCCTCCGTCGCCGCCGTTTTCGCTCCGTCGCTGGCGCTGGCCGGGGAACTCGCCGACGAGGGCCAGTCGGGCTCCACGCTTTCGCTGCTGACGATGGGGTTCGGCCTCGGCATCGCTTTCGGAACGCTCCTGTCCGGCGTTTTGGTCGGCTTCGGCTTCGCGGTCCCCTTCGTCGTTGCGACCGGCGGCGGGGCGGTCGGGTTGGTGTTGGTCTACACACAGGTGCGCGAACCGACGGCCAACCCGCCTTTAACCCCCGCGGCGACGGACTGAGCGCGGCCGAGTGGAGACTGGCCGCCGCCGGAAATTTCGGCCTCGTTCGCGATGAACCGCGTCCCTGCGGGTGGCTCCCGTTCCTCCGGCGTGGGACGTGACCGAGCCACGGGCCGGGCTTTTCGGCGGAGCGTTACCGCGGGGTCGTCCGGTCGGATCCGGTGGTGCTGTCACCTCGCCCCACCGAGCGCCACGTTCTCTGACCGAGCATGAGTGTCGGCGCGGGCGACGGCTCCCGTCGTCGATCGGGGCCGAGAACGGGAATGGGGGAGACACCCATGCTCCGGTCGTCACGCCCGAGTCCTCACCTGTACGGGTCGCACACCCGTGAGACCCCCTCCTCGAAGCTCACCTCTGGGACCCACCCCGTCTCCGCTTGCAGTTTGGTTGCGTCGGCCATCGTGTCGTGGACGTAGACCGGAAGGGGGTTCTCGATGTATTCGGGTTCGACATCGGTCCCGAGCTCGTCGTTTATCAGTTCGACCATCGTGTTGAAGTCGTAGCTCTCGCCGGTCCCGGCGTTGTAGATACCGTCCAGTTCGTGGTCGGCTGCGAGTTCAAGCGCCCGGACCACGTCGTCGACGTGGGTGAAATCCCGGGTCTGTGAGCCGTCGCCGAACAGGACCGGCGACTCGCCGTTGGCGATGTCGTCGGTGAACTGTGCGACCGTGTTTGCGTACTCGCCTTTGTGTTTTTCCGCGCCGCCGTACCCCTGATACACGGAAAAAAAGCGCAGGCCTGCCAGACGCATATCGTAGTGGTTGCCAAAGTACTCGCCGTACCGTTCGCGGGCGAGTTTCGACGCCTCGTAGCAGGTGTGAGCCTCGATAGCCATATCCTCGGGCGAGGGCTCCGTCCGGGAGCCGTAAATCGAGGACGTGGAGGCGTAGACGACGGTGTCACAGCCGTTCTTGCGTGCCTGTTCGACCGTGTTGACGAATCCTTCGACGTTGACACGCGTGGCCTCGCGTTTGTTCTCCTCGACCATCGTGTACGAGGAGTACGCCGCGAGGTGAAACAGGACGTCCACATCGGTCGGGAGGTCGTCGTCGAGAACGCTCGCGTCGACGAACTCGATAGGGCCGCTGGCGTTGCCCGTCTCGTCGACGCCGTCGAGGTTCTCGGGCGTCCCGAGGTGGCAGTCGTCGAGAGCGATGACGTCGTTGTCGGCGGCGAGGTGGTTCGCGAGGTTCGAGCCGATGAACCCCGCTCCACCCGTGACGAGGACACGGTTGTCTTTCACACTGACTACAATTTTCGAGGGGTTCAAATGAGTATTGGTCGCCACGGGCGGGGATGCGTCGAACCCGACCGGGAGCGGAGCGGTGAGGGAGGGTCACCGTCCGATCCGGAATCCGGGGCGTTGGAGGCTGTTCCGGCTCCCGAGTGCCCACACCCGTGCGTGTCGCTCCAACGTGGTCGACGGCCGCGTCGGTCCACACACCGCAGACTCGCTTCTCGAGGGCGGTGAGTGGGGTCGGTCTCGGCGGTTCGCAGGCGGGCGATCATCCGTGCAGAACACTTAGTGTAATCGGTCCCTACCGATGGAGTATGGGGGGGAGTCGTAGTCGTGGGAGTCGCGTCGCGGCCGCGGTGTGTTGTCTCGCACTCGTGACCGCACTCGCGCCGACGGTCGTCGCGGAGCCGAGCCTCAGCGTGAGCATCGACAGAACGGGTGTACAGGACGGCGAGACCGTTACCGTCACCGACGATCCGCGGGTCGAAATCGACGCCTCGGCAGACGCGGCAATCGAGTCGGTGACGGTCGAGGTCGACGGCGAGACGCGCCGGTCCTTCGAACCGGGGACCGAAACCTTCTCCGAACGGGTCACGCTCGACCTCAGCGACGGCGAACACGAGGTGTCGGTCGTCGTCGAGGCAGACGACACCAGCCAGGTGACCGCGACGGTCCGGAAGGACTCGACGGCGCCTTTGCTGACGTACACGTCGCCGTTCGAGTCGGGGGGGTATCCGTCGGACGGAGCGGTGACGATCGAAACCGGGGATGCGACGCTCGCGGCCGATATATCCGACCAGAGCAACATCAGTCGGGTGCGGATCGAGCGGAACTACAAGTGGACGTTTGCTGAGAGGTCGAGACGCGACCAGACGGTGTACCGCATCGACGATCCCGGGACGAACGTCTCGAAGCCGCTCCTGTTCGGTCTCGGCGAGAACGACCTGCAGGTGGTGGTCATCGATGAACACGGGCACCGGCGCACCCACGACATGACCGTCACGGTCGAGGACGACCGACGGCCGACGATCGTTCTGGATCGGTTCGAGCGGATCTCCGACGGCCGTCTCAAGATCGGGGGGACCGTCAGCGACGATGTCAAGGTGGATTCGCTTGAGTACCGGATCGAGAACACGGGCGACCAGCAGTACGCCGTGAACCCGACGTCGAAGGAGCCGACACGGGACCGACTCGAAACCGAGTTCGAGTTCACCGCCACGGTCAACGAGGACACCGAATCGGTCACGCTGGTGGCGACCGACGTGGCGGGCAACACCCGAAGCCGTGAGCTACCGATCGACTATCGCGGCCACGTCGCGCCAACGATCACGGTCGACGGGGCGGCCACCCGCGTCGACGGCGACGCCATCGCGGTCGAGGGGCGCGTCGACGACGGGCGGGTCACGCGGGTCGTCGTCGAGGCCCGGGGTCCCGACGGAACAACCGTTGACACGGCCACCGCCTACGACGGAGAGCCAAGAGCGGAGGTTACGGTCCGGAGACGGGTCGACGCGGCGAACGGTGAGACGACCGTCGTGATCCGTGCAATCGACGTCGACGGTGGCGAATACCGCGAGTCGCTGACCGTCGGGACGCCGACGGCGACGCCCACAGCCACGCCGACGGCGACGGCGACGGCGACGCCCACGACGGCGGCAACCGAAACGCCGACCGAAGGTGGGGGAGGGTCCGGTTCCGACGGCGGCGGGAGCGACGGTGGATCGTCGGTTCCGATCCCCGATCCGGGGGTACTCGCTCTCCTCGTCGGGGTCGGACTGCTCGTCGTCGGTGTCCGCCGGATCGATTGGGGGTCGCTCTCGCTGGCGGAACCGCCGGACGTCGACACCACGGACCGGGACCGGAATCGGGACCGCGGTCCTCCGAGTGCGGGGACGGAGAACGGGGTTGACGCCGACGCCGACGCCGACGCCGACGCCGGCGCCGGCGAGTCTCCGAGTCTCGACGGCGGCCCGGAGGGCGGCGACGGGGCGGTGGCCAACGACGGGACGGCCGAGAACACCGAACCGATCGACGACACCGGGACACCGGCCGCAGGGACCGATGTCGATCGCTTTATCATGGAGCACTCCGCCACGGCGGTCGACGACGACGCCCTCTCCAGGTTCGTCGACGGACTTGACGCCGAGGGCGTCTCGGCGGTCGTCGACGAACTCGACGCCGACGAAACCGAAAGGGTCGTGATGGCGACCCGGATACTACAACGGGTGGTGAGCCGGCGGCCGACACTGATCGCCGACAGCGACTCCGACGCTATACGGCGTCTCCGCGACCTGCGGTTGGCGTCCGATGCCGACGTGAAACGGGAGGCGACCAGGGCGGTGAACCGCTTCGACGACGCAGACCTGCTTTGACCGCAGGAACCGACGCGTTGCGGTGTCGTTCATGATGGATTGTGTGACCGAGGATTCCGGCGGTCGCGACGTGGCGTGAAACATCGTCGCCGCCCGATTCCGGGGGCGGCCACCACCCACATTCATTACATCGGGCGGAATGCATTGTGACATGGTCGCTTCGCAGGGGAACGGCGGTGAGGTGCGTGCGAGCGTTCCCGATATGATCGTCGGACTGGGGTGGGCCGGCAAACAGGTCGTGTACGACTTTATGGAGACGGATTGGATCGTCGAGGAGGGGATCGATCCGCGACAGGACGACCGAACACCGAACTTCGAGGGCTACGTCGTCGACACGGCGAGCGACGAGCAGTCGAACGACCGGGTTCGTATCGAGAATATCAACGACCGAATCGAGCGGATGGCAAACGACCTGAACCGAAACACACAGACGCTCGACACGGCGGTGGAGTATATCAATCCCCTCGACGGGATCGATGAGCGGTATACGAGTCGAACGGGGCTTACGGCGGAGGTGACGGTCCGCGATATCGCCAAGGGTGCCGGACTACAGGCGTGGTGGCTCGAAAACAACGACGAGATGTTGGTCGGCGACTCATACGAGGAGGGTGTAATCCGGCGACGAGCACTCAGCAAGGCGCTGTTTCACGCGAGCAACACCGGAAACAACCCGCTGGATCCGATTCTCAACACGACGGCGAACGACGTGTACATGGTCGTCGGACTCGGCGGCGGGACGGGGTCGGGGATGTTTCTCGACATCGCCCGCCGGATCAACGACAGCGTCAGCACCGTCCATCTGTTCGCCGTGATCCCCGGCGAGGATGAGGCGACCGAGCTCCGGGCGAACGCCCACGCCGCACTCTCGGAGGTCGAGTACCTCTCGCGGACCGGCCAAAGCCCGTTCAAAAACGTGGTTCTGGTGCCGTTCGGGCCCGTCAACGACGAAGACGAGTTCGATCAGGCGGTCGCACAGACGATCATGGCTCACCGGAACCTCGCGTCGAATCAGGAGGATCGGTTGGACGTGACCTCCGACGTCGGCGCGCCGAAGTACGCCCCGTTCACGGTCGCGGTGCCACAGACCGCCCGGTTCGCGGTGAACGACGCCGAGACGGCAAAGAAACAGATCGACGAGTTTCTCACAGCAAAGGAGGATCCGCTGGAGGCCGAACACGCCCTGTACGACGCGCTCGAAGGGTTCGTTATCGGCAAGTTCGACAACGAGGCCGCCGAGAGTCTGCGCCGAGCACGGGATGGCCAGCCGGTGGTGTCGGATCAGTTCAGCCTCAGCAAGGCGCAGGCGGGGCAGTTGCGGTCTCGGTTCGACCGGTTACAGGAGATACTCGAGGAGGAAATCTTCGACGAACTGGGGTACGAGTCGGCGCTGAAATGGCGGGATACGCTCAGCCAACTCGTCGCACAACAGCAGGACGCCGTCGGAGAGGACGCGATGGTTGAGCGTGACGAGGCGGTCGTGACCAGCGCCGCTCAGCCCGCCGAGGGGCTCGACCCGGTTGATGAACGCTACCCACGGGAGGAGAAGGATCAGGCGCTCGAACAGTTCGTCCGGAACGAACTGACCGCGATCACGCGCCGTGGCAACCTTTATCGCACCCTCTCGCTCGTCGACAACGACGATATCGCCGAGGGGATCAAGGGGACGATGGATCCCGCCCTCAACGTCGAACTGTACGGGTTGACCGAATCCGACAGCGAACTCGCCGAACGGATCGACAGCCTCGGGACCAACATCGCTCTCCTCGAGACGTTCAAACGTGACGTGGCGGCCGAGGAACTTGAGGAGACGAAAGCCGGGTGGGAAAACGAGGTTCGGTCGTCGATCGAGGCGATCATCGAGATCGACGAGAATCAGGACGAACTATCGACACTTCTCGCCGACCTGGAGCAGTCGATCACGAGCGCGGTCACCGCCATCGACGGGGCGGACGCGTCGGCACAACTCGACACCGAGGTGTTCGAGTTCGACCGGTTCGGCGAGCTGAACCGTCAGCTTCGTGAGATCGGTGAGGAGCCGGTTGACGAGACGGCGATCAACACGTCGATCGGCGGGCTTCGGATGGCGAAACGGGCCAGTCTCAGAGCCGAAGAACAGGCCGGCAGTGGGCTGTCGTCCCTGCTCCCGTGGGTCGGTGACGGGGCGGATTCGGAGCGTCGGACGTTCGAGGAGGTGATCGAACAGGTCGACGACGAGCTGTTCGAGTTCGAACGGTCGTTCGACAGCAACTTCTACTGTGTGTTCAAGCAGGACGGGGTGTACACCGAGATCGCAAACGACCTCACCGAGCGGCGCAGCACCCATCTGGACGAGGTCGTCGACGCGTTCGAGCGGCGACTGCGAAGCCCGCGACTCGATCGGACGTGGTTCGAAGACGAGGTCGGGGAGGAGTGGGAAGGAACTCTCCCCGACATCTCGTGGCCGGGCGAGACCAGCGGCCACACGACGACGCTGCGGAACCGACTCAGCGGCGACCTCTCGGGGACATCTGCACCTGCTCTCGTGGACGAACTCACGCGGTCCGGGGGCGGACGGGGCGAGGATCCCGGGACCGTCCACGCGGGGTTGCGGTCGGCGCTGGTAACGCCCATAGACGACCTTATCGACCGGTTCGAAGCGGATCGGGAGACGGTACGGGGCAGACAACAACGGATCCAGCGGCTCAAGGAGATCATGAACGAGGAGGGTCGGACGTTCTCCGACGGCGGGATGGGTCCGAAACGCCCGAATCTCACGTTCGAGCGCAACACCTCAGAGAACAAGTACATCAGCACGATCAGTTCGGGCGATCAGGAGACGCTGCTCGGTCGGGAGGACCTCGTCGGGGCCGAGTTACACCACGACGAAGGAGGCCTGATCGCACACCGTCTCACGAACTTCGCCGAAAACGTCGCCAGACTCGACGGGCGGCTTCCGCTCGAGGCGGGAACGATCGAGGCCGACAACAGTTACCTCGACGATGACGAGACCATAGAGATCACGAGCGCGTACGACGGCCACCGTATCGTCCCGTTGTTTATGGGTCGTGCGTTCGCGGCGCGTGACGATGAGTACGGCGTCGCCGACGAGATAGAGGAGACGCTCCGTGGCGGCGTGTACGCACAGAGTAGCGAGGACGGGTACAAGGCAAATGTCTGTCCGTTTGGCGGCCCGTGGGACACCTCGTTGATCACGTTCGTGGGGGGAGTCTTTCTCGATAATCTCGCGCCGGTCAGGGGGTCGACCTCGGGCTATCAGTCGGTGTACATGACACAACGGGACACGCTCTCCGAGGATATCAAGGTGCGTCACACCCACGGACTCGACGGACGGGACCGCACGATGGTCGACGAACGGGGGCGGGGCGCGTACCTCTACCGGCACGATCTGATCAATCTCAACGACCCGTCGGAGCTCAACGACTTCGTCGACGCCACCGAGGACGACCGGCTTGATATCTTCGAGACACACACCACCGTCAGTTCGTTCGAGAGCACGGTCGACCTCGACGACTCGGGCTGAGCGATGGTGGACGTCTCAGCGCGGGGCCGGGAGGTCATTACCGTTCTCGGTGCGATGCTCATCATCATCGTGGCGTTTGCACAGGCGACGCGGATGATGGGGGAGGCGTGGCAGAGTCGCGATCTCGTGTTCAACGTGGCATACCTCGTGACCGGGTCCATCGGGGTGAACATCGACGTTGCAGTCGTGTTTCCGGCCGGGGTCGTCGGCGCGTGGCTCGTTCTGTTCATGCTCGACGGTCACAAAACCGTTCAGGGGCTCGTCCTGTTGTTCGTCGCCGTTCCGGCGTTTCTGTGGACGTTGTCCCGGCGGGGCGAGTGGATCGAGACGGTCGACTGGCTCGGGTACTGGTGGGCGTTCTTGGCCGGCGCGTTCATCGGACTGGTGTCGGGCGGGTTCGGGTCGAAGCGGGCCAACCGGTGGGATCTTCGGCGGTTCCCGACGGCCTCGAAGGCGTTGTACGCGGTGGTGTCGGTGACGGCACTCGTCGCCTTCGCCGAGTTTCACCTGACGTATGCGAGTCCGATACTGTGGAACCTCCAGACCGGCCAGGTGACCACGCAGGCGGTCGGTCCGGTGTCGGTCCGCGGTGAGTCGTTGCTCGTGAACACAGTCAGCGTCGTTGCGCTGGTGGTCGTTTTCAACGTGTTCACGAAATACTCCGACAGCACGACCATGCTCGTTCTCGGCCCGGACACCGCAGGGACGGCGAAGGCGAACCTGGTCGGAGGGCTGTACAACCACGCGCAGGGCCACGACGCGTACCGGGGCGTCCAGCCGATAGCCGACGCCGATCCGATCGGGGCCCAGCAACTGAACGACGCCACCGAGGCACGGAGCAGGGCGGATTTGCCGGAAGACATCGAGTCGACCGCGTTCAAATTCAGGCGGGGCGGGCCGCTCAACCGCCGGACGGTCGTTCGTGTCGACAGCCAGCGCCCCCCGGGCAGGACGCAGGTGACGCGTTTAGAGGACCGCGTCGGCAAGCGGCGGACCGTGGTGGGCAGGGGGATTCAGTATCTCTCCCGTGGGGCGCGCCTGCTTCTCCCCGGGTGGCTCCGCGACGGCCTCCGGTCGAACGCCGACCAGTTTCTGACGCGGATCGACCGGGCAAACACGTTGTTACTGGTCGTCTCGTTCGACGATCTCGTCGACCGCGACCGGTACGAGGCCGGGACGTACCAGTCGCTTTCCGACGTGGTCGACGACACCGCGGAGTGTTTGCACGTGTACGACCGCCTCTGTGCGATGTATCGCGACGTTCCGGGACACGAGGTGTGTGTCGTGGTCACCGGCGCCGTCGAGATCCGGGAGATGCTGATGGCCGCCGAAAACGGAGCCGATGGGCCGATCGTCTTTCACGCCGACGAGTTCCGCGAGGACGTGGCCGACCTCATCGGGGTCGATCACTGTACCGTGCTTCCGTTCGACCGACGGTTCGACGAGCAAGAAGGAGAAAAGATCAAGGGGGCGGATGCGGTGTTGCGGAGCGTCTGAGGCCGTTCAATCCGGGAGAATCGCCGGACTGTGGCGAGACGACAGTAGGGTTTATATGAGTCGTCGTCCGTGTGATATCTATGGATTCGGGGTTGGCAGGGCTGAGGGGGGTTGGGGAGCTGTCCCCACAGCGACGGGCGGAACTGCTCTTGCTCGGCGCGTACATGGCGCTGATTCTCGGGGGGGCGATCCCGGTGTTCGAGATGCTCGTTCGCGCGTGGCAGTCGTGGGGACACGTCCGCATCATCATTCAGGGCGCGATCAACGCGACCGGGTTGGCGCCGGCGCTGTTCTACTACGCGCCCGTCGGCCTCTACGTCGGCTTGGGACTCGCACTCGTGGCCGACTCGTACAAGCGGGCACAGGGCGTCATCTTCTGGATCGGAATCCTCTTGGGCAGCGTCTTCGTGCTGGCGAGTCGCACGGAACTGCTCGGGACGCTCTTTGGCGGCATGGGGCCGAGCGGGACGGTCGCGTTCCTCGTGTTCGTTGGCATCGGCCTTCGAGCGGCCGGTGTCACGACCGACGTGATCGACGACGATCCGCCGTACGAGTTCAACCGGGCGCCGCGGCTGCTGTTTGTCGTGACGCTCGCGGCCATCGTTATCGGCTTTCTCGACTTCCACATCGACTACCGGCCGGTCGTTCGCATCACCCCAACCGGGCTGACGACACAGACCCCTCGTCTTTGGGGGTTGAACCCCTCCCACGCGTTCACCGACGCCGTGTTCGGAGTCATGTGTTTGGCGGGACTGTACAAGTTCACGTCCTACGAAAGCGACGTGAAGGTGATCCAGATCGGGCCGGCCCGAAGCGGAAAAAGCGCCGGCTTCGGCGGCCTACACCTGACCGTTGAGGAGTTCCGCGACGAGGACGCGTGGCTCAAATCCTCGGACGACGTTCTCTCGCTCCGAGACGACATCGTCGAAGGCGAATTCCCGGAGCCGACCAGAAACCGGGCGGGGCTGCAGTGGCTCGAAATCGAGTACAACGCCGGGGTTCTTTTTCCGGAGAAGCTCTTTCTCCAGAGCATCGACTACGGCGGCGCGTTGCTCGGCGACGTGCTCGCGAACGTCCGGTCGGACACGAAACTGGCCATCGAAGAGCGAGCGAGCAACTGGACGGAGGCGCGGCGGCAGGTCGACAGGGTCAACCGGCGCTTGATGGAACAGGAAGGCGAGACCGACGGCGGCGAGGTCGTCAAGTCGGACGAGATCGCGTCGGCCGTTTGGGACTGCGTCAGACACGCCGATCGCATCATCCTCACCATCCCGCTCGATGACTTTCTCAAACCGATCATCGAGAACGGAACCGAGATGGAGTACATCGAGGTCGTCAGAGACGACGGGTCGAGAACGGAGGCCGAACTCCGGTCGGCGCTTGACCTCACGGAGAGCCAGTATCTGCCCAACCCGTTCGAGTACGATGGGGGCTTGTTCTACCTCCCGGATCGCGACGAGTTCCGGGACCACCCCTCCGACTACGTCACGTGGTACCGGGATCTGATGAAACACGAGGGGTTCGAGGACACGGAGTTCACCTACGCCGTGACAAAGGCCGACCTCGCACTACGAGACTACCGGGCGGCCGAGCGAGAACACGGCAACCACAACCCGTTGCCGTTGCGTAACTACGACGACTTCCGTCACCACGTCGTCGACATCGTCCACGACGCGAGCAACCTGCTCAGTCAGGACTTCGACGAACCGGAGGAGTTCTGGCCGCTCTGGTACGAGGTGGAGGATCCGGACGGTGTCGGGGGCGACGAGCCACGAATCACCACGGCGGACATGGACACCATCCCCGTTCTCCGCGGCTCGGAGCAACTCCTGACGAAACTCGAACGATGAGCGATCTTCGTATCTACGCCGAGACGGGCGCGTGCCTGCTGAACACCGGCCCGGACGTCGACCACGAGACGGACGCGATCCGGCGGTCGATGAAAGAGGAGGTGTTGCTCTATTACGACCCGAGCCGATCATTTCTTCGTTGTTACGTGCAGGTGCAACGGGCACAACCCGAGCAGTTCGCGTTCGAGTACGAACACGACGGCGGACCCGACACCGACATCTTCAGCGCGTTCGTCAGCGACGCACGCAGGGAGGTCGAAAAGACGAACTGGCGGATTATCGACGAGAACTCGGCCGTGTTCACCGCGTTGGAGTCGGGGCCCTACACCGAACCGGAGACGGACGAGGACGACGTACAGGCGCTGTTGAGCGAGGACGAGCGGATCGAGTTCGCCGCGACCGACCGGACGACCGCCGTCGGGCTGGTGCCGTATCTCCGGGAGACGTTCGGCGAGGAACACAGCATCGCGATCAGCCGCGCGGGCCGTGTCCGCCCGGTGGCTGACGCCGACTTCGTGGTCGTCCCGGACCAGTCCTACACGGGGTTGACCGGTTCGACCGAGGAACGGCTCGAGCGGGTGCGGGTCGAGTACTGGCGGGGGGAGCTGAGCGCGACGGTCACCGAACTGAGCGACGGGACCGGAACGGCCGTGCGCACGGACCGGCTGATCGGCCACATCCGGCGGGAGGGACTCGACGACCGGTTCGGCATCGTCGCCCGTCCGACCTCGGCGTCGTGGGCCGATCCGGGGGGACGCTGGTTCGTGGCGACCGCCGTCGCCGGGACAGTCCTCGTGGCGGCGTCCCTCCTCGCGACCACGGTCTCGGACGAGGTACTCGGCCTGTTGGGACGGGAGGTGACGTTCACGCCGCCGTTGATACCGCTTCCGAGCGCCATCCCCGACGTGCTGTCGGGCGGGGCCGGCTTCCCCAGTTGGGTGGTCGTCGCGGTGACGGGAGTCCTTCTCGCCGTCGGCGGTGGATCGTTCTGTTCGGTGGTCGGGGTCCGGACACTCGCGGGGCGGTTCTCGCTCCCGTTCCCGTCGGCCGGCGAACGGCGGGAGCCGCCGTCGGTGACCGACCCGACGCTCACGGCGCCACAAAAGAGCATCGGCGAGTGTCTCGACAGGCTCGTTGACGCCGCGGGCCGGGAGACGGCCGTCGAGAGCCTGTCCGCCGAACTCGACGGGCGGGGCGTCGACGTGTTGTCCGAGCGGGAGGCGTCGCTCTACTCGATCGGTGCCCGGGCGCTGGGTGTCGTCGCCGGCGTCGGGGTCAGCGCGGCGGTGTACCTCAGCGGCGGATTCCTCGTGCGGCGGTTGGTGTCGTTGCTCTCGGGAGCGTGGGTGCTCGTCCTGAACGGGCTGGTTGGGGTCGCTCTCGTCGTCGTCGTCGCCGGCGTCGGCGCCGCGGTCAGTGCGGCGCTTGGCCGGAGTCGAACGACCGACCGGCCGACCGGGACGGTCGGGACGAGCGGGAACGGGACCGGGAAAGAAAGCCGGCGGTCCCGGACAGACCGGCCGGCCGGGGCAACCGGAAGCGGGGATGAGGGCCGGCAGTCCCGGCGGGGTGGACAAAGCGATGTCTCACCGCGGACGGTCAAGGAACTTCGGGGGATGATGAACAACCCCAAACGTCTCAAACAACGGATCGAGCCCCGGAGCTTGCTCAAGGAAGTACAAAAGAATCCCCAGCGGGACGACATCAAAAAGTTACTGCGGAGGTACGAAAACGTCATCTCTGAAGAGGTCGTTCCGCCGGAGAAGCGGGGCCTGATCGAGCCGTCCTCGGGGTTCCCGTCGTCCGGTGATCGGTCCGGTTCGTCCGCCGACCGCCCCGACGCCGATGTGGCCGGGACGGACGATCCGCCGGGACGGAGCCGGGGCGGCCCGGCACACGGCGACGACTCGGACCGGAGTCCGGGACCGACGGGCGACACGCCAGCCGAAGGATCGTCCACGCCGGAAGACCCCGGTGTTGGGCGCGACGCCGACACGCCGGAGGAGGGCGGGACCGGCAACGCTCCGGCGGACGACGGGTCACGGGGGACGACAGCCGACGCGTCGGTGACCGACCCCTCGAACGGGTTCGCCGAGTTCCGGTACGACGGGGCGAACAGCGGGTACGTTCGGTGTCGGCATGGGTCCGGAGCACGTCCGACTTTGAGGTGGGAGTACAACACCGACGATGAACCGCTCGCTCCCGTTGTTAGCGGAGGAACAGTGTATATCGTCGACCGAGGAGGGAGAATCTACGCCGTCGACGAAACCGGCGAGAAACGGTGGACTGCGGCGGTCGACGACGAGATCAACTCGTCGCCGGCCCTCCACGACGACAAACTCTATTTCGGGAGCGAAAGCGGAACGCTGTACGCGATGGATACGTCCGGGGACCGGTTGTGGGACGAGCGGATCGGGGCGTCATCCGGACGGCTCCCCGGGGGGACCGCAGAAATAATCACGCCGCCGGCAGTCACCGACGGTACGGTCTACGTCGGGGATATAGAGGGAAATATCCACGCGCGTGACGCAGCGACCGGCCGCGAGGTGTGGCGGGATGAAACAAACGGAGCGATATACGGGAAACTCGCCATCGACGGTGAGAGGCTGTTCGCCGCGAACGAGAAGGGACTGCTCGCAGCGTATGATACCGGTGGCGGACGGATCTGGTCGGCCGGTGCAGGATACGGGATCACCACCGCCCCGGCGATAGACGACGGGTCGTTGTACGTCGTTGACCGAAACGGTGTCATCCATCGCTACGATCCGACACAGAGCGGAGCGGAGGTGGGGACACACCCCATGGGGAGAACCGATCCCGTCTCGCCAACGGTCGGCGACGGGCGGGTGTTCGTCGGGACGAAAACGGGGACGGTGATCGCGGTCGGAACCGATCTAGAACGCCGTTGGTGGAGTGCCGAGACCGACCATGGGGATCGAATCCTCGCGCCATTTCTCCTCGACGAGCGTAACCTCTATGTCCCGGCCGGCAGGCGTGTGTACGCGTTCGACCCGTTGACTGGGAGGCAGTCGTGGAGCTTCCGGCTGAAAGAGAAGGTTCGGGCACAGCCAGCGTACGGCGACGGGAGCTTGTTCGTCGCGACGACGGCGGGGCGCGTTCGAGCACTCGATCTCGACTGACGGCCGTCGGCCGTCGGCCGTTACTCTAGATACCCCAGATCCCGCAACCGCTCCTGTGTCTCCTCGTCCATGTCCGCTACCGTGTCGTCGGTCACGGCGGTGTCTGTGGCGGCGGTCCACGCGCCGCCGACGCCCTCTTCGAAGGCAGCGAGAACGCGGTCGGTTTCGGTGATCGCCGGGTCGTCGTCGCCGGCGCGGTTCGTCGTCTCGCCGGGATCCGCATCGAGACGGTAGGCCTCGTCGTCGATCCGGTCGATCCGGACGTACTTCGCGTCCGGGCGGCGCGCGGCGCGCATCCGGGCGTAGAACCGCGACTCCTCGGGGAGGTCGATCCCTGCGGCGGCGGCCTTTTCCTCCAGTTGCGTGAGTTCGACCACGGGCCGAGAGTACTCGACGAAGCCGTACGTTCCGTCGGGAGCGGCGGCCTGTCCGGGGTCGGGGTCGGTGACGGCGTCGAAGGCGCGGTACCGGTCGGAGAACAGGGAGCGCGTGGGGTCGCGGGCGACGGCGCGGTCGCCCGGCACAGCGGGGTCGCCACCGTCGACGTCGAGGGCGTCGAGAACGGTGTGGTAGAGGTCGATGAGTTCGACGGTGTCGGTCCGGCGGCCGCCGTCGAGGGTGGGGTGTTTGACCAGTAGTGGGACGTTCACCAGCGGGTCGTACAACCCGAATTCGTGGCCGTAAAGGTCGTGTTCGCCGTGGAGTTCGCCGTGGTCGGCCGCAACGATCACCGTCGTGTCGTCCCACTCGTTTTCGGCTTTGAGCCAGTCGAACAGGCGGGTGAGTTGGGCGTCGATGTGGGCGAGTTCGGCGTCGTAGAGGGCGCGGATATCGCCCCACTCGTCGTCGTCGATTGGCCGTGCACCCGAGTTGTACTCCTTTGAGTTCTGGCAGACTGCCGTCGAGTCGACCCCGGGGGCGAATTTCTCGGCGAACTCGTCGGGCGGGTGGTACGGGAGGTGGGCGTCCATCAGGTTGAGAAAGCAGAACCAGTCCTCCGAGTCCTCGACGAACGACTTCGTGCGGTCGATGACGGCTGGTGTCTTGGAGTCGGCCCCGTCGCCGCCGGCGAAGTACTCGTGGGCGACGTTGCCAAGGGAAACGAGCTTATCCGCAATCGCGCGGAGCCGGTCGCTGTCGTTCAGTGTCTTCCAGGCGCGGGCGAGTGGGCCGGAGAACAGGTCACCGGGCATCACCTCGAAGAAGTTGTCTTGCTCGTCGAAGCCGTCGGTGAGACGTGTATATGGCGTGATCCACGCGTTCGAGGAGTAACACGCGGTGTCGTAGTCGGCCGCCGAGAGCGTCTGGGCAAGTGTAGTCGCTCCCTCTAGATAGGGGTTTTCCTGATCGGCGCCGTGTTGGCTGGGGTACAAGCCGGTAAACAGGGAGGCGTGGACGGGGAGGGTCCACGGGGCTGGAGCGACGGCCGATTCAAAAACGGTCGCTTCGGCGGCGAAGTCGGCCAAGCCGGGCGTTGTCGGTCGGTCGTAGCCGTAGGGCGTCAGGTGGTCCGCCCGAACCGTGTCCATGATGATGAAAAGCACGTTCCCGGGGGCGTCGGACATAGCACCTTCTGAGCGGGTCTGGTGAATAAAGGTCGTGGATCCGGGACAGCCTCGGCTACCGCCAGTCGTCAAGGGTCGGAGCGTCGGGCAGGTCGATAGAGACCCACGCATCGTCGCGGGACACGTCGGCGATGACGAACTCCGCGGAGCCGCTGCCGTCATCCACCGAGGCCATGACATCAGAGCACTGCCCCTCTGCTGCCGTCACATCGGTCGCCATGTGTGTTAGATACTCACAATCGCATATAAATACATCGATACGACGACCGGGTCGGCGTGTTCGCAGAGTATTAGAGGATGGACGGTCGAACGGGGGACATGCATGTAGCCGACGCGATGACGCCCCGCGAGGACGTCGTCACGGTGGAACTTCCCGGAACCCGGGACGACGCCCTCAAGTATCTACAGGAACGGGGCTTCTCCTCGATTCCCGTCGTCAAACCGACCGACGACGGCGAAACCTACCGGGGGCTCGTCTCGCGGGACGATCTCATCGAGAATCCCGACGAGGACCAACTGGCGATGCTGATGCGCGACGTGCCGACGACGACGACGGACGCCGACCTCGTCGGGGTGGCACGGATGATGGTCGCCGAAGGGGCCCGTCGGGTGCCGGTCGTCGACGACGAACTCGACGGGATCCTCACGGTGACGGACGTGGTGCGGGCCATCGCCCGGGGCGACGTCGAGGGCGGCGCGCAGGTCGACACGCTGGCACGGCGGGAGATCAACACCACCTACCACGAGGCACCGCTGACGGTCGTCGAACGGGAGATCAACTACGCCGACGTGCCGTACGCGGTCGTTCTCGACGACGAGGGCGGAATGGCGGGGATGTTGACCGAGGTGGACATCATCGATGTCGCCCGGGTCGTCGAGGGCGAGGACGACACCGGCGAGAGCCTCGCCAACGAGGACGACGAGTGGATGTGGGAGGGCATCAAGGCCGTCGGTAACCGGTACTTTCCGACCCGAAGCGTCGAGATTCCACGCGAACCCGCCGCGACCTTTATGAGCGAGGAGTTGGTGACGGTGTCGGGCCACAGAACCGCCGAGGAGGTGGCACAGCTTCTGCTTTCGAACGACATCGAACAGACGCCACTGGTCGACGGCGGGTCGCTCGCGGGTATCGTCCGCGACATCGATCTACTGGAGGGTGTATGAGCGACGCCCAAACCATCACGGAACTCGCAAAGCGACGTGGCTTCTTTTTCCGGGCGAACGAGTCCTACGGCGGCGTCGCCGGCTTCTACACGTTCGGTCCGGAGGGTGCGGCGCTCAAGCGCAACGTCGAGTCGGCGTGGCGCGACCGCTTCACCGTCCGTGAGGGCAACGACGAGATCGAGGCACCGACCATCGCCCCCGAACCCGTCTTCGAGGCGTCGGGCCACCTCGACGGCTTCGACGATATGCTCGTCGAGTGTGGGGAGTGTGGCGAGAGCCACCGCGCAGACCACCTGATAGAGGACGCAAGCGACATCGAGGAGGCAGAGAGCCTACCGGTCCCGAAGGTCGAGACCCTCGTCGCGGAGTACGAGGTGGCCTGTCCCACGTGTGGCGCGCCACTCGCCGGCCGTTCGATCGAGGAGTTCAACCTCATGTTCGAAACGGGGATCGGCCCCGGATCGGGACAACGGGGCTACCTCCGCCCGGAGACCGCACAGGGCATCTTCGTCGAGTTTCCCCGACTGAAGCAGTACGCGCGTAATAAACTCCCCTTCGGGATCACGCAGATCGGCCGCGCCTACCGCAACGAGATCAGTCCACGGAAGGGGATCGTCCGAACCCGGGAGTTCACCCAGGCCGAGTTGGAGCAGTTCGTCGATCCGGACGACGACGATCCGCCGCTCTCGCGGGTCGCGGACGTGTCACTCCGCCTCTACCCGGCGACCGAACAGGAGGCGGAGGGAGGCGGCTACGTCGAGGCGACCGTTTCGGAGGCCGTCGACGATGGCATCGTCACCAGCGAGTGGGTGGCGTACTACCTGGGTGTCGCCCGGGAGTGGTACGACCGGATCGGCGTCGACATGGACCGGTTTCGCTTCCGCCAGCACCTCCCCGGAGAACGTGCCCACTACGCCGCCGACTGCTGGGACGCCGAGAGCGAGGTGAGCGGCGCGGCCGAGAACCCCGAGGACCCGACCGACGGCGACTGGATCGAGATCGCCGGCTTCGCTTCGCGGGGCGACTACGACCTCTCGAAACACGCCACCCACGGCGACGACGACTTCACCGTTTTCACGCAGTACGACGAGCCCCGGACCGTCGAACGGGCGGTCGCCGACCCCGACATGAGCGTTCTCGGCCCGGAGTTCGGCGGTCGGGCCGACGACATCGCCGACGCCCTGCGTGACCTCGCGGGGCGTGACCCCGGGGCGTTCGGCGGCGAGACGGTGACCGTCGGGGTCGACGGCGACGACGTGACCGTCGACACAGAGGTGGCGGGCTTCCGGATCGAGACGCAGACCGAGGCGGGCGAACACGTCATGCCGTACGTGATCGAACCGTCCTTCGGCGTCGATCGGACGGTGTACACGCTGATCGCACACGCCTTCGGACGCGACGAGGTCGACGGCGAGGAGCGGACCTACCTCTCGTTGTCGGCGGAGGTGGCTCCGACCGATGTGGCCGTCTTTCCCCTCGTGGGCGACGCCGCGTTGGAGACGTTGGCCGACGAGGTGGTCGCCGACCTACGGGCGGCGGGGCTGTCGGTCGCTCACGACGATTCCGGCAATATCGGCCGGCGTTACCGCCGGCAGGACGAGGTTGGCACGCCCCTGTCGGTCACCGTCGACCACGAGAGCGTCGAGACGGAGCCGACGACGGTGACGGTCCGGGATCGAGACACGACGGCGCAGGTCCGTGTCCCGGTCGACGACCTGGTGACGGCGCTTGGAACCCTTCTCGAAGGCGAGGGAAGCTTCGACCGACTGCTTGCGAACTACGACCGTGTCGACACCGACGTGACGCGGTCCTGAGATGGCGGTCGGCGGCGAACTCCGACGGCGGGCCGTCCACGCGAGCGGGGTCGGCTTCCCGGCGCTGTATCTGCTCGAACTGGTCGATTGGCGGACGCTCGGCTACGTCCTCGTCGTCGCCTCCGTCGTCGCGGCCGGCCTCGAGGCGGTCCGACTCGGCGTTGGCCTCGATTGGGCGGTGTACGACGCGCTCACCCGGGAGTACGAACGGGAGAACGTCGCCGGCTACGCGCTGTATATGTTCAGTATGACGGGCGTGGCGCTGGTTTTCGATCCGCCGGCCGCCGTCCCCGGTATGCTGATGTTGGCCGTCGGCGATCCGGTCAGCGGTCTGCTCGGAGCGAACGAGGCCGGCCGCGCCAAGCGCGCCGGCGTTCTCGCCGCGATGTTTGTGGTGTGTTTTTGTTTGGCCACACCGGTCCTCGTCGGCTACGTCGCGCTCCCGACGGCACTCGCCGCCGCGGCCGTCGGCGGCGCCGGGGCGACGATTGCCGACGGGTTTACTCCCGTGGTCCGGGGGTACGTGGTTGACGATAACCTCACCATCCCGCCGGTGGCGTGTTTGGGGATCCAACTCGTCCTGTGGGCGGGTGGCGGGTAGGGTCGGCGACCCGGCCGGTGCCGGAGGTCGGCCACTCAGTGCCTGCGAGTTCACGACGCGTTTCAGCGCCCGTCCGGTGGTTCGGCAACGCGCAGGCCTCGGCAACACAAGCGTCGGCCAGCGGGGCGTTCTGCGGTTCGGTCAAGCGGGTATCCGTGGACCACAGTGGGCCGGTTGGACGATGATCGTCCACCGTACTGGAGGTAGGCCGGCGAATTACACCCTTATACACGTCATACGTCATAATAAACCGAACGAGCATCGACTGAAGAAAAAATAACTACCGTTTTGTAAACAGATATGCTTATACGGAGCGATCAACAGATACTCGCCCATGAGAAATATTGAGGTATCTGAGGTTGCGACGGGGAAGAATGGACACACGGCTGGTTCCGGAGGTGCGCCCCGATGAGCAACAAGAAGGAGACGTGGAAGAAAGGGATGTACGGCGACGAGGTTCGAGAAAAGATCCTCGAGTTTGCCGAGAAGGGGTGGGAGTCGATCCCCGAGGACGAACGCGACATGTGGTTCTCGCGGTTCAAGTTCTGGGGCGTCTTCCACCAGCGCGACGGGCAGGAATCGTATTTCATGATGCGACTGACGAACGCCAACGGCCAGTTGAACGCCGAGCAGTTGCGGGCCATCGGCGAGGTAGCGCGTGATTACGCCACCGGCCCCGTCGACAATCCCGAGTTCGGCGACGCGTGGATCGACCTCACGACCCGGCAGTCGATCCAACTCCACTGGATCAACCTAGAGGACGTACCGGATATCTGGGACAAACTGGAGTCGGTCGGGGTGACGACGCGGTCGTCGGGAGGCGACACGATGCGAAACATCGTCGGCTGTCCGGTCGCCGGCAAGGACGAGGCGGAACTGATCGAGACACAACCGCTTCTCGAACGGCTTCAGGAGGACCTGCGTGGCGATGACGACCTCGCCAACATGCCCCGGAAGTTCAACATCAGCGTCACGGGCTGTCGCGAAGGGTGTGCACAGGACGCCATCAACGGGATCGGGTTGGAGCCGGCCGAAAAGAAGATCGACGGCCAGGTCGTCACCGGGTTCAACGTCCGTATCGGAGGCGGGTTGGGAAGCCGCGAACCTCGGCGTGCGCGGAGCATCGACACGTTTGTCCGCCCGGAGAACGCCTACGACCTCGTTCGGGGGTTCGTCGAACTGTACCACGAACACGGCCGTCGGGACAACCGACAAAAGAACCGGAGTCGGTTCTTTGTCGACGATCACGGGACCGACGAGATCCGCGACCTCCTCACGGAGTACGTCGACTTCGACCTCCACGAGGCGGGGCGGAACTTCCGCGAGGAGTACACCTACAACGCCGGTCGCCCGCCCGAGGAGGGGAAGATCGACCACGTCGGCGTCCACGACCAGCCGGACGGTCGGAAGTACGTCGGCCTGAACACCCCGGTTGGCCGGATGACAGCACGGGAGGCCATCGCACTGGCCGACGTGGCCGAGGCGTACGGTTCCGGCGAACTCCGTCTCACCCGCCGGCAGAACCCGCTGATCATGGACGTCGAAGCGGATGCGGTCGACGCGTTGCTCGACGAACCCCTGCTTGAAACCCACCGGCCGGAGCCGTCGCCGTTCGAGCGCGGCGGGATGGCGTGTACCGGCACCGAGTTCTGTAGCATCGCGCTCACGGAGACGAAACTGCGCTTGACGCGGATCCTCCGGTGGCTCAACGCGAACGTCGACGTGCCGGACGACGTGGCGACGGTCAAGATCCACTACTCCGGCTGTACCGCGGACTGTGGCCACGCCTACACCGCCGACATCGGTCTCCAAGGGATGCGGGCGCAAAAGGACGGAGAGATCGTCGAGGCACTCGATATCGGCGTCGGTGGCGGCCTCGGGGCAAAACCCGAGTTCGTCGAGTGGGTCAGTCAGCGGGTCCCCGCGGACGAGGTGCCGGGTGCGATCCGGAGCCTGATCGGTGCGTTCGCCGCCCACCGCGACGATGGCCAGACCTTCCGGGAGTGGGTCGAGGATATCGGAGCCGAATCCATCGTCGATCTGTGCGAACCCGAGGAAACCACCTACGCGGACCCGTACATGTACGACGCCAAACAGTCGTGGTACCCGTTCGCGGAGGAGGAAAGCCCCGCACCGACCACCGCCGACGACGTCCCCATCTCGTCGGACTGATGGCGATCAGACTGCTCGACGTGAGCGCGTACACGACGCTCGATTTCGTGACCGGACGGGTGTTCGGTCCCGACTGGAGCGACGACGCGGCGGCCGTCGTCGACGTGGACCGGTCGAAGGCCGCCCCGGGACACGTCAGACTCCGGCTCGAGTTCGACGGGGAGGACGTGACACACGTCGACCACCACGCGGACGGTGTCTCGCTCTCGCCCGATCAGGCACGGGCGCTGGCCGCCGATCTGAAACGGCAGGCGGCGAACGCCGAGACGGAGGAGGACGTGCCGGGAGGGCGGGGCCGGTGACCGTCGGAACGGGTCGTGAGGTGGCGTAGATGCGGCCCGGTACGGTGTATCTCGTCGGGGCCGGCCCGGGCGACCCCGAACTCATGACGGTGAAGGCGCGTCGGGTTCTCGACGGTGCGGCTGTCGTCTACCACGACTCGCTCGTGAGCGAGGCGGTGATCGAGTCCATCCCCGACGCGACTCGTCTCGTGGGTGTGGACGAGTGTTCCGACGGCGAGCGGGCGTCACAGGCGGAGATCACCCGCCCGCTGGTCCGGCGGGCGACCGCCGGCGAGGACGTGGTTCGGCTCAGATCCGGCGACCCCTGTGTGTTCGGTAGGGGCGGCGAGGAGGCCGAGCACCTCGCGTCGGCCGGTATCCCGTTCGAAATCGTCCCCGGCGTGACCGGCGCCGTCGCCGGCCCGGGGGTGGCCGGCATCCCACCGACTCACCGCGACCACGCCTCCAGTGTGACCGTGGTGACAGGTTACGAGGACCCAACAGAAGAACACAGCGCGTTGGACTGGACGGCACTAGCACGGTCGGTCACGGCAGGCGGAACGTTGATCATCCCGATGGGGGTCGCCCGTCCGTCCGACACCGTCGCCGCCCTTCGGGAAGGAGGGGTCGATCCGGGGACGCCCGTTGCCGTGGTTGAAGACGCCTCCCGGGCGTCGGCGTTCACCGTCACCGGAACGACCGAAACCATCACCGACCGAACACGGGAGGTGGGGACCGACCCGCCGGCCGTCACCGTTGTCGGCGACGTGGTGTCAGTGCGGGACCGGGTCTTTGAGTTCCTGCACGCCGGGGGGACGGCCCGACAGTCGGGCGGGACGGCCGGGGACGGGTCACCCATCTCCACGGAGTGAGGCCGCCCCGTCGGGTTCGCAAGATATTAGTACCGAACATCAGAAAATAATATCAATGGATCGGACACCGGCTGTGCCGTCCGAACTCGTCCGCCCGCTGCTCGTGGCCCGTCGACCGCGACGACCGGGCCGTTAGGCCCACCTATCTCTCATTTCCCGTTCCGTTCCGTTTCCCAGACCATCCACAACCGTCGTCGTGAGCGCGACGCATCTCATTTTATTTCAATTACAGAAACGTAGAATTTAAGTCCATGAGGCGTCGAGAAGACGGTAATGACACGTGTGGCACTCGCGTTCTCCGGCGGACTCGACACGACAGTGTGCGTTCCGCTCCTCGAGGAGGAGTGGGGGTACGACGAGGTGGTCGGCGTTACGGTCGACGTGGGCCAGCCGGAAGCGGAGTTCGCCGAGGCCGAGGAGACGGCCGACGCTCTCGGGTTGGAACACCACGTCGTGGACGCACGGGCGGAGTTCGCGTCGATGTGTCTGGACTCGGTGCGCGCAAACGCCACGTACCAAGGCTACCCACTGGGAACGGCGTTGGCGCGGCCGGTCATCGCGGAGTCCATCCTCGACGTGGCGAAGGAAAACGACTGCGACGCCGTCGCTCACGGCTGTACGGGCAAGGGGAACGACCAACTCCGGTTCGAGGCGGTGTGGCGTGCCTCGGAGTTGGATGTCGTCGCACCGGTGCGTGAACTCGGGTTGACCCGTGAGTGGGAGATCGAGTACGCCGACGAGAAGGAGCTGCCGGTGGAGGGCGGCAACGAGGGTGTTTGGAGCATCGACACGAACCTCTGGAGCCGGTCGGTCGAGGGGGGCGACCTCGAACACCCCGGTCACGTTCCGGGCGAGGAGATCTACGAGTGGACACGCTCGCCCGCCGGCGACACCGAGGAGGTCGAACTCACCTTCGAGAACGGCTATCCGGTCGCCGTCGACGGCGAGGAGATGGACCCGATCGGTCTGATCGCTCACCTCAACGACGTCGCCGGCGAGTACGGCGTCGGACGAACGGACATGATGGAAGACCGGATGCTCGGGCTGAAGGTGCGTGAAAACTACGAACATCCGGCGGCGACGACGCTGTTGAACGCCCACGAGACCTTGGAGAGCCTCGTACTCACCAAGGAGGAACGCGACTTCAAGAAGCTCGTCGACGACGAGTGGTCACAGAAAGGGTACGAGGGACTGGTCGACGCGCCGCTGATGAGCGCGTTGGAGGCGTTCATCGAGGCGACCCAGACCCGAGTGACCGGCACGGTAACGATCCGGTTCGAGGGCGGCCAGGCCCGCCCGGTCGGGCGCGATAGCGACCACGCGGTGTACGACGAGTCGTTCGCCTCGTTCAACACGGAGGATGTTGGCGACATCACGCAGGCGGATGCGACGGGTGTCGCGAAATACCACGGTTTCCAAGAACGCCTCGCAGCGAAGGTGCTCGCGGAGGCGAAGGAAACCGAAGCGCTGACCGACGGCGCGGGAGCGGAGTGAGCATGCACGTCGGGCTTCTCTACTCGCGGATCAGACGGGACGAGAAACTGCTTCTCTCGGAGCTACGCGAGCGCGACCACGAGGTGACAAAGATCGACGTTCGAAAGGAGCGGTTCAACATCAGCGAGCCGCCGGCGGCGTTCGAGAACATCGACATCGCGGTCGATCGCTGTCTGGCGACGAGTCGGAGCCGCTACGTGACGCGGTTTCTCGACGCCTACGGGGTCCCCGTCGTCAACGGGGCCGACACGGCGGAGCTGTGTGCCGATAAGGTGAAAAACAGCCTCGTTCTCGACGCCGCGGGCGTGCCGACGCCGAACACGGACGTGGCGTTCACCACCGACAGCGCCCTCGAGTCCATCGAGGCCTTTGGCTACCCCTGTGTGCTGAAGCCCGTGATCGGGTCGTGGGGACGGTTGATGGCCAAAGTCGAGAGCCGAAGCGCGGCCGAGGCGATCCTCGAACACAAGGCCACCCTCGGCCACTACGAGCACAAGGTGTTCTACATTCAGGAGTTCGTCGAGAAGCCCGGGCGGGACATCCGCGTTGTCGCCACCGACGGCGATCCCGTCGCCGCGATGACCCGGAGCTCGGATCACTGGCTCACGAACGCCGCGAAGGGCGGCGAGGTCAACGAGTTCGCGGTGGATTCGGAGGTGGCAGAGCTCGTGGAACGCGCCTCCGACGCCGTCGGCGGCGGCTTGCTCGGCGTCGACCTGATGGAGACGGGCGACTCCTACACCGTCCACGAGGTGAACCACACGGTCGAGTTCAAGGCGCTCGACTCCTGTGTCGACTTCGACGTGCCCGCGGCCATCGTCGACTGGCTCGAACGGAAGGCCGACCGGAGCGTGGAGGCGGAGGCGTGAGCCACACCGCGAGCGTCGTCGGTGGGAGCGGCTTCACCGGCGGCGAACTCCTTCGCCTGCTCGACGGTCATCCCGAGTTCGAGGTGGCGCAGGCGACGAGTCGGAGCTACGAGCGCAAGACCGTCGGCCACCAACACCCGAATCTCAGGGGGATGGACCTCAGGTTCAGCGATCCGGCGGATCTGGAGTCGGTCGATGTCCTCTTCGCGGCGACACCGCATGGCGTCTCGATGGAACGCATCGACGCCTTCCGGGACGCCGCAGGGACCGTGGTGGATCTGAGCGCAGACTTCCGGCTCTCGACCGAGGCGCAGTACGACGAGTGGTACGACGGTCACGACCGGCCGGAACTGCTCAACGAGGCCGAGTACGCCCTGCCGGAGCTCAACCGGGAGAACCTCATCGGGGCCGACCTGATCGCCTCGGGCGGTTGTAACGCGACAGCGACCATTCTGGGGCTGAAACCCCTCTTCGACGCTGGGATCCTCTCCGGTGACGAGAACGTTGTCGTCGATGTAAAGGTCGGCTCCTCGGAGGGCGGCGCGGGCGGCGGGGCGGCCTCGTCTCACCCCGAGCGGTCGGGCATCGTCCGGCCCTACGCGCCGACGGGCCACCGTCACGAGGCCGAAATCGAGGAGTTTCTCGGCCTGTCGGTTTCGTTCACCGTCCACGCGGTGGATATGACCCGTGGCGCGGCCGCGACCTGTCACGTCTTCCCCGACGGGCCGGTGAACAAAAAGGAGTTGTGGAGCGCCTATCGTGAGACCTACGGCGACGAACCGTTCGTGCGCACCGTCGCCGGCGGCGGCGGCGTCTACCGCTACCCCGAACCGAAAACGGTAGCCGGCACCAACAACGCCGAGGTGGGCTTCGAGATCGATCCCGGAAACCGGCGGCTGGTTGTGTTCTCGGCCATCGACAACATGATGAAAGGATCGGCCGGGCAGGCCGTCCACGCTGCGAACGTCGCTCTCGGGATCGAGGAAACCGCAGGGTTAGACTTTCAGGGATTCCACCCCGTAGGTTCGCCATGACGGTCGTGGTGAAGATCGGCGGTGCAAAGGCGGTTGACCCGGCAGGGGCGGTGGCCGACGTGGCCGACCTCGTGGCAGATGGTGAACCCGTCGTCGTCGTTCATGGCGGGTCGACCGCCGTGGACGACCTACTGGACCGCCTGGGAATCGAACCCACGTACGTCGAGACGCCGGACGGCGTCGTCGGCCGGTTCACCGACGAGGCGACGATGGAGGCGTTCACGATGGCGATGGGCCGAGTGAACAACGACCTCGTCGCGACGATGCGGGCGGCGGGTGTCGACGCCGTTGGACTCTCCGGTGTCGATGGCGGCCTCGTCACCGGCGCGCGGAAGTCGGCGGTGCGGGTGATCGAGAACGGCACGAAGAAGATCAAACGAGGCGACCACTCGGGAACGATCGAGTCGGTAAACACCGGTCTGTTGGAGCGTCTGCTCGGCGACGGCTACACCCCCGTCGCGGGGCCACCGATGCTGGCCAACGACGGTGTGGCGGTGAACACGGACGCCGACCGGATGGCCGCGGCGGTCGCAGGCGCACTCGGCGGCCGACTGGTCGTTCTCACGGACGTGGCGGGCGTGTACGCCGACCCCGACGACCCGTCGACGCTGATCGAAGCGGTAACCACCCCCGCGGAGTACGACGCGCTCGACGACGCCGCGGAGGGCTTTATGATAAAGAAGGTGATGGCCGCGACGGAGGCGCTGGAACGGGGCGCGACCGAGGTGGTCGTCGCCGACGCCAACGCCGACGCGCCCGTCACGGCCGCGCTGGGCGAAAGCGGTACACACATCCACGCGAGCGCACTGGAAGACACATGAGCGGATTCATCTTTTCGGAGAAACCCATCGGCATCGAACGCGGCGAGGGGGCCACCCTCTACGCCGACGACGGCACAGAGTACCTGGACTTCGGCGCGAGTTACGCCGTCGCGTCCGTAGGCCACAGCCACCCACGGGTCGTCGACGCGATCAAATCACAGGTCGAAGACCTCGTCTACGTCCAGGCGTCGTACCCGGTCGAGGCGCGGACGGAACTGTACGAGAAGATGGCGACGGTGTCGCCCCCCGGACTGGACAACGTCTGGCTGTGTAACTCCGGCACCGAGGCCAACGAGGCGGCGATGAAGTTCGCTCGCAACGCGACCGGGCGGGAGAAAATCGTCGCCACCCGTCGTGGATTCCACGGCCGAACCCTCGGCGCACTGGCGATGACGTGGAAGGATAAATACAAAAAGCCGTTCGAACCGCTCGCGGGTGGCATCGAGTTCGTCTCCTACGGCGACGAGGAGGAACTCGCCGAGGCGGTCGACGAGGAGACGGCGGCGGTCTTTCTCGAACCCATCCAAGGCGAGGGGGGGATCCACCCCGCGTCGGAGCCGTATCTGAAACGGGCTCGGTCGATCACGCGGAAGGCCGGTGCGGCGCTCGTTTTCGACGAGATTCAGACGGGGGTAGGCCGCACCGGAGCGATGTGGGCCTGCGAGGCGGTGAAGGTGGCCCCGGATATCCTCACGACGGCGAAAGGGATCGCCAGCGGCCTCCCGTTGGGTGCGACCGTCTGTGCGGACTGGATCGCGGACGCCGACCCCGAGCACGGCTCGACGTTCAGCGGCGGGCCGGTCGTGTGTGCGGCCGCAAACGCCACCCTCGACGTCGTCGTCGAGGAGGATCTGCCAACCCACGCCGCCGACGTGGGGAGTTATCTGATGGAGTCCATCGACGACGCCGACCTCCCGGTGCGCGACGTACGCGGACAGGGGTTGATGATCGGTGTCGAGGTGAAGCGGGGGGCCAACCGGCTCCTGCGGGACTTGGCGCTCGAAGAACAGGTGCTCGCTTTGCCGGCGGGGCGGACCGTCCTCAGACTGTTGCCGCCGCTGACGATCGGGCAGGAGGAGGCAGACAGCCTCGTCGAGTCGCTGGAGGCGGTGCTCGGATGACGGTCAGCGAGACGGGTGGAGCGGAGTTGAGCGCCGCACAGCGGCTCCTCGTCGACCTCGTTGAGACACCCTCACCGTCGGGCGAGGAGGACGCCGCGGCCGAGCGCCTCGTCGCGTTTTTCGAGGCCAACGGCCGCGAGGTGTGGCGCGACGAGGTGGGGAACGTCCACGCGCCGGCGGACGACGCCGTTCTTCTCACCTCGCACATCGACACCGTGCCGGGCGACATCCCGGTCGAAATCGACGACGGCGCGGACGGCGAACGGTCGCTGTGGGGGCGCGGAAGCGTCGACGCGACCGGATCGCTGGCAGCGATGGCCGTCGCCGCAGTTGAAACGGGCGTCAGCTTTCTCGGCGTCGTCGGCGAGGAGGTTGACTCGCGCGGTGCGCGCCACGTGGTCGAAAACGGCCGCGCCGAACCCGACGCGGTCGTCAACGGCGAGCCCAGCGGATGGACGGGGATCACCCTCGGCTACCGTGGCCTGTTGGCGGGGACGTACGTCGCCACCAGCGAGTCGGGCCACACCTCACGCCCCGAGAACAACGCGATTCAGGACGCGATGGACTGGTGGTCGCAGGTCGAACGTGAGTTCGACCCCGACGAGTACCTGCCCGTCTTCGAGCAGGTGACCTGCAAGCCCACGGAGTTCGAGGGTGGAACCAGCGTCGACGGGCTCTCCGTCGAAGCGACGATGGAAGTCCAGTTCCGCGTTCCGCCGGAGTACACCGTCGACGACGTCCGGGAGATGGCGGCCGGCCGACTCGACGGCGGCACCGTCCACTGGTACGACGCGGTCCCGCCGGTGATGGAGAGCCCGCGGACGGACGTTGCCAGGGCGTTTCGGGTGGCCATCCGGTCTGCGGGGGGCGACCCTCGCCTTCTCCGGAAGACGGGGACGGCGGATATGAACGTCTTCGCGTCGACGTGGGACTGCCCGATGATCACGTACGGCCCCGGCGACTCGGACCTCGATCACGCGCCGGACGAACACATCCCGCTGGCCGAGTACGACCGTGCTATCGAGGTGTTGATCGACGCCTGCAAGCGCCTGCAGGGTGGCGGCGGATGAGCGTCGAGACGACCGACCTCCTCGACGTGGACGACCTCACGGCCGGGGAACTGGAGACGGTTCTCGACCGCGCGGCCGCGATCAAGGCCGGCGAGGACGACACCGACCTCACCCGGCGGACGCTGGCGATGGTGTTCGAGAAGCCGAGCACGCGAACCCGGACCTCCTTCGAAACGGCGATGACGCGGCTTGGCGGCCACGCCATCTTTCTCGGGCCGAACGACATCCACCTCGGCCGGGGCGAACCGATCAAAGACACCGCCCGCGCGCTTGCGGGGTACGCCGACGCCATCATGGCGCGACTGTTCGACCACTCGGCGGCCGAGACGCTGGCCACATACGCCGATGTGCCGGTGATCAACGGCTTGACCGACGACGCCCACCCCTGTCAGACGCTCGCGGATCTGCTAACGGTGCGGGAGGCGTTCGGCGGCTTCGAGGATGTGACCGTCGCGTGGATCGGTGACGGCAACAACGTCGCCCAGTCGTTCGTCCTCGGCGCGGCGCTTGCGGGGCTTGACTGCACCGTGACGGCGCCACCGGCGTACGGAATCGACGGGGACGTACTGGATCGGGCGGCTGAACTGGGTCGGTCGCCGACGCTCGTCGACGACCCGGAGACCGCGGCCGCCGACGCCGACGTTGTCTACACCGACGTGTGGGTGTCGATGGGAGAAGAGGACATCCGAGATGAGAAGCTGTCGGCGTTCGACGGCTATCAGGTGAACGCCGACCTTCTCGCGGGCGGCGACGCGAGGGTGATGCACTGTCTGCCCGCCCACCGCGGCGAGGAGATCACCGACGACGTGATCGAAGACGACCGGACGCTGATCTGGCGACAGGCCGAGAACCGCCTGCACGCACAGGCCGGTCTGCTCGTCGAACTGCTCGCGTGACGTGGGCCGTGGGACGCCGGATGTTGACCGTGGGGCGACGTATCCAACAAGGTTCTGTGCTTTCGGTGTCATGATATATAATACGCCCACCGGCGTGTGTGAGAGGCGTCCGATCCCCGAACGTCATTGTACCCACAGGTGGTCGGTTGCGGTATGGCGACACAAACCGATTCGACGGTGGCGACGAGAGAATCGAACGGCAACTGGCAGGCGGGCGTCATCGGCGGCATCGTCGGCGCGTTGGCGATGGGCGGGCTTGTTCTCGCGATGAACGCGCCAACGCTCGCGGTGGCGATCCCCTCGCTGTACACGCTCGCGCCGCCCCCGAACCCGGGGGTGGGGATGGTCGTCCACGCCTCCCACGGAGCGGTTCTGGGCGTCGTGTTCGCGGCGGCCGTCGGCGCGCTAAACCTGAACTCGACCGGTAAACTCCTCGGGCTAGGTGTCGCGTGGGGCGTTGCGACGTGGGCCGTTCTGGCGGCGTTGCTCATGCCCCTATGGCTGAGCGCCGTTGGCTCGCCCGCCTCGCCGCCGTTCCCCAACTTCGCGCCGCCCTCGCTCCTGTGGCACGTCGTCTATGGCGGCGTTCTCGGCGGCGTCTACGCCGCGACGGCCGACGCGCTCTGAGTGCGCCGGGAGCGAGCGCGGCCTGCGTGGACCTCGGTCGGTGTGTCGGGAGGCAGTGGTCGGGACCGTGTGCAACCGGTCGGTCGGGTCGAACCGTTCCGGGTCGAAAACCGAGAGCAGCGTGCCACGCCCCGCCCGAGGGTTTTAATCCCGGCACGCGTAACGCGGTTCTGTGGCAGACACGGCGGGACACGAGCGGTTCTTTCCCTACGACGAACCGTACCCGAACCAGCGTGAGGCGATGGACCGGATCGCCAACTCGCTGGCCCGTGGACAGGACGTACTGCTCGAAGGCGCACCGGGGACCGGCAAAACGTTGTCGGCACTCGTGCCGGCACTCGCCCACGCCCGCGACGAGGACCGAACGGTGGTCATCACGACGAACGTCCACCAGCAGATGCGCCAGTTCGTCGAGGACGCCCGCGCCATCGCTCGCGAGGCGCCGATCCGGGCGGTCGTTTTCAAGGGAAAGGCGTCGATGTGTCACCTCGACGTGGGGTACGAGGAGTGTCGGAGTCTCAAGGAGACCACCCAATCGCTGGTCGAGGCCGAACGGGACCGTCGGGAACTCGCCGACCGGAGCGACGCCCTCCTCGACGCAGTGCGGGACGGGGACGACGAGGCCGCAGCGGCCCGGACTGCCGTTGTCGACGAACTCGACGAATTGGAGGAGGAAATCGAGGGGTTGGAGGCGGCGAACGTCTGTGAACACTACCGCGCGAACCTCACCCGGAACACGGAGGAGTTCCGGGAATGGCTGTTCGAGGACGTTCGCACCCCAGAGGAGATCTACGCCTACGCCGACGAACGGGGGCTTTGTGGCTACGAACTCCTGAAAGAGGGGATGGAGGAAATCGACCTCGTCGTCTGCAACTACCACCACCTGCTCGATCCCTCGATCCGCGAACACTTTTTTCGGTGGCTGGATCGTGATCCCTCGGAGGTGATCACCGTCTTCGACGAGGCACACAACATCGAGGCCGCGGCCCGCGAACACGCCACCCGGACGCTCTCGGCGCGGACACTCGAGGGTGCGATCGCGGAACTCGACGACGCCGACGACTCGCGGGCATCGAGCGCTCGAAACGTTATCGAGGCGTTTCTGACCGGACTGGAGAGGGCCGTCGACGGTGCGCTGGGCTTTGGAGAACGCGACCAGGTCGGCGAGGAGTGGCACGACCTCGATATCGACAACGACGACCGCCGGGACGACCTGACGCTTGGGTTTCTCGACGCCTACGAGGGCGAAGGAATCGACACCGAACTCGACCTCGCGCTCCAACTGGGTGGAGCACTCGACGAGGCCTACGAGGAGGCGTACCGCCGCGGCGAGACGACGACCCGACAGGAGTCGTCGACGCTCCAGGCGGCGCGGTTCGTTGCCGACTGGATGGGGATGGGGGCGGACCTCGGCCGCCGCCCGATGGCGGCGGTGCGCCGGGACCGGGGGAGCAACGAGGTGTACGGCCGGGCGGAACTGTACACCGCCATCCCTCGGGAGGTGACCGAAGGGTTGTTCGATGAGGTGGCCGCGAGCGTGCTGATGAGCGCGACGTTGCGGCCGTTCGACGTTCTCTCGGACGTGTTGGGACTGGAGTCGCCGGCGACACTGGCCTACGGGCTGGAGTATCCCGAGAAGCGCCGGCGGACCTACGCTGTCACGGGACCGGCGCTCTTTTCTAGCGACCGCGACGACCCCGAGACACAGGCGACGGTCGCGGAGACGCTCGCCGGCGTTATCGGAGTGACGCCGGGCAACACGCTCGTGTTCTGTCCCTCGTACGCGGAGGCCGAGCGGTACCACGGCCGCCTCTCGCTTTCGAACGCCTATCTCGACGAGGCGGGAACACCGACCGAGACCCTCCGTCAGCGGTTCGTCGAAGCCGACGACGCCGCTTTGTTCACGTCGTTGTGGGGCACGCTCGGCGAAGGGGTGAGCTTCGACGGCAACGACGCCCGGACCGTCGTCGTCGTCGGCGTTCCCTATCCCAGCCTCTCGACACGTCTCGAAGCGGTCCAAGACGCCTACGACCGCGAGTACGGCCACCGGACCTCGGACGCGGGCTGGCGATACGCGGTCGAGATTCCGACGATCCGCAAGACCCGACAGGCGCTGGGGCGGGTGATCCGATCGCCCGATGACTTCGGCGTTCGTGTCCTTCTCGATAAACGCTACACGCGCGCCGGGCGCGACATGGGGAAGTACGGTGTTCGCGACTCGTTCCCGGCGGAGGAACGGGACGAGATCATCGACGTCGCCCCCGAGAAACTACAGTTCGCGATGCTGAACTTCTACGCCGACCTCGATGCCTACGATGGTGACCCGCCGGCGCCGTGAGCGACCGCCGAAACGCATTTTGATGTGCCGTCGATGGGCCCTCGTATGCGACGAGGCAGACGCGCCATCGTCGTGGTGATCGTGTTGTTCGGTGCCGGTTGTGTGGGGCTGGCACCCGAAGCCACACCCGACGCGACGGACGCGTCGACGACGACAGCCGTGTCCGACCCCGCCGGCGTCGAGCACGTCGTCCGCGCGGGAGCGGTACCCGACGACATCGCCTCGGTCAGCATCACGCTACAGGTCGTCTTTGTCGACCGGCGCGACGACGTGGGGCCGTGCTGGCGGGAGACGTTTTCCGGGCCGTACAAGCCGACGGTGACGCCCATCCGGCCGCCGAGTGGCGACTGTCACCGGTCGGAGCCGATTACCCTCGACCCGGCCGATATCGACGGCGAGCGGTCGCTGGGTCGGGTCACCGCCCCCGGTCGGTTCGACGGAGGACACGCGCTCCTCGTCACGAACGTGACGGCGACACACGCGAACGGGACGGTCGTCGACGGGATTCGGGTCGACAAGCGCGTGTCGGTGGTCGAAGGGGCGCCGGCAGGCCCCTACCGCGTTCGGCTCTCGGTGTCGTCGTACCGCGGGAGCGACCGCCCATACGACTACTGGGTTATCGGCGAGCGCGAGGGGTGACGGTGGTGTTCAGATGAGCCATCGAGGTTGTGGCTCCCTCGAACGGAGCGCCCGGCGACGGCCGGTCGGACAGCCGACGGGCGGGACCGAAAGCGGCTGGCGTCTCGACGAACCCGGACGAGACAGGCACCGCGATGTGGCGGGAGGCGTGGCGGGTCCCGGGAACCGAGACACCACGGGCGTAGACATCGGCATCGGACGCTCGTTTTCGGAATAACCATCGGGACCGGCCACGCGTTTATGTCGCTGCCATCCTAACGACCCGCGATGCCCCAGAAGCCACGGTCGCGGCCACCCGGTCCAAGCGGGGAGCCGTTGTTCGGCAATAGCAGGCAGTACGCGAAGGATCCGTTCGGTTTTTTGACCGCCTGTGAGGCGGCGTACGGTGACGTGGCGCGGGTTGATCTCGGGCCGATGGAGACGTACGTTCTCACCGATCCGAACGAAATCGAACGGGTGCTGGTTGGCGACCACGAGAAGTTCCAGAAGCCGGAGTTTCAGGACGATGCGCTCGGTCGCCTCCTCGGCGACGGCCTCCTCCTGAGCGAGGGGGAGACGTGGCGGAACCAGCGCGAGATCGCGAACCCGTCGTTCAACATGTCACGGCTCTCCGGTATCGCCGAGACGATGAGCCGGCACGCGACCGAGGCGGTCGCCGAGTGGAAGGACGGCGAGCGGATCGATCTCGAAATCGAGATGGCGCGGCTGACGGTGCGGATCATCGCCGACGCCATGCTCGGTATCGATCTCTCCGAAACGCGGGTTCGGACGATCCAGGAGACCCTCGAACCGCTCGGCGCACGGTTCGAACCGGATCCGCTCCGCTTTGTCACGCCGGACTGGCTCCCGACCCAAGAGAACCGTGCCTACGAGGACGCAGTCGGGCAACTGGAGGACGTGGTCGCGGATATCGTCGCGGAGCGGCGAGGGACCGAGGGACACGCGGACGACGACGACCCGCCGATGGACCTGCTGTCGGCGTTGTTGCGCGCTCAGAACCGCGGTAACCAGACCGACGAGCAGATCCGCGACGAGGTGATGACGATGTTGCTCGCAGGCCACGACACGACGGCGCTGACGCTTACCTACGCCAGTTACCTGCTCTCGGAGCACCGGGCGGTCGAACGCCGCGTTCATGAGGAACTCGACGTCGTTCTCGACGGCCCGCCGACGTTTGCCGACACCCGCGAACTGGGCTACCTCGATAAGGTACTGCAGGAAACGATGCGGCTCTATCCGCCGGTGTACGTCATCTTCCGCGAGCCGACGGTAGACGTGAAACTCGGAGGCTACCGGGTTCCCGCAGGGTCCGCCGTGATGTGTCCCCAGTGGGCCGTCCACCGGTCACCCCGGTGGTGGGACGACCCCGAGACGTTCGATCCCGACCGCTGGGAACGCGGCCGTGCCGCCGACCGTCCACGATTTGCCCATTTCCCGTTCGGCGGTGGGCCACGGGCCTGCATCGGACGGCAGTTCTCGTTGTTGGAGGCGAAACTCATCCTCGGGGTCGTCGGGCAGGAGTTCCGCCTGCGGTACGACCGCGACCGACCGTTCGACCTTCGGGGGTCGCTGACGATGCACCCCGAGGGCGGGATGCCGATGCGGGTCGAGCAACGGAGCTAGGGCCGGGGCAACGAGACGGTCCACCCCGCCTCGCGCCGGGCGCGGCTCCAGAGGTCGAGTTCCGACACCGTCCACGTCACGGAATCGAGGTTCTTTGCGTGGAGGCGGTCGATGGCATCGCCGACCGCCGCGGCGTCGCCGCCGCGGGCGAGGGTGACGTGAGGGACGTACGCCTCGCCCTCCAACTCGTCGTCGACAACGCCGAACGCCTCAACCAGCCGGCGGTGCAGGTCGGCGAGTCCGGGGCTTTCGACGGCGAGGTAGACGACCGGTCCCGGACCGTGCGGAGGCGTCTCGAAGGCGCCGATCCCGGTCACCGACGCCTCGAACGCCGGCGCCGGTGAAAGCGCGCCCCGGAGTCGCTCCCGGAGGTGGTGGTACTCGTCCGCCTCGGCCTCGAACCGCTTGCAGACGAGGGTGTGGCGGTCCCGGATCCGGTCGAAGGGGGTCAGGTCGGACAACAGGTCGGCGGCGAGGCGGTCGACGCGACCCGGGACCGGGACGTTGAGACTGTACACGTCGGAGGATGCGGCGGCGCCGAAAAGAGGATTGTGGGCTCAGATTCGGTCGGACAGCCAGAGAACGATGAGGACGACGATCAACAGGCCGATGACCGGGCGAAGCAGCCCGAGCAGGCCAAAGAGGATGTCGAAAAGTTCCTCGACGATCTCGAGGGCGATCCAGATCACCACCAGAACGAGAACGATCTTCAACAGCGACTCCACGTCGAGGGAGGCGCGGGTCATGGCCGGAGGTGGGAACGGTCCCGATAAAAGGGTAGCGGCCGTCCGGGCGACTTTTGATCGCCGGCACCCAGAAGAAACCGTGATCCCGCTGGTTCACGACTTCGACGGCGAGGTAGTGCTGATCTTTGGCGGCGGGCCCGTCGGCGCACGGAAGGCGCGGCGTTTTGCGGAGGAGGCACGGGTCGTCGTCGTCAGCCCGGTGTTCGCTGACGAGGCGTTCGGCGAGAGCGAGTTCGTCCGCGCCGCGCCCGACCCGGCGGACGTGTCGGGATGGATCGAGGCCACAGACCCCGCACTCGTCGTCGCCGCCACCGACGACGACGACCTCAACGCCGCGGTCGGACGGGCGGCAAGGGAGGCGGGCGTTCTCGTCAACCGCGCGGACCGGAGCGGCGGGCGGGAGCGAGGGAGCGTCGTCGTCCCCGCGACCGTGCGGGACGACCCCGTGGGCGTCGCCGTCACCACGGGCGGAACCAGTCCCGCCGTGAGCCGGCGGTTACGCCGGGAACTCGAATCGAGCATAAAGGGTGCAGGGGCGGTGGCGACGGTCGTCGCCGACCTGCGGGCGGCACTCAAAACGCGGTCGATCGACCCGACGCGTCGTCGTGAGGCCGTCCGCGCCGTCGCCGAGGCCGACACCGTGTGGGCGGTCGCACGGGAAACCGGCGACGAACGGCGGGTTCGTGAGGTCGCCGACCGGATCGTCGCCGACACACTCGACGGCTGATCACCAGTCGACGCTCAACGTACCGTCGCCCTCGGGGTCGGGGGCGATCTCCTCGTCGGTCCGGCGGTCGATCACGTGGATAACTCCCCGCCCCTTTTTGGCCGGGCAGACCTCGGCGGCACGGACGTTGTGGGACAACTCCTCCTCGCCGACGTAGTAGGTCCGGGGGCGTGCCAGCCCGGTGTCGAGAGAAAGGTCCCAGTTCGGGGACACCTCCGCGCATTTCCCGGTGCCGATACAGCCGCTTGCCTCGAAGATGATCTTGTACGGTTTGGTCTCGACTGGCGGGGCGTCGTCGCCGCCAACGTCGCTTGGCCGGATACCGTCGTCGCTCATGAGTGTGGTAGTCGAGGGAGGCTGTTAAACGGGTGGGTCAGAACGCCCGCAGGTCGTCGAGAACGGCCGCGGCGGAACCGTTGTCGATGGCGGCGCGCGCGGCGTCAAGCCCAGAGTCAAGCGAGTCGGCGTCGCCGCCGGCGTGGATCCGGACTGCGGCGTTGAGCGCGATGGCGTCGCGCCAGTGGTCGTCCCGGTCGCCAGCAAGAACCTCGCGGGTGAGGCGGGCGCTGTCTACGGCCACGTCGTCGACCCCCAGATCCGCCTCCTCGAAATCCATGCCGTAGCTGGCCGTCTCTATCTCGTAATCGTCGAACTCGCCCGAGGCCGACCAGTCCGCAACCTTCGTGTAGCCGGGCCGAATGTCGTCGTACCCCTCCATTCCTTGAAACATAACGACCCGGTCTAAGTCGTGGAACTCGCTTCGCTCGAACGTCTCGACGACCTTTTTCGCGAAGGCGAGGTGGTAGAAGGAGCCGAGGTGGACGCTCGCGCCCGCGGGGTTTGCGAGCGTCTCGACCGTGTTGACGAACGTGCGGACGCCCATCCGATCCCGGCGGTCGAACAGGTCGTCGACAACGGCGTTAAACGCCGGCTGGTAGTAGAAGCCAAAGCCCGTCTCGTCGACCATGTCCGCGGAGTCACGGGGCGAGAGTTCGGTCGCCACGCCGAGTTCGTCGAGAACGTGTTTGTACGCGTCCTGTTTCTGCGTGGGGACGCGGTCGCCGGAGTGGGCGACGACGGGCGTGCCCGCGGCGGCCGCGACGACACCGGCCGCGAGACCGAGGATTGCCGTCCGACCCTTGCCGTCGTAGTTGGCGCCGCAGTCGACGGGGTCGGCGTCGGGGGTCGCGTACTCGACGCGCCCGCACATCTCGTCGACAAAGGCGGCGAGTTCCTCCGGCGTGTTGTGCTTCCAACGGTTGGCGAGCCAGAACGCCCCGAGCGTCGTCGGATCGGGGTCACCGTCGAGAATCCGCGTCATCGCTTCCCCGGCTTGGACGCGGGTCATGTCCTCTGCGGATTTCGTTCCGGAACCGACCACTTCGGTCATCAGGCGTTTCAGCGGCCACGACTCCCCGGCTTGGATATCGGTATCGGCGTCGCTCATTGTCGGTTCACCTCCACGACCTCAACGCCGGACGGCGGAGAACCGTCGGTCGCCGCGTCGGTTTCGCCGAGGCAGTGTGCGACCGTCTCACGGACGTCGACGACCCCCCCGACGACGGTGACTGCAGGGGGATCGATGCCGGCCTCGTCGACGCGGTCGACGATGGTATCGAGGGTGCCCGTCACGGTTCGCTCGTCGGGGAGGGTCGCCCGCTCAACCATGGCGACGGGTGTTTCGGGATCGACACCCTCCTCACGGAGGGTTGCGGCGTTGTCGGGCAGGCGGCCAACACCCATCAGAATCACCAGCGTCCCGCCGGCGGCGACGAGGTCGGAGAGTGCCCCCCAGTCGAGGGCGCTGTCGGCTTTGGTCGGATCCTCGTGGCCGGTGACCACCGCGAGCGTCGAGGCGTGGTCGCGGTGGGTTGGGGGGATGCCGGCGACACCGGGCGCGGCGATAGCGCTGGTGACACCGGGCACCACCTCGAAGGGGACGCCGTGGCGTGCGAGGTGTTCGGCCTCCTCGCCGCCGCGGGCGAAGATGGTCGGATCGCCGCCCTTCAGGCGGACCACGTCGTGACCAGCCCGTGCCTCGCGGACGAGGTGGTCGTTGATCTCCGCCTGTGGTGTCCGCTCACCGTCTGCGCGTTTGCCCACGTGTTCGACGCGGGTGGAGTCAGAAATCGATTCGATCACGCCGTCGCCCACGAGCGAGTCGTGGAGAACGACGTCCGCCTCGTCGAGAAGCCGGCGGGCCTTTACCGTCATGAGTTCGGGGTCGCCCGGGCCGGCTCCGACGAGATACACCGTGCCGGTGGTCGTAGTACTCATCGTTGAGGGGTGTCGGGGTGGTTCGGTACCGGTTCGTGCGGCGTGTGGGTCGCGTCGACCGGCGCCGAGACAAGCGTGTTCGTCCGGTCGGTCATGTGTCCTCGGTTCCGTCCACGCGCTCCGCCGCCTTTTGTAGTTCGGTCGCGAGGGTGCGTGCCTCGTCGGCCGAGAGGGTGGCGCGGTCCGCGTGGGCGGGAACGTTATGCAGTTGCGTGTTGTCGAGTTCGAGTTCCAGTGTGACCTCGTCGGGATCCTTCCGGGGGGTCCGCACGTTCAACGTGGCGAAGGCCTCCTCCTCGAAGCCGTGTCCCTCTACGCTCCCGTCGAGAAGGTCAAACGTCGTGAAGGCGTTGACCTTCATCACGCGGTCGGCCATGCTAGTCGTCCGATGGGAGCGGCTGATCGTTGGGGTCCGTCGGCGCGGGCGAGGCACCCATGTCGGTGTTCTCGGCGTACGGATACCACGTCAGCTTCGTGTTGCCGAGGTAGGGGTCCTCGTAGCTCGTCTCCTCGCCGTCGGCGAGGGCAGCGAGTTCGTCCTCGTCGCGTTCGGCGACGAAGTCGCGGAAGGACTGCTCTGGGCCGTCACGTTCCGCCTCGAAGGCCGCAAGCAGGTTGGCGATGTAGCCAGGGACCTCGTCGGCGGGGACGCGCATCTTCACCCAGTCGGCAAAGGTCGGATTCTCGCCGAGGCCGCCGCCGAGGCCGACATCGAACGCCTCGACCGCGTCGCCGTTCTTGCGCGTTTTCATGCCGCGGAGGCTGATGTCTGCGATCTGGGGCTGTGCACAGGAGGCGGTACAACCCGAGAGGTGGATATGGAAGTCGTCGACGCCCTCGGGCAGTTCGACGTTGTTCCGGAGCCACCGGCCGTACCGGACCATCCGGTTTTTCGTCTCGACGATCGAGAGCGAGCAGTACTCGGTTCCGGTACACGCGATGGAACCACGCATGAACGGATGTGGGTCGGGCGAGTGTTCGTCGAGGAGGTCCTCGCCGAGGAAGTCGTCCAGATCCTCGTCGGCGATGTCGCCGACGATAACGTTCTGACGCTGGGTGAGCCCGATCATCTCGGAGCCGTACGACTCTGCGAGGTCCGCGAGTTCGATCACGTCGTCGGCGCCCATCCGACCGACGGTGACATAAAGGCCAACGAAGTTCTGGCCGTCGCTCTGGTCGTGGACGCCGACGTAGTCGCCGTGGGCGTCCGAGCGGCCGGCGTTGTAGTCGTACTCGTCGCGAAGCCCCTCCCCGGCGGTCGGGAGTTCGTAGTCGATATACTCCTCCTGCAGGACCGAGCGGACCTTCTCCGGGCCCCACTCGTCGACGAGGAACTTGATTCGGGCGTTGAAGCGGTCGTCTCGGTCGCCGTAGTCACGGAACAACGCGGACATCCCGGCGGCCACGTCCGCGGCGTTCTCGGGCCGGCAAAAGACGTCGATATCGCGGGCGAAGCGGGGCTCCTTGCGGGAGAGGCCGCCGCCGACGTTGACGTTGAACCCCTCGACCTCCTCGCCGTCGATCTCTTTGATCGCGGGTTCGAAGGCGAGGTCGTTGATATCGCCCTGACCGGAGCCACGGCGGTCGCCGGTCATCGCGACCTTCCACTTCCGGGGCAGGTTGGCGTAGAGGTCGTTGCCTTTGAACGTCTCGTGGAGTTCCTGAACGACCGGCCAGACGTCGATGAGTTCGTCGGCGTCGCGGCCGGCGACGGGCGAGCCGACGATGTTGCGCCACGAGTCGCCACACGCCTGAATCGTCGACAGACCGGCCGACTCGAGTTCGTCCCAGATGTCCGGGATATCCTCGACTTTGATCCAGTGGAGTTGGATCGACTGCCGGGTGGTGAAGTCGGCGTACGCCGACCCGAACTCGGGGTTGTCGACGGGGCCGGTGGCGTAGTCGCGGGCCACCTCGCCGACGGTCCGGAGCTGGTCCGGCGTCATCCGGCCCATCGGCGTCCCGATTCGCATCATGAAGTAGCTCTCTTGACCCTTCCGCTGGTGGTACAGGCCCCACCATTTGAACCGCTCGAACCAGGCGTCGTGTTCGTCCTCGGGGATCGCCTCCCAGCCCTCCTCCGCGAATCGGAGGAGATGGTCGCGTATCTCCATTCCGTAGGTTTCGTCTTTCCAGCGCTCGACTTTGGATGGCATGATACTAACACGGAATGGATCCGAACATATATACCGTCGGTCCCACCCGGAACCTTCCCGCCTCTCCGGGGAGCAGACAAATATTGCTGCTATGTCGGAGACTCAGCTCATCCGTCAGGAACGCGTCCGACGGCGAGAAAGGTGGACGCTTTCGGGGACTACGGGTCTGAACTCGTCGGTTCTCGGATCGACGCGACCGAGCGTCAGCCAGTCGGTGACGCCTTCCTCGCCACACTGGATACACCGGCCTGCGATCCGTGCCTCGACGTTCGCGCCGTCGGCACCAACCTCGACGAACCCTTCTGCGAGAAAGTCCGCGAGGCGGCAGGAACAGAAATCGTGCGTTGCAAGCCGCCAGAGGTCGCTCACGTTCACCTCGCGGGAGTCGTTGACACTGACCCAGGCCCCGTCGTCGAGCTGGTGAACGTCGGTGGTCACTGTCGTCGGTTGGGCCCCGACCGTTCTAAGGCCGTCGCCGTGGGCGACGATTGCCGCCCGTCACGGGCGGCGGTGGCCCCCCTAATCGGTCGCCCCCGGTCGATTTACCCGAATCGAGGTGTCGGTGGTACCGGAAATCCCCGCCTCAATGTTGGAGAATGGGTAGCGATTACGCCGGCACACGGTATTATACGTACACACGGTGTACGAGTGTTCGATGAGCGAGAACAGCGAGACCGTGACGGGGTCGTCGGACGCGGACACCGACCGGGACGCCGCCGAGGAGCGAAACCACCTCTCCGATGTCGAGGCCGGTGCAGGCTGTACGGAGATCTGGGAGCATCTGAGCGAAACCCGCGACGGCGCGGAACAGGACTGAAACCGGAGTTACGGCTTTTCACGACCGGACACCGACCCGAGCGAAGATGAGCGACGCGACCGTCGGGCGGCAAGGAGCCGAGAGTATATGGGGCGTCCCGGTCAACGGCCGACGAGGAATGTTCGACGAGATCATGGAGAAGTTCAAGGGGAGCCCGAGCCAACAGGCCGTGATTCGGCTGCTGCTCGAGCGGGGCTTTTCTGTCAACGACGAGGGGCGGGTCGTCTCCGGTGGCATCGAAATCCCCAACACGGGGATCGCCCGCGAGATCGATGTCGACCGACGGGTGGTCGACTCAACGACAAACGTCATTCTCGATGACCCACAGCTTCGACGGATCTTCCAGAATATCACGGCGATCCCGAGCCTGATGGATCTGGCACCTGTTCTCGATCTGACCGTGCTGACGATCTGGGTCGACGACGAGACCGAGTCCGGTATCGTCGCCGACGTGACCGCGGCCGTCGCCGACCACGACATCTCCATCCGGCAGGTGATCAGCGAGGACCCCGAGTTTGTCGACGACCCCAAACTCTACGTCATCACGGACGCCACCCTGCCGGGAGAGCTTCTCGTCGAGGTCCGTGATCTCCCGTACGTCCGCCGGGTCGAGTTCTGAGATGGTCGACACGTACCGGACGGTTCCGGCGCGCGGGCAGGCCGAGTTCGAGGTGAAGGGGTCGGAGTTTATCGGTCACGTCGCGCCTGCCGGCTCCGTCGAGACGGCGGAGGCGTTCGTCGACGAAGTGCGGGAGGCGTACGCCGACGCGACACACAACGTCCCGGCCTACCGCGTCCCGGCGACCGGCGGCGAGATGCTCCGCGAGTGGGCGAGCGACGACGGCGAACCCACGGGATCGGCGGGAGATCCGGCGCTCAACGTTCTCGTCCAGCGTGATATCGAACACGTCGTCGCGGTGGTGACCCGGTACTACGGCGGCGTCAACCTCGGTGTCGGGGGGTTGGCACGGGCGTACGCCAGAGGTGTGAGCGACGCCGTCGAGGACGCAGGTGTCGTCGAGAAGCGACCCCACGAACGCGTGACCGTCACCGTCGACTACGACGACTCGGGAACGGTCCGAAGCATTTTGGAAAGCGAGGGCGTCGCGTTCGAGGCGGCTTACGAGACGCGGGCTGCCTTCGACGTGCGGGTGCCGGTCGGCGAGGCCGACGCGCTTCGGGACCGCCTCCGGAGCGCAACGAGCGGACGGGTCGACCTGTCGTAACGGCCGTCTACCGAGTGCTCCGGAGCGCTACCGGGGTCGGCTTCGGTAGCGGTTCAGAGGGAGAACATCGCCTCGCCGTTTGGCGGTTCTCGACCGGAAATGAGGGGGTCAGGTCGTTCGGAAGGCGCGGTCGCCGGCGTCGCCGAGGCCGGGAACGATAAACCCGTCGTCGTCGAGGTGGTCGTCGATGGCGACGGTCAGGAGGTCCGCCTCGGGGACGGTCTCGGAGACCCGGAGGAGACCGTCCGGCGCGCTGACCGCCGAGAGGACAAACAGGTTCTCGAAGCCGGTCGCCTCCTCGAGAACGTGCCCGAGAACGGCACACATCGTCGACCCGGTGGCGAGCATCGGATCGGCGACGATGACGGTGTCGTCCGAGCCGATTTCCGGGAGTTTCACGTAGTCGACGGTGATGGGAAACTCACCCGACTCGTTCATGCCGGCCGCCTCGTCGCGGCCGGCGCTGATGACGCCCTGCTTTGCGCGCGGGAACGCTTTCAACAGGCCCTCGACGAACGGCGTCGCCGCCCGGAGAACGTTGATGATGACAACGTTGTCGAGTCCCCGCACCCGTTCGCCGGTCGTCTCGGCCAGCGGCGTCTCGAGGGCGACGTACTCGGTGTCCATCGCGCCGTCGATGATCTCGTAGCCACAGATGCGGCCGAGTTTCACCAGTCCCTTCCGAAACGCCACCTGTTCGGTGTCGACATCCCGGATCTTCGACAACGTGTCCTTTGCGAGTGCGTGGGTGACGAGGTGTGCCTCGTCGCGGTCCTCTATCGTCATCGTCGGTGAACCGACCGGAGACAACTTAAAACGACTGACGCGGGACCGCGTGGTGAGGGAGGTCACACCGGTGTGGATTGGGGCGATATCGGGGACCGACAGCGCTCGCCCCACGACCCACGGAGCGTGGAAACCCCCATCTCGGCGCGTGTGCCCACCCCGTGTCGGTCGCGGTGTTGTCGGGCCGAGGGCATCGGCCACACCCACGGGTGTTTCGAACGGCGTCGGACGGTCGTTCACTCGGTCATGAGGAGTGGCTACGGTTCGTAGACGTGGACGTCGCCGTCGACGGCCGGCGCGCCGATGGCGACAACGTCGACGGTGTCGGCGGCGTCCTCGGGATTGTACGCGAACTGTGGGTTGTCCGGTTCGACCGTGAGCAGCGTATCGGGGCCCGCTTTGAGGGTTCCCTCCGGCGTGTCGACGTGGAGCGTTCCGGAAAGGACATAAAAGGCCTCCTCCTGTTCGTCGTGGTAGTGATACGCGAGTGGGAGTTCCTCGCCCGGTTCTGCCGTGTAGCGGTTGATCGCCATCTCCGAGATACCGGCCACCTCCGACAACGAACGGCGCATGCAGGGGCGGTCGGGGTCCGGATCGACCTCGTCCGTGTCGACGACGTGATAGCCCATGCGAACCCCGAATCGGCGGGCGGATAAAAATCCAGCCGTCGTCATCGGCGGTAAGTTTTAATCGCTCGCCACCCGTATCGACGGGCACGATGGCTCGAATCGGAACGCGAACGTATGGCCGTGTAACGGCTGCTTCGGTCGGTTCGATCCGGCGGAGCGGTCGGTAGCGGCACGGAATCCTTTTATACGGCAACACCATGGGAGACTGACGAGCGATGGAAGAGAGCGTATCCGGATTCAAACGCCGGGGCGCGTGGGGAGAGATCGTCGAACACGGGGAGCGCATCACGCGGGCGCTCCGCGACGCCGGCGCAGAGGGCGAGGCGTTCGAGGAGTGGGACGAGTGGCGGCCCAAATCCCACGAACGCCTCGGCGAGGACGTGAGTCAAAAAACCGCAGAACAGGCAAGCGTCGGCGAGGGTGAAGGTGAGAAAGCGGGCAAAGAGCCGGATGAGGATCTCCGGACGGCCGGAGAAAAACTCTCCGAGTCGTACAACCACGTCGAAGAAGGTGACAACGGTGAGGCCGTCGAGCGGTGGCAGGACTCGATCAACTACGTCGCCCGCGCGGCAGACTCCGCGGGCCGGAAGGCGCTTCGGGCGGTCGAGGGCACCGTCTACCGGAAGGTGATGACTCAGCTTGCGCCATACTACTTCGATAACGCGCTCGTGAGCGCGAACATCCAGAAGACGACCCGGGGGGGCGACGAGGACCAGTTTATTTTCGAGGTGAACGTTAACGACGATGACCTCAAGACGGCGGTGAGCGACCGTCTCGCCGACTACGAGAACGACATCGACCGTTGGCACGTCGACATCGAAAAGGAAACGTCGGTCGCCGAGGCCGTCGAAGGGGTCGAAGCACCCCCCGAACGGGACGGTTCGGGGTCAACGACGAACTGAAACCGTCGACCGTGGATCGGTCGGGCGATCCACCACACCTATGCCCGTCTCGGTCCAACGTCGCGTATGCACGTCGAGTTCGACCGTGATACCTGCATCGGGATGTTCCAGTGCGTCGAGGAGTGGGAGGCGTTCGAGGAGAACCGCGACGAGGGGAAGGCGGACTTTGCCGGGAGCGAGGAGACGGACCCCGACCTGTTCGTTCGCGAGGTACCGGAGGACGCCGAACTGGACGCCGAGTTCGCCGCGCGGACCTGTCCCGTCGATGCGATCCGCCTCTACGACGACGACGGTGAGCAGATCGTGTGAGTTCGGGAGCTCGATCGATAAGGGGCGAATCTCGCCTGGCACGCCGGGACACGCACACGCTATTACTTTCACCGCGGTTCGCCAACCCTTAACCACGACGACGACGAAAGACAGCCGATGTCGGTTCCCGACGGCGGCCACGTCGACCACCCGTTGCTTACCTCGGGACTCATCGAGCGGCGTGAGTACCAGCAGCGACTCGCCGACACCGCACGCGGCGACCACACGCTCGTCTGCCTCCCCACGGGACTGGGCAAGACGACGGTAAGCCTGCTCGTGACCGCCGACCGCCTCCACGAGACGGGCGGGACGGCGCTCTTTCTCGCGCCGACAAAACCGCTGGTCAAACAACACGCCGACTTCTACCGCGAGGCGCTGACGATCCCCGACGACGAAATCACGGTGTTCACCGGCGACGTGCGGCCGGACGACCGGGGCGATCTGTGGGCGGACAGTCGGATCGTCATCGCGACGCCACAGGTCGTCGAGAACGACCTGATCGGCGGCCGGATCTCGCTTGCCGACGTGACACACCTCACCTTCGACGAGTGCCACCGCGCGACCGGCGACTACGCGTACGTCTACATCGCGGAGCGCTACCACGCCGACGCCGAGCAACCGCTGGTGACGGCGATGAGCGCCTCGCCCGGCGGCGACGAGGAGGCGATCCGGACGGTGTGTGAGAATCTCGGTCTCGGGGAGGTGACCGTGATGACCGAAAACGACGCAGACGTAGCCGACTACACCCACGATACCGAGGTGGAGTGGGAGCGGGTGACGCTGCCGGACGAGGTGATCGAGATCCGGGACGGGATAAACGAGGTGATCACGGATCGCTTGGAGCAACTGAAACAACTCGGCGTCACCAACGCAACGAGCCCGGACCTCTCCCAGCGCGACCTCAACCGGATGCGCGGAGAGTTACAAAAGCTCATCGACGCCGACCAGTCGGAGGGATACGAAGGGATGTCGATCCACGCGGAGGTGATGAAACTCCGGCGGGCGGTCGAACTCGCGGAGACACAGTCGGTGGAGTCGCTCCGGCGGTACTTCGAGCGACAACGCAACGCCGCCCGGTCCTCTGGGGCGTCAAAAGCGAGTCAGCGACTGATCGCGGAGCCGGCGGTCCGCGAGGCGATGCGAAACGCCGAGTCGTTCGACGACCTCCACCCCAAGTTTCGCCAGACACGCGTGTTGTTGGCCCGGACGCTCGGCATTGGCGGGGGGGAACGCGTTATCGTTTTCACCGAGTCCCGCGACACGGCCGAGGCGCTCACCGACTTTCTGGGCGAGAGCTTCGACGTCCGGCGGTTCGTCGGACAGAGCGACAAGAAAGGGTCGGACGGGATGACCCAGACGGAGCAAAGCGAGACGCTAGACGCCTTCCGAGCCGGCGAGTTCGAGGTACTGGTTTCCACCTCCGTCGCCGAGGAGGGACTGGACGTCCCGGAGGTCGACCTCGTGCTCTTTTATGAACCCGTACCGACGGCGATCCGGTCGATCCAGCGGAAGGGCCGGACCGGGAGACAGGAGGAGGGTCGGGTGGTCGTGCTCATGGCAGAAGACACCCGCGACGAGGCATTCTTTTGGATCTCTCGCCGCCGTGAGCGGGAGATGGAGAACGAACTGATGCAACTAAAAGGGGTCGCCGACGAGGTGGCGGCGGACCTCGACGACTCACAGACCGCACTGGACTCGTTCGACGGCAGCGCCCAAGCGGACGAGACCGGAACCGTGGCCACTGAGAAATCGGAGGCGGACGGGGGGACGGCGGCCCAGCCGGGACTCGGGGCGTTCGGTGGGGGGGACGGGGGCGATTCGGAGACGGGCGAGGCCGACGACGGAGCCGGTGACGGGGTCGTCGCCACCGCCGGCACCGACGAGGAGGAGGCGGTCGAGATCGTCGTCGATCAACGCGAACTCGATTCGACCATCGCGCGCGACCTCTCGACCAGAGAAGGGATCGAGACACGACTGGAGACGCTTGCGGTGGGCGACTACGTCGTCTCCGACCGGGTGGCGGTCGAGCGCAAATCCGTCGCCGACTTTCTCGATACTCTCACCGGGGGTGACCGTTCGTTGTTCGAACAGGTCGGCGACCTCACGCGCCACTACGCCCGGCCGGTCGTCGTTCTCGAGGGCGACGGTCTCTACGAGGAGCGAAACGTCCACCCCGACGCGATTCGGGGGGCGTTGGCATCACTGTCGGTCGACTTTGGGGTGAGCGTCCTCCGAACCGACGGGGAGGCCGACACCGCCGACCTCCTCGCGGTTATCGCAGGACGCGAGCAGACGACGAAAGACCGAGCGGTCAGCGTCCACGGCGAGAAGAGTTCGAAGACGCTGGCCGAACAACAGGAGTATGTCGTTGGCGCTATCGCGGACATCGGGCCGGTTACCGCGCGGTCCCTGTTGGAACAGTTCGGGACCGTCGAGGCCGTGATGACCGCACGCGAGGCGGATCTGATGGAGGTCGACGGGGTCGGGGAGGTGACCGCGGAGCGGATCCGGAACGTGGTGGGTAGCGATTATCGGTGAAGGGTAAGCGGTAAGCGGTGAGCGGCGAGTCGAATCTCGATCAACGAACAGGTTCGAGTGCTGCGAGCGTCTCGGCCGCCTCGCGGGCGGCCCCGAGCAGTTCCGCGGCCCGGGCGGGATCATCCGCGTCCTCGGCGGCGCGGGCGTACCGAACGAGCGTCCGGGAAAGTGACCCGCGGGCCGTCTCGACGGTTGCGTCGGGACGGGAGTCGGTGGTCTGCGCCGCCGACACATCGCCGTTCCCGTCGACGGGGACGCGGTCCCGAGCGTCGTCGGGCCGGACGGGCGACCGCTCGGCATCGACGTTCGACGGGGCCCGGCGGGAGGTGTCGGCGTCGGAATCGGCATCGGCATCGGGGGTGGGACCGTCGGGGGTGGCCGGTTCGTGGTCTGTCGCCTCGGCGGTCGGAGCCGAGGCCGAAACCGAGGCCGAGTCGGTCCCGGTCTGTGTGTCTGTGTCGGTGGTGGCCGCGTCGACGGTGTCACCCTCAGCCTGGCACGTCGGACAGAACGCCTGCCCGTCGTGGCGGAAGATGGGGTCGCCACAGGTGTCACAGTGATTGTTGGTCATCGTCGCGCCCTTCAGTAGGAGTTCGCTCATGCGTTGTGTGGCGGCACGCTTCTCCTGATCCCGTTCGTACTTCTCCCGGAGGCGTTCACGTTCGGCCTCCTTGTCGAACCCGCTCATACATCGAGGGAGGCGACCGACGTCGAAAAACCCCACGGGGACGGGACGCCACGGGAACGACCGACCGTGGCGGCCGGTCTGTGGTCGTCGCCCGGTCTTCCGAAGCGTTTAATCGGAATCCCGAGCCAGTTGTATGCGATATGACGAAAGTGAGCGTCATCGGTGCGGCAGGGACCGTCGGGGCCGCGACGGGGTACAACATCGCGTTGCGGGAGGTCGCAGACGAACTCGTTCTCGTCGACATCCCGGACAAGGAGTCCGAGACCATCGGCGAGGCCGCGGACACGAACCACGGGACCGCCTACGACTCGAACACGGTCGTCAGACAGGGCGGCTACGAGGCGACGGCCGGGTCGGACGTGGTCGTCATCACGGCCGGTATCCCGCGGCAACCCGGACAGACCCGGATCGACCTCGCGGGCGACAACGCGCCGATCATGGAGGACATCGGCTCCTCGGTCGCCGAGTACAACGACGACTTCGTGTCGATCACCACCTCGAACCCGGTCGACCTGCTGAACCGGCATCTCTACGAAACCGGCGACCGCAACCGACACTCGGTGATCGGGTTCGGGGGGCGTCTCGACTCCGCCCGCTTCCGATACGTTCTCGGCGAACGGTTCGGCGTCCCCGTCCGGAACGTCGAGGCGACGATCCTTGGGGAACACGGCGACGCGCAGGTCCCCGTCTTCTCCAAGGTCCGTGTCGACGGTCGTGACCCCGACTTTTCGGCGGACGAACGCGAGGAGATCCTCGACACGCTTCAGGAGTCCGCGATGGACGTTATCGAGCGCAAGGGCGCAACGCAGTGGGGGCCGGCGACCGGTGTTGGCCACATGGTCGAGGCGGTGCTCCGGGATACGGGCGAGGTGCTCCCCGGTAGTGTCGTTCTCGACGGTGAGTACGGCCACGACGATACCGCCGTTGGCGTCCCGGTCAGACTCGGGAGCGACGGGGTCGAGGATATCGTGGAGTGGGACCTCGACGATTACGAGACCGACCTGATGGACGAGGCCGCGGCGAAACTCTCCGAACAGTACGAACGGATCGACTGAGCGCCGTGTCGGGTTCTGTGGTCGGGTGGTGTTCGCGGGGGCGCGGTGTCACGCCCCGCGGCGGCCACGAACCGACACCACCCGCTCGATGCCGTTTACAGCCGGCGTTGTAACGTTTCTATTGTCTTTTCGCCGACCCCATCGACATCCCGCAGGTCGGCCGTCGACGCCGAGCGAACGTTTTCGACGCTGCCGAACCGTCGGAGGAGACGTTTTCGGGTCTCGGACCCCACGCCGGGAACGTCGTCGAGTGCCGTCGACACGTCGTCTCTGAGGCTTTCGTGGTACTGTGCAGCGAAGCGGTGTGCCTCGTCGCGAACCCGTTGGAGAACGTGGAGATGGGGGGCGTCGTCGTCCCAGTCGTGGACGCCGTCCGGCGTGACGACCAGTTCCTCGGCTTTCGCCAGTGCCACGACCGGAACGTCCCATCCCGTCTCGGCGAGGGCGTCGCGGGCGGCCGCGAGTTGGCCGTCCCCGCCATCGATCACCAGGAGATCCGGATCGGGTCGGTCGTCACGGCCCTCGACGGCGCGTTCGGCGCGCCAGCGAGCGAGCGCGCGCATGCTGGCGTAGTCGTCGTTACGGTCCGGGAGCTTCTTCCGGCGGTACGCCGCCTTCTCCGCGCTCCCGTCGACAAAGCAGACGTCGCTGCCGACGACCGCCGTTCCGCCCGCGTGGCTCACGTCGAACCCTTCGATTCGCTCGATCGAATCGAGACCAAGTGCATCCGCCAACGCGCCGAGTTCGTCGTCACCGCCCGTCCGGCGGCGTGCGTTCTTCAGGGCGAGGTCGACCAGTGTCGCCTCGCGGCCCGCGCCGGGGACACGGACGGCGACACCCTCGTTTTCCAGCCACGAGACGACGTCGGGGTCGGCGGGCTGTTCCGAACACAGTACGGCGTCGGGGAGGTCACGGTCGGCGTAGTACTGTGGAATAAACGCGGCGAGAAGTGCTCCGGCTCGGTCCTCGCCCTCGGGTGCGTTGAGGCGGTGTCGGGAGCGGTCGACGAGTTGGCCGCGCTCACTGTGGAGGCGGGCGACCGTCGCGCGGTCGCCCTCGATGGCCCCGCCGAGCACGTCGACCGTGCGCTCGTCGGCCGGCGATGAAACCGCGTCGCCACCGGATCCGTGGAACGACTCGACAGCGTCGAGACGGTCCCTGAGGTTGGCGGCGCGTTCGAACGACTGTGCCTGTGCGGCGGCCTCCATCTCCCGGCGGATCGGGTCGGCCAAGACCCCCGTCTCGCCCTCGAAGAAGCGAACGGCCGCGTCGGCGTTCTCTGTGTACGTGGCCTCGTCGATTTCGCCGGTGCAGGGAGCGGTACACAACCCCATCTCGTAGTCGAGACAGGGACGGTCGCGCCCACGGTACTTGTGATCCGAACAGCCACGGAGACCGTACGTTTCTCTGATCGCCTTGATAACCGTCTCGACACGCCCCATGCGGGTAAACGGGCCGAACACCGTCGCGCCCTCATCGGGGTCGCGGGTCACCTCGATGCGGGGCACCGGGTGGTCGGTGAGTTGGACCAACGGATATGACTTGTCGTCTTTCAGACGGACGTTGTACCGGGGCTGGTGGCGCTTGATCAGGTTCGCCTCCAGCAGTAACGCCTGCGTCTCGGTGTCGGTGACCGCCACGTCGATCCGGTCGGCCCGCTCAACCATCCGGCGGATTCGGTCGCTACGCGGGTCGACGTATGAGCGAACCCGGTCTCGGAGGTCAACCGCCTTACCGACGTAGCGCACGCCGTCACCCTCGTAGAACAGGTAGACGCCCGGCTCCCGGGGAAGGTCAGCGGCACGCGCTTTGATCGCGGTCGAGTCCATCAGCAGGGTAATAACGCCCCGACGGCTATGAGGGTGACGCGTCGGGGCGGCCGATGAGGGTTGCGAGCGAGGACGGGTGGGGGGGGAGCGGGGACGGCCGAAGCCGAGGGTATAACACCGGCGGCGGCGATGCCCGAGGCATGAGCGACGACGGAGCGGAGCGATTGTGGCTCGTCGAGCGGACCTACGACGACAAGGGCCTCATCGTCCTCGCGTACGCGACACTCGATGGGACGACGGTCCGGCGGATCGAGCGGGCACCGGTTGCGGTCGAACAGATGGGGGGTGTCACGGCGGCCGTCGACGCCGACGAGGGGTCGCTCGCGCCCGTCGAGGACACCGACCTGCGCGAACGGTACGCGGCGGAGGCGTCACGGATGGCCGACCGCCACGACCCGGACGACCCCGTCTAAATCGAGGGGAGCCGAGGCCGGGAGGGGACCGACCTCGGCATCGGCACCGGCACGCGGATGGGATCGGGTGACACCCATCCGCAGTCTTAAGTCCGTCCGCTCGGAGGAACGGGTATGGATTACACGCTCGCCATCGACAACGCGCCGGAGACGATCACCGGCGGGACAGGCGTCCTGTTGCTCCACCCGAGCATCGGCGAGACCGACCGGATCGACACCGACTTTCTCAAGACTGACACGGACAATTTCTTTGTCGTCTCGACGCGGACCACCGCTCGTGAGGTCGAACAGAAACTCGAACATTACGACGTCGACGAGTCGAAAGCGGAGATTCTGGACACGCTGTCCGTAGAACGAGGATATTCCCGACGACCGTCGGATCGTGTCCACTACGTCGCCTCGCCCGACGACCTGGAGGGAGTCGTAAGCAAAACGCGGACGTTTCTCGAAGACCACGGGGGGAAACGGCGGGTGAGCGTCGACTCCCTCACCGAGATGGCGTACTACGCCGACGACGAGGCGGTGTTCGAGGCGACAGAGCGGATCCTCGGCCTGTTGGACGAGTTCGACGGCGTAGGGCTGTTCCACCTCTCGAAGGAGGTCCACGACGAGGCGGTGTTGGAGCGGTTTCGAGGCCTGTTCGACCTCGTGCTCGATCTGGACGTGGACGAAAACCTGACAGTCGAGTTCGACGAGGGGTGAGACGGCGAGAACTCACTCCTCGGCCTCGGGGTCGAGTCGGTCGAACGTCGTCGTTGCCCACCGCACGGCGTACTCGGGGCCGTGATCCACGTATGCCGTCGTGTTCAGGGCCGCAAACGGCGTCGGAACGTCGAGGCCGTGCTTGATGGCGGCACAGGCGAGTTCTGTCGCGTCAGCGAACTCCGTCTCGCCGCGAGCGACCGCACCGGGGAGACCGTCGACACGGTCACGGAGGCGGTCGCCGGCGTCGACCCACGCCTCGTAGAGGTTCGGAAGGTCATCCGCCCAGTCGGCGAACATCGGCCGGGTCTGGCAGCCGACCCAGCCGACGTAGAGGGCGGCGCCGATCTGGTAGACCGATGCCGGATCAAGCGGGACCGCCGCGTCGAGGTCGGGATACCGGGCGGCAAAAAAGCCGAGAAACGACTCCGGAACGTCGAGGCCGAGTTCGAGAAGGGCCTCGGCGATCAGAAACTCGAGAAAGTCGTCGGGTGTCCCCTCGGCCCGCGCTTTGACGAGGACCGTCGGGGGATCGGTCTGTCGGGTCCACATGACCGTCCCGTCACCCGGGAGGCCGACGGTGAAATCGGATCCCGCATACCGGTGGAGAAGGGTCGGTGCGTCGTCCGGGACCCACTCGGCGGGGTACGTGGTCGGATCGAGCGCGTCGACCAGAAGGCCGAGGTCCTCGGCGGTCGCGGGGGGAAGCGTCTCGAAGTCGGCGTCCGCGTCGAGAACGATGGCGTCCGGGGCGTGGCGGTCACGGACGACATCGAGACTCTCCGGAAGCGACCGTCGCTCGAACATCACCCTAAGAGGATCCCGAAGAGGAGAGCGGCCGCGAGGACCGCCGACACGCTGACCGTTCCGAGTACGATTTTCGTCGCTTGACTCATACTCGGTTCTCGGTATGCCGTCGCATAAGGGTTTCACTCCCGGTGTGGTCGCGTCCCCGCTTCGTTTCTCTTGGGGTCTCGGTCCGAGTTCCGTTGGGTCTCGGGACTCCCGGTCGAGCCGACCGGCTCGACACCTGTGTTTCATTTCGAACGCATGATCGTTTTTCATCGCTCGTGGACGGTGGTTTCTCGGTAGCTGGAAACGAAACAGGGGGATGCGGATGATCGGCTGGCTCCGGGGAACGTACTGCGGTGTTTGGACGGGGCGGACGACCGTCTGGAACCGGACAAAGAGGACGCCGGCGGTCGTCGAGACGGCATCGCGCGTGGAACCGGAGCGCAGGAGTCAGGCGTCGTCACGCCACGCGTCGGCGACCTCGATGACGTAATGACCGTCCTCTTGCAGCGAAATGATACACTCCTGTCGGTCGTACAGTTCCATCAGGTTGAGTTCGTACTGTCCCGGTTCAAGAATCTTGATGCTCTCGAACTGGTCGTTCAGTTCCTCCCGGAGGTCGTCGATCCCGGGCGAGGCGGCGGTGTCGGGAGGGATCGTCCGGGCAGGATCGTCGGAGCGTTGAGGCGGGTCGGACACGTCATCGAGTTCGTCCCGGGTGACGACGTCCCGTCGGGCGTCCGCCTGCGCCGAGTTTTCGGTCGGGTCGAGAACGTTCGGATCGGATTCGGTCTCGATAACCTCCCCCTCGGAGTCGGCCGCGGACGACGGGGGAGAGGTGGTTGTAGGGGCGGCGGCGTCGGTCGGGGTCGGATCGGCCGTATCGGCGTCGGATGACCGCATGGGGTCCGAGGCGGTGTCGGGCGGATCGGAGGCGGTCACCGTGCCGACCCGGTCGTCGTCGTCGGACGCCGCCGTGTCCGTCGCCGAGTCCGGTTTGAACTGGAACTTGCTTCCCCCGCAGTCGGGACAGCCTGAAAGCATCTCCTTGGAGCCGTCGGCGAACACGCGTTCGCAGTTCGTACACTGGTGGGGCATCGGTCTACTTCCGGGAGACGAGTGCGCTGATGAGGTTCTCGTCCTTGTGGAGCGTCTGGATCTGGTTTGCCGGCCCGATGACGGTGAGTTTCTTTGTCGATTCGCGTCCCATCAGTCGGTCGAGGAAACTCCGGTCCGCCGTCTCCGATCGGGGGTAGGTTTCGATTTCGATTCCGTTGAACTCGTCTGGGCTGATCTCGGTCATCGTCACCTCGATGAGTTTCGACTCCTCGTCGGGCGAGAGGCCCTCCTCAAGGATGACGATGTTGCCCTCGCGGACACCGTCAAGAATGAGTCGGATCTTCTCCATGCCCGCGAGTTCCTCCATCCGTGCGCCGCTGATGAGGTCGATCTGAACCCCGTCGTCGTCGGTGGGAGTGGCTTCCGGCATCTCCATCACCCGAAGTACTCCGCGATCTTGTCGTACACTTCGTCCATATTGTCGCCCTCAAGCGCCGACAGCGGCACCGTTTCGTGTTGGGGGAAAGCATCCCCGATCCGCTTGACGTTCGAGCCGTTGAGATCGGTTTTGTTCGCGAAGATAAGCACCGGGAGATCCTGGCTCTCGATGATGCCAATGAGCATCGTATTGACCTGAGTGAAGGGGTCTTCGGTGCTGTCGAGAACGTAGATCACGCCGTCGACGTCCTCTCGGAGCCAGTGCATCGCCTCGGCAACCCCCTCGGTGGCCTCGCGCGACCGTCGGACTGCGTCCTCCTCGTCGATGTCGTGTTCGAGAAACTCCTTGTAGTCGACCTTCGTTGTCACGCCGGGTGTGTCCACGATGTCGATGGTGACGGTGCTCCCGTTGCGCTCGATCTCGACGTTCTCCTTCCGCCGGGCGCGACGCGTCTCGTGTGGAACGTGGCTCTCCGGGCCGACGGCGTCCCCCGTCCAGTCGCGTGCAACCCGGTTCGCGAGCGTTGTTTTCCCGGCGTTCGGCGGTCCATAGATCCCGATTCGCTTGGGATCGCTGGCCGAGAACAGTCGATCCGTCACTCGTGTGATGCTGTCTCTGAGTCCTGTGAGCAGTCCCATCCTGTCCTCCCGCACCTCCCGTTTCGACCGCGAGAGGGCGTATGCGGGATGAAGGTTGCGCCGTTCACTTAAGTGTGCGTCAGACAAGCATAACCGACCTGTCAGTAGGTGCCGAACCACGGCGTCGGGCTTTCGGTCACGACCCGAGGTGACCGCTCGGCACAGGCCCCCCACCCCTTCGTTTCAGGTGGAACGGATCACAGCCACCCCACCGACACGCCGAATCGGCCCGACTCGTCGGAGAAGTTTATAGTATACGAACATTATGTAGGGTGAAAAGATGTTTATTGTTATACTGCGGCTATGGTTTATGCGAGTAGTACTTATAGATTTTCCATATTATGGACTACCGCTTCTCCTCCCCTCCCCCCACCCCCTCTCCGCTACGCTCCACCTGAAACGAAGGGGTGGGGGGGTGAGTCGGGTGTTCCGTGCAACCCCGTCCTACCGGTGTCACGACCTACCCATGGGAACCGGTGTCTTGGGGTTGCTCCCCTCTCACCCGTGTAGATCCGGTCCGACACCGTTGAGGCGACGGGCCGAGGGGAAACTTTTTGTACCGTCTGTTCGTCTGTTTCGTCTGGATCATTTGGACGCGTCCGGACGGACATCAAACCGGTTCGGCCGGGCTTTCTCAACTCCGGCGCGTCCTCCACCCGAAACGACGGGGTATCACCAGATGGACTCGAACGACACGCCTCCGGACGACCGGCCCGCCTCCGACTCCGAGGAGGACAACCTCCACGACGCCTCCGCCCGTGACCGAACGGCCGATATCTCCCACGATGTCGACATCAACGACGTTCTTGACGACGAGGAGGAGAATCAGGGTCTATTCGATGATCTGCTCTCCGGAGAACCGATCTTCGAGAACAAGGAGGTGCTCCGGCCCTCGTACACTCCACGCGAACTCCCTCACCGCAACGAGCAGATCAACCGGATGGCGACGATTCTCGTTTCGGCGCTCCGGGGCGACACCCCGTCCAACATCCTTATCTACGGAAAGACAGGGACGGGAAAAACCGCAAGCGCGAAGTTCGTCAGCAACGAACTTGAGTCAACCTCCCAGAGGTACGACGTCCCTTGTGAGGTCGAGTATATCAACTGCGAGGTGACCGACACCCAGTACCGGGTGTTGGCCCAGCTCGCCAACAAATTCATCGAAAAGAACCGCGCGGTCATCACAAAACGGGTCGACGACCTGACCGACCGCCGCTCGGCGATCACAGACGGTGACGCCACCCTCGATATGTCACCGTTCGACTCCACGGCGGCCATCGACGACCGGATCGAGACGCTAAAGACGGATCGCGAGGCGATGGACTCCGTCCCGATGACCGGGTGGCCGACCGACCGCGTTTACAGTTCCTTTTTCGAGGCCGTCGACTACCACGAGCGCGTGGCCGTCATCATGCTTGACGAGATCGACAAACTCGTCGAGAAATCGGGCGACGACACGCTGTACAACCTCTCGCGGATGAACTCGGAACTGGAGAACTCCCGCATTTCGATCATGGGCATCTCGAACGATCTGAAGTTCACCGACTTTCTCGACCCCCGAGTCAAGTCGAGTTTGGGCGAGGAGGAAATCGTCTTTCCGCCGTACGACGCCAACCAGCTCCGGGATATCCTCCAACACCGGGCGGACGTGGCGTTCAAACACGGCGCGCTCACCGAGGACGTTATTCCGCTCTGTGCCGCCTTCGCCGCTCAAGAACACGGCGACGCCCGCCGAGCCCTCGATCTCCTCCGGACGGCGGGTGAACTCGCCGAACGCGGACAGGCCGACACGGTCGAGGAGGGCCACGTTCGGCAGGCCCAAGACAAGATCGAACTCGATCGGGTCGTCGAGGTGGTACGCACCCTTCCGACCCAGTCGAAGATCGTCCTCTTCGCGATTATTCTCCTCGAAAAAAACGGCGTCCACAACATCAACACCGGGGAGGTGTTCAACATCTACAAGCACCTTTGTGAGGAGATCGACGCCGACGTACTGACCCAGCGCCGGGTGACCGACCTCATCTCCGAACTCGACATGCTCGGCATCGTCAACGCTGTCGTCGTAAGCAAGGGCCGGTACGGCCGCACCAAGGAGATCAGCCTCTCGGTCCCCGTCGACGAGACCGAGGCGGTTCTTCTTTCCGACTCCCGCCTCGGCGACATCGAGAACGCACAGCCGTTCGTCCAAGCGCGGTTCGACAACTGACCGGCCGTGCTATGCGGTCGGCGACGCCCCGACCGGTGGCGTCGCTCCCGCCCATCCTCTCCCGGCCGACGCGGTCCACGATTCACTCTCGACGGACGGGTTCGACCCGTCCCCGGTGGATCCCGTTTCCGGTCCCCCGCCCGCCGTCGTTGCCGCCCTGACACCGGTCGAATCGGCAACGAGTGCCGAGACACTCAGCCGCACCCAGCCGAGATACGGAACTCTGACGCGTGCGATCCCGACGACCCACTCTGCCCTGACCGGACCGCTGATGCCGTTCACCTGGTCGTACCGTCCGTTGGCGTCGCCTTTCGTCACGAACCCGTCGTTCGGTGCCGGGCAGTTGCGCATCTCCGCACAGCCGCTTGCCGCGACGTACTCCGGATTCGCCCGGTCGTACCAGTTTTCACCCTCCTCGACCCAGAACTGCGCGCGGTGGATCACGGGTGGGCCGGCGCTTCCGGGGTTATCGTAGACGATCACCGACCCGGGTGCGCCGAACTTCCAGTGGTCCCCTGTCCGCCCGGTCTCGCGGGTCACCACCCCTGTTTCCTCGTGGGCCGCGTCGGCGGCGAACCGTCCGGGTTCGGTCATGAACACGAGATCCCCTTTCTGCATGTGGGGTTCCATGCTCCCGCTCTCGACGGCCACCATCGGTGGCCACACACCGCTGATCGCGAACAACAGGAGGCCAACCCCGACGACGGCACCGACGCTTACCGCCGTCTCCCGGAGCACCAACAGCCCCCCGCTCTCGGCTGTCAACAACTGATGTACCGGTCCTGTCCGACCGGTTCGACGGCGGTCGTCGTCCGTGGGGACGTCGTCGGGTGACCGATCGGCATCGACTGGGCCGGATCTACCGGGGGACCGGAGGTCGTCGTCCTCGCTCATCGGTTTTTGTTCACCGTCGACGGAATTGAATCTTCTGGACTTCCGGCATCCTTTTGACCGCGCCGGTCGTGGCCCAGGTGTGCCACCGGAGACGCCGGTCCGGATCGCCCGCGAACTCGCCCGTCGGGGTTACAACGCCGAACGGGAAGCCGTGACGCTCCTCGCGAACGCGGCCGACCCCGTCGCCGCCCTCGACGCCGCCGTCGAGACGGCCCCCGACGACGCCCTGCGCCTCACCACCGTCCACGTTCGATCGATCCTCGACGACGCCACCGAGACCGCCGCCACCTCGGACGACCCCCCTGGTTCGGACCCCTCCGTTTCAACTGCGGACCCCGACCCCTCCCCCGCCGACTCACGCGACGGAGTTCCAGTTGAAACGGAGGGGTCTGCGTCCGGGGCCTCGACCGGCCGTTCCCCGGACGAGTCGGGTGTCACCGACGCCCCGCCGGTGGGCGTCACCGGTGACATCACCGGGCAAAGCACCGGAACGGGTGAGTACACCGATTTCGTCTCGGTCTTTCGCGACCGATACGAGACGCTCTCGGCGAAGCTTCGCGGCCGAGTGAACCACCGCCCCACGTCGGCCGTCGGGGACATGACCGGCGGGACCGACGTGGCGTTGATCGGCCTGGTCGACGACGTCCGGTCCTCGGCGAACGGGCACTGGATCGTCGAACTCGAGGACACGACCGGAACCTTTCCGTGTCTGATCACAAAGGACCGCGATATCGCCGGTGTGGTCGAGGAGATACTGCTCGACGAGTGTCTGGCCGTCGAGGGAACCCTCTCCGATGACGCGGGTATCGTCTTTGTCGACGAACTCCACTTCCCCGATGTCCCCCGAACCAACCGGCCGACCACCGCGGACAGACACGTCCAGGCGGCGCTCATCTCCGATGTCCACGTCGGTAGTCAGGAGTTCATGGTCGATGCGTGGGGTCGCTTTGCGGATTGGCTCCACACCGAAGAAGCAGCGGCCGTCGAGTACCTCCTGCTTGCGGGCGACATGGTCGAGGGTGTCGGCGTCTACCCCGGTCAGGACGAGGAACTCGACATCATCGACATCTACGACCAGTACGAACGCTTCTCGGAACATCTGAAGGACGTGCCCGGGGACCTCGAAATCGTGATGATCCCGGGCAACCACGACGCCGTCAGACTGGCCGAACCCCAACCCGCCTTCGATCAGGAACTCCGGGAGATCATGTCGGCCCACGACGCCCGGATCGTCGGCAACCCCGCTACCGTGACCGTCGAGGGCGTCTCGGTGTTGATGTACCACGGCGTCTCGCTCGATGAGGTGATCGCCGAGCTTCCGGCGGCAAAAGCGAGTTATGACGACCCTCACAAAGCAATGTACCAACTGTTGAAAAAGCGCCACGTCGCCCCGAAGTACGGCGGCCGGAACCGTCTGGCTCCCGAGGAGGAGGACCACCTCGTCATCGGCGAGGTTCCGGACGTGTTTCACACCGGACACGTCCACAAACTCGGATACGGCAAGTACCACAACGTTCTCGCGGTCAACAGCGGCTGCTGGCAGGCTCAGACCGCCTTTCAAGAGAGTGTCAACATCGACCCCGATGCCGGCTTCGCACCCATCGTTGACCTCGACACGTTGGATCTGACCGTCCGGAAGTTCGCCTGAGCCACCACCGATCCGACCCTCTGCTACGCCGGATCGGACGGATCGAGACAGTACCGGATCGTCTCCTCTCCGTCGAACGCCGGCCCCGTCCCGTCGCGTTCGAACCCGGCCGCCGTGGCGGCCGAGCGGGTCACCTCGTCGTTTTCCACCGTCAGCAACTCGACAGTCATCCCCTCGGCGGTGGCGAAGCGAACGGGTTCGGTCAGTAGTTGCTCGCACGCCCGCTCGGTCCCACCTAGCTGTGTCACGTGAACCGTCCGATCCCGCACATCGAAACTGACGAACCCAGCCACGTCCGGCCCCTCGTCATCGGTGTCGGCGTTCGGTCCCGCGGCCGTCTCGTCCCGATCCGCGACCCGAACGGTCCGGTCGTGGATCAGGTTTCGAATCACGTCCGAGGGCACGTCCGCGATAGCCGAGAGAGCGTCGGCGTCGGCTTCGACCGCGTCACGCACGTCCATACTCATCCATTCTCACGGCAACCGCTTAAACGCTCGCCGTCGTCACCCCGTGTTCTCGGTCCCCCGACCACGGCGCTCAATCGTCGCCGGGCGACGCCGCCGGTTCGACGTCGACGTCGATCTCCGCGGCGGACGCCTTGTACTCGGGGATCTTCGCGCGTTCGTCGAGTACGTCGTTGGTGAGCCGGTTGGCGGACGACGCCGAGAAGTGGACCGTCGTCCAGACGGTTCCCTCCTTGATGTCGTCGGTCACCTGTGCCGCGACGTCTATCTCGCCGCGCCGTGATCGGAGCGTCACGTCGTCGCCGTCGGCAATGCCGTAGCGCTCGGCGTCGTTTGGGTGGACGTCGACGAAGTTCTCGGGATGCTGGCGGTTCAGCGTCGGCGACCGCCTGCTCATCGTCCCCGTGTTGTAGTGTTCGATCAGTCGGGCTGTCGTGAGGATCAGCGGGTACTCCTCGTCGGGGACTTCCCTCGGCGGCTGGTGGCTGACCCCCTCGATCCGGCCGAGGCCGTTCTCCGTGGTGAACGCCTCCGCGTAGAGGTACGGATCCCCTTGATCGCCGGGTTCGTAACAGGGCCAGTGGAGCCCCTCCTCCCCGAGCAGGTCGTAGGTCATCCCGTGGTAGATGGGACACACCTCCCGGAGTTCCTCGAACACCGCCTCGGGACCCTCGAAATCGAAGGAACTCTCGTCGAACAGCCGGCTCCCGACGTCGGCGAGGATGTCGAGGTCGTGTCTCGTGTTCGGGTGGACCTTGTCGATGCCGCGCATCCGCTGGACCCGACGGTCCGTGTTGGAGACGGTCCCGCCACGTTCGGCCCACGAGGTGGCGGGGAGGACCACGTCGGCGTACTCCACCGTCCCCGTCGGGAAGATGTCCTGTACGACGACGAACTCCAGATCGATCAGTCGCTCCTCAACGACGTTGCTGTCCGGTTCGCTCATCACGGGATTCTCGCCCATGACGTAGAGGCCGTGGATCCCCGTCCCGGCCTCGTGCGAGAGTTCGATGTTCGTCAGGCCGGGTTCGGCGGGGACCTCGAACCCCCACACCTCCTCGACGGCCTCGCGTGCCTCGTCGTCGTCGACGGGCTGGTAGCCGGGGAGGACGTTCGGCATCGCGCCCACGTCGCAGGTCCCCTGCACGTTGTTCTGGCCGCGCAGGGGGTTGACGCCAGTTCCCGGTCGGCCCAAGTTCCCCGTGATCAGGGCGAGGTTGATCTCGTTTTGAGTGTTGTCGACCCCGCAGGCGTGCTGGCTCATCCCCATCCCCGTGAAGATGGCCGCGGCGTCGGCGGTCCCGTACGCCTCCGCGGCGCGTTCGATATCTTCGAGAGGCACGCCACACTCCTCGGCCGCCGCTTCCGTGTCGAAGTCCTTGAGGGTCGCTTTCAGGTCCTCGAAGCCCTCCGTGCGCTCGGCGACGAACTCCTCGTCGACCCAGTCGTTTTCGAGGACCGTCTTGAGGACGACGTTGAGCAGGGGGATGTCTGTCCCGGGTTCGAGTTGGAGGTGCATGTGGCGGTCGGTTCCCTCGATGTCGAACGACCGAGTCGTCTTGTTGGCGTGGGGGTCGACTTGGATGACGGTCGCGCCCTCCAGCACCGCCTGCCGGAAATAGACGCTGTTGGCGATGGGGTGTTGTTCGGCGGGGTTGGCTCCCTGAATCCAGAGGACGTCCGTCGACTCTTCGAGGTCGGCCATGCTGTTGGTCATCGCCCCGGCGCCGAGGCTCCGCCGGAGCGCGTACACTGTCGACGCGTGACACATCCGGGTGCAGTTGTCGACGTTGTTGGTCCCGTACCGACGCGCGAGTTTCTGGAGGAGGTAGTTCTCCTCGTTCATCGCCTTCGAACAACCGTAGAAGCCCATCGCGTCCGCCCCGTGTTCGTCCCGGATCCGTTCCATCTCATTGACGATCCGGCCGTATGCCTCCTCCCACGTCGCTTCGCGGAGGTCACCGTCGTCCCGAACCATCGGTTCGGTCAGCCGGTCCTCGTGGTCGACCACCTCCGTCGCCGCGCCCCCCTTGATGCAGATCCGGCCCTCGTTGACCGGTGCGTCACCCCACGGCGCGAACCGCATGTCGTCGGTCACCACGATGCCACACCCGACGCCACAGTACGGGCAAACCGTCTTCGTCGTCTCTTGGCTGTCGTCCATTGTCGAGTCCAGAGTGTCATATTACTAACTACAAACGGAAAAGCACCAGCCCGCCACTCCCCCCGGAGCGAGTGAACACAGTTATAACCGTCCACCCCGCTATCACATGGCATGTTTGGGTACCCGTCTGATTCCGTGGAGGACCCACGATGCGTGTAGTGGCGAAGTTTGGCGGCACGTCGCTCGGGAGCGGCAACCGCATCGAACGCGCCGCAGACACCGTCGCGAGGGCGGTGGAGGAAGGTCACGAGATCGCTATCGTCGCCAGTGCAATGGGGTCGACGACCGACGAACTCATAGAGGAGATTACGTTCGAGGCCGAGGACGACGACCGCGCCGAAATCGTCAGCATGGGTGAGCGGACGAGCGTCCGGATGCTCAAAGCGGCACTTGCCGCCCGTGGGGTCAACGCAACCTTCGTCGAACCCGGAACCGAGGCGTGGCCGATCATCACCGACGAGTTCGGCGAGGTCGACGCCGAGGAGACGCTGAAACGCGCCCGGACCCTCGCCGCCGATCTAAACGACGTCGTTCCGGTCATCACCGGCTTTCTCGCACAAACCATCGACGGCAAGGTGACCACCCTCGGCCGCGGCGGGAGCGACACGACCGCCGTGATGCTCGGAAAGTTCATGGACGCCGACGAGGTTGTTATCGTCACCGACGTCGAGGGTGTCATGACCGGCGACCCACGGGTCGTCGAGGGCGCTCGCAACGTTGGCCACATCACCGTCGACGAACTCCGGAACCTCTCCTTTCGCGGCGCAGAGGTCGTCGCCCCCAGCGCCCTCTCATACAAGGACGAAGACCTCACCGTCCGTGTCGTCCACTACCAACACGGCGACCTGCTGACCGGCGGCACCCGTATCGAGGGGCAGTTCCAGAATCTCATCGACATGCAGGACGAACTGCTCGCCTGCATCACCGTCGCCGGGCGTGCCCTCCGGAACCGCCCGGGCATCCTCGCCGACCTCGCACAGTCACTCCGCGACGAGGACATCAACATCGACGCCGTCGCCAGCGGGATGGACTCGGTCACCTTCTACGTCAACGACGACCTCTCCGAGGACGCGGAGTACGTTCTCCACGAACGGGTCGTCGACGACGAGACGCTTTCCTCGGTCACCGTCGAGAACCGGTTTGCCGTCATCCGCGTCACCGGTGGTGAACTCCCGAACCGGCCGGGCATCATTCTCGATATCGTCCAACCGGTGTCCGAGGCTGGCATCAACATCCACGATCTCATCACCTCCGCCACCTCGGTTGCCATCTTCGTCCACTGGGCGGACCGCGAAAACACCCTCAAAATCGTTCAGGAACAGACGATCTGAGACCTCTTTTTACTGTCCTTTCAACAGCCGCGTCCCGATCCGCGTCGGCAGTCCCGCCGCCTCCACCGCCTCGATAACGGCGTCGATGTCGTACTCGACGCGACGCTCCTCGACCGTCACCGCATCACCCCCTTGTCCTTCCGACAGGTTCACCACGGCGTACCCCGCCCGCGGGTCGCCGTCTCGTGGCTGCCCGACGCTCCCCGGGTTCATGACGACCCCCTCGTCGAAGACACGATGATCTTGAACGTGGGTGTGACCCGTGACGAGCAGTGCCTCATCGCCGAGCATCCGGGGCGAGAACTCCTCGGGGTAGGTGTAGCGGTCCGGGTCCTCGGGGTGGCCGTGGACGAGTTTCACCCGCCCGTCGGCGACCGTCCGCGCCTCCGGCAGGCCGTCCAACCACGACAGCGCGTCGTCGTCGAGGCTCTCGCGGGCGTGGTCGACACCCGCTTTCGCCATCGCGTTGAACCGGAACGCCGAGTCCTGGGCGACCGCCCGGTCGTGGTTCCCCATCACCGTCGGGACCGACCGCTCCCGGACGGTGGCGACACAGTCGGCCGGCCACGGGTTGTACCCCACCACGTCGCCCGCACACACCAGTCGGTCGACACTCGGCATGTCGTCGAGAACGGCTTCGAGCGCGATCCGGTTTCCGTGGATGTCGGAGACGACGCCCAGACGCATGGCGGTCGTTTGTGGTCCCGGTCGGTTAGGCGTTGCCGTACACCGGATTCTTGTCCGCCGCGCGAATACTGCCTGTCCTTTTGTTGGATACTCCCGCCCGAAAGAACCTGTTTGTCGCCGGGTCGAACCTCTTGGCCGCGGCGGTGATGTCCATCGCCGCACAGTCTCCAGACTGGTGGCCCGTAACACCCACGGCGCTTATGGCCGCCGTGTTGCCGCTGTCACGGACAGATGTCGCTCCGGGCTCCACCCATTGTCTGCCGCCGCGCTCGGAACGCTCACGCTCCTGTGGGCCGTGACCGACGGAACGGTAGCCGGTGCGATCCAGTCGGGTATTTTGGGTCCCGGCGTCGGCACCGCCACCGACCGCCTGCCGTTCGGCGTGTTTCGTCCGGTACCCGACGTCCGCCGTCGCCGCGTACGCTCCGAACGCTTTGACCGCTCCGGCTACCCTTCGTTGACCACGCTCGTCGTCGGGCCGTCATCCCCCTCAACGACGACCCCCGCCGCACAGACGGCGTGTTCGAACTCGAGGTCGTAGGCTTCCCGGGCCGCGGCCGCCGCGTCCGTCGCCGCGAAGTCGAACGGACGCGGATCGTCCGCCTCGTATGTGGCGACCAACGTCGGCTCCTCGACCCGTTCGACGACGAGGGCGTCCCGGCGGACGATCCCCACGGTGGCGGTATCGTCCCCGACGACGCCCGCGATCCGGGGCGTGTCGTAGTCGTCTTTCTCGTAATCGAGCGAGAGAAGCGTCGTCGCCAACGTGTCCCGGGCCGGATACCCCATGTCCAGTTTCTCGGCCACCGGATCGACGTGGGAGCCGTTACCGAGAACGGCCCGGCCTTGGCTTTCTCGAACACAGTTGTAGGCGATGTAGGGGTTGTCCGTCTCCGGTGCGTCCGGCGTCGGCGCGACGGTCAGGGTACCCGAGCGGTCGACGATGTGGCGGTTCGGGAACGATCTGGAGGAGACACGATACGCACCGATTCCGGGACCGACGACCACGAACCGTCCGACGTACATACCTCGGCCCACGTGTCGGACGCCGAATGTAGGTGTCGGTTTGGAACCGGAATCGCGGGGCCACGGCGGAGACCACCCCCCTGTCCGACCGACGGTCGTCGGGAGACACTGCACGAACTTCGCAACACTCATATGGGTTTCGTGGTTATAACCGGGTGACAACACGGACACGGCGTCCGGAAAGTCACGGCAGTCCATTGGGGTAGTGGCCAATCCTGAAGCCTTCTGGGGGCTTCGACCCTGGTTCGAATCCAGGATGGACTACTTTCCTACCGGTCTGGACCCCTCGAAGCACGGACCGCGGCCGGACCGGGTGGTTTCCGTTTCCGTGGCCGCGTCACCGACGTTCGTCGGGGCCGGCCACGTGAACTCACGCCGGACGTTCGTCCGATCCGGTTGTGCCGCGTTTCTCACAGATGTCCAGTGGAGATACACAGCGGACGCTTGGACCGACGCCCGGTCGTCCAGGTTTCACGCACAGGTGAGGTGGATTTAATAACTCCCGATACCCGGACAGAATGAGGTCAGAATGTCAATATGACTGATGAGTCACCACTCGACGCAGACACACAACCGGTCCTCGACAACGTATCGCGCCGACGGGCGCTCAAGTTGGTCGGTGCCGCCGGGTTCGCCGGGCTGTCGAGCGTGCCTGCGGCGGCCGATCCGGGCGGGAACGGCAACGGTACGCCGTCCGAGGCGGACATCGACGTCTTGCCCAACCCGAACTTTATTACGAACGCGAGAAGCGAGACCCCGCCGTTCGACGACGACACGGTGTTGTTCGATCCGGGTCCGGTCTCGATCCCGTTGAACGAGATCATCGACGCGGACGAGGAGTACGACTCGAAACTGTTCAGGTCGCTCAACGACGGCAAACACCAGATCGTCCGCCCGCCGGCGGGATACGACCGCGAGAAAGAGGGGTACAAAGCGCCGTGGAAGCCGATCACCTGGGGCGAGTACAGCGCCGTCGGCGGGCGGGCGACCGTCGGCGGCGTCAAGCCCGCGGCCGGGAACGGCAACGGCGCGAACGACGACACCGGGACCCGGGTCAACATCAGCGTTGAGGACGGCATCCCGAACGGCCGGTACACGATCTGGGTGGTCAAGTTCGCCGCGCTCAGCGAGGACAGCGACCTCGGCCCGGACGACCCCTTCGTCACGCCCAGAGGCAACGGCTTGGTCGGCTTCCACAACCTAGGTCAGAAGTTCGGTGACGACGGCGACTCCGAGAACGACTTCACCGTCGATGAAACCGGAGACGGCGACATCCACGTCTTCACAGAGGGCGGGGAACTGTCCGGTGTGCCGGGGTTCACCCCGATCGAGGGCGACGGTATCGACGACCCCGTCTCCGACGGCCCCGTCCCGTTCGTTGGCGAGGCCACGGACTACGACCAGGACGAGAACCGACTCATCCGGATCGACAACGACCTCCGGGCGGAGGACGAAATCCACCTCGTCGGCGCCTATCACTACGACGACCAGACGTGGGGTGTCTATCCCGGACCTTGGCACGTCAACCACTTCAGCGCCGTCTTCGCGTTCGACGACTGAGCGGTCCCTGTTTACGGTTTCGCCCACGGTGTCGCTGCGGCGACACGTTCGGCGCGTTCGCTCCGCGATTCGCCGGCTGACCTGTGGAGGTCGTGTCAGACCTGCCCTCTCGACACCCGTTCCATGACGTGTCCGTCACTCCCTCCGATCGACCACCTCGACGCCGGTGAGTTCGAACCGGGCACCGCCGTCCGAACTCTCGGTCACGCGAACGTCCCAGCCGTGGGCGTCGGCGACCCGCTTGACGATGCTCAACCCCACACCGATCCCTTCGTCACTGGTCGTGACGCCGCTCTCGAACACATTGGCACGCTCGGCTTCGGGGATGCCGGGGCCGTCGTCGGCGATATAAAACCCGTCGCTCCCGTTTAGGCTCCCGACCCGCACCGTCACGCCGTCGCCGTCGCCGTTGCCGTTGTCGTTGCCCGACGACGCTTCGCTCTCGATGACGCCGTGTTCTCCGCCGTCGTCGACCCCCGGTCGACCGGTAGCGGCACTGTGTTCGACACTGTTGCGAAACAGGTTCTCCAGCAGTTGTCTGACCCGGCTCTCGTCCGCTCGGATCGTCACCGAGCCATCGGTCGAGAGGGTCGCGGCGTCCGTCTCGACCGTCCCCCAACTCGCACGCGCGATGTCGGTTAGCGATACCGCCTCGAGATCGAGTGCGATGGTACCCTCACGGGCAAGCGTTAGCAACTCCTCGATCAACTCCTCGATCCGGGTGTGAGCCTCGGCGACCGATTCGAGGTGGCGGCTGTCGTGTTCCGCCCGTGCCAGTTCGAGGTGGCCGCCGGCCACGTTCAACGGGTTCCGAAGGTCGTGACTGACGATGCTGGCGAACTCCTCCAACCGCTCGTTGCGCTGTTCCAACTGGCGTTCGTACTCGCGTTGTCGTCGCAGATCCCGACCGATGCCGGCAAACCCCAACACGTCCCCTTCGGAATCCGTCAGCCGGTAGCCGGTGAACTCGTGTGGGATCCGCTCGCCGTCCGCCGTCAGATACTCCGCCTGCACCGTTGCCCGCCCCTCGGTAAAGACCGTCTCGATCGCTTCCGTGACCTTCGGAACGTGGTCTTCCGGAATGAAGTCCGTCGCCGTCATCGACGCGATTTCGTCGTCGGTGTAGCCGGTCACCTCCCCGAGACGGTCGTTCCAGCGGCGGAGCGTGCCGTCCCGGTCGAACACGTAGAAGACATCATCGAGTGCGTCGAGACACTGCTCGATAAAGGCCCGTTCCTCGTGGAGTCGCTCCTCGTACTCCTTGCGGTCGGTGATATCCCGGAGGATACCGACCAGTCCGTCGAACGTCTCGCCGTCGTCCGACAGAACGCCCACGTGATCCTCACACAGAACGGGATCGCCCACCTTCGGCTGAATCTCGACCTCGAGGCGGACCTGTTCCGGGCCGTCGTCGGAGCGGAGTCGACCAAGCCGGTGTTTCGTTCTCGTCGTCCCGTCGCCGGCCTCGACGAGATCAGGCGTCGATCCGAGAACCTCCGACCGTTCGTATCCGAACCGATCGACGAAGGTGTCGTTGACGTACTCGAACCGTCCGTCCTCGTCGACGACGTAGACGGGGTCGTTGAGTCGCTCGACGAGCGTCCGGAACCGAGCGACGTCGGCCTGCCACTCCTCGCGCTCGGATCGGTCACGGACCGTACAAACGATCGTCCCCGCATCCGCCTGCGAGACGACGTGTTCCTCCGGAAAAACGCTACCGTCCGCGCGAAGACCGGTCGTTTCCCCGTGCCACGATCCCTCCGCGGTGACCGTCGGCAGAATCGTCCCGCGAACGAACGACACCTCCTCCTCGGGGTACACCAACTCCCATTTCTCGCCGATCATCTCGTCGGGGTCGTACCCGTAGAGGTCCGCGTACGCCTCGTTGACGTATATGAAGACCCCGTCATCGTCGAGGAGGCTGATCCCGTCCTGAGTGGTTTCGATCGCCCGCCGCTGCCGGCGGCTGGCCCGTTCGGCGCGGTGCCGGTCGACGGCGTTCCGGATCCTGTTCGCGAGAACGGCGTACTGTTCGGTACCCCCATCCTTCTGGAGGTAATCGGTGACACCCGCGGAAATGGCCTCGCTGGCGACCGCCTCGCTCCCCTTTCCGGTGTAGAGAATAAAGGGGATTTCCGAGTGGGACTCGCGGACGGCTTCGAGAAACCCGATCCCGTTCTGTTCCGGCATCTCGTAGTCGGACACGACGCAGTCGAACCGGCCGTCGGCGAGTCGGTCCAACCCCTCGGCGGCACTGATCGCCGTCTCGACGGCGAGACGGTCGTCCTCACGTTCGAGAAAGGTCGCCACCAGTTCGGCGTGCTCGCCGTCGTCGTCGACGTGGAGAACGCGGGCCGGTCCGGAGTGCCCGCTCGGTTCGGCCGACAGTGATCTCATCGGATCCCTCCGGACGGGTTCGTGACGACGAGACGGCGGCCGCCGGGGACGGGTGGCTCCGCGGCCGAGCCGACGCTCCTCCGATGGTTGACGGACGGTGCGGTCGGACCCCCGCTCCGGGGGACGCGGCTCGTGTGTGTGGCTGTCATGGTATGGTGTCAAGTGTGGACCCGTCTCGATCCCACCGATCCCCGGGTTCGGGAGCCGATGTGGACGGATCGGTCGGGGCGGGCCCGTTCGGATTTGTCCGTTATTTAGACAATACGCCGATAAATCTGTACTGAGAGTGTGAGTAACACAGTTTCGGCGGGGGACTCCGGCGCGGTGGGCCGGTCGGTCACGCGACATCGTGCGTCCGCGGGTCGTCCCGGCCCGGTCCTGCCGATCGGACCGACGGCCCACCGCGGACAAAACGTATCCTCCTCGCCCGCACATATGGT
>NZ_JAQCNJ010000074.1 GCF_028275055.1 Haloplanus sp.
CGGGCTCGCCGTCGGCCGTGGTCAACTCGCCGGTGATCGTCTCCGTCGCGGTCGACCCGTCGCCGCCGGTCCCGTCCTCCAGCGTCGGCACGGAACCAACGTGGAAGGCGTTTCGCGTTTCGGTGTAGTACGCGTCGCCTCCGGTGTCGCTGACGAGCGTGGCGAAGTGGAGCGTTCCGTTGTAGTCGCTGGCGTTGACCGTCGCTTCGAGCTCCTCGACGTCTTCCTCGGTCGTGACCGTCACGTCGTGCTCAGTCCAAGTGCCGCTGGGGTTGACCGTCTCGTTGGAGAACGCCGGAGCGTCTACGTCGCCGGGAGCGGTGAGTATGCGAGCGGTGCTGGCGTTGACGCCATCGCTGCTGTCGACGTCGACGCGAATCGTGACGTTTCCGGCGTCGACCCGGTTGTACCGGTCGGCGTCGGCGATCTCGACGCTCTCGATCCGCGGCGGGGTGTTATCGCCGCCCTCCGTGTACGTGACCAGCGTTTCCGTTCGGGTCTCCGTCGAGAGGACGCCGCTCGGGTTCCGACCGAGCATGCTGACGGCCACCTCGTCACCGTCGGTGAGATTCATATCAAGGAATCTGGAGAACGAACCCTGACCGGTTCCATTTGCCACCACATCATCGTTGACTGTCACCGCATACGGGTTATTCAAGTAGGCGTTATTACCCTCCTCAAGTGCCCTGTAATCGAGGCGGTGTGGCGGCTGATCGGCCGCAAACACGCCGTGAACGTCGAGGCTACTCGGGCCGAGAGTTAGAGACACGTCACCGGTGGTCGGGAGACGCTGGAATGCCGCTTCGAACTCCTCTCCACCGGAGGGGTTCTCGTACCTTTCGATTTGCCAGAAATCACCGGAATTTGTCCGTGCGTTTACCGCGATATCAGCAGTCCCGGAGATATGTACTCGCTGTGAAACGCGGTCACCGACATCCCAGACGTAACCCGGTGAGATGGCGTCGTCATAGCGATTCGACGAGGAGTACAAGAAGAGTCCGTAGTCTTCTCCCTTGGCAGTCCGAAGGTAGCTGCTGTTTACTGTTGCGAACTCATCTGGCTGGACCGCGTACTCGACCGGGTCCGTCACGTCGAGAACGTGGTAGACATCGTCCACGTCGAGATCGGCACCGGTACCGTGTTGACTGCTCGGTGCAAAGGTATGCGCCACGCTCGCATTTATTCGGCTATCCGGCGTGAATCGGACCGTTTTCGCGTTCGTACCGCCGTAAGGACCGCTCCACGTTATATATGAATTCTCGATCCGGAACTGGGCGCTCGGCGTTACCTGGACCGATCTGACGCCTCCATCGAACGCGGAGCCGTTCAGCGTGACGGGTACCGTCGCCGATTCGTTGAGCGTTACAGTCTGTGTTCGGGAGACGTTCACCCATTCCGCGGTGGAGATCGGCTGATTGGCGTCCTCGTCGAAGCCCGCGGAGTGAACAACGTAGTTCTCTCCCGTGGCGAGGAACGTCGCAGTGCCGTCCTCACCGATATTCGTCGCCGTCGTCTCGTCACCGGACGCGATCCAAACCGGGTCCCCATCGACAGAGCCGCCGTCGCTGAAGGCCGTCTTCTCGACGGTGACGCGCTTCCCGGAGACGAATCCGAAGACCGCGCGGTGACGGTCGTCGGTCCGGTTCTCGACGAGCACGATTTCGCCGGCGTACGACCCGCCGTCCACGTCGGTGGCGACGGAGTAGTTCAGTGTGGTCGATTCGCTTCCGTTGAGCTCGATCCGGTCGCGTTCGACCCACGGTGTCTCGCTCGCAGTCCCCTCGGTGACATCGGTCATCGACGGCTCGACGAGTAGCTCGACCGACTCGTTCGTCGGATTCCCGACGGTCAGCGTTCGGTTGACGTACGGCTCGTTGCCGACGACGCCGAGGCTCTCGCTTGCGTTGGTGAGAATGAGGTCGGGCGAGACGGCGGCGCTCGCGTTCACCCGTCCGGTCCCTTGCGCGAACGCGTCGGTCGGGGAGTCCACACCACTGACGGGCGCGTCCGTCGTCGACAGCAGCGTGTTTCGGACGCGGTCGGGAGTGGCGTCCGGATCGGCGTCCAGCATCATGGCCACGACGCCGCTCACGTGCGGCGTCGCCATGCTCGTTCCACTGTATTCGACGTACGGATTCGGCGTGTCGCTGGCCGCGGTCCCACCGGCATTCGCGGCGGTGATGCCGACCCCGGGCGCGACGAGGTCGGGCTTGATTATCCCCGCCGTCGTGGGGCCCCGTGAAGAGAACTCCGCGATTTTACCCGTCAAACTGTCCGTAGCGCCGACCGCAATACTCGACGGTGCCAGCGCGGGCGAGCCGATCGTCCGGCGGTCGGGACCGGCGTTTCCGGCGGCGGCCACAACGACGGTCCCGTTCGATTCGGCTTTGTTGACGGCATCGACGATCGGATCGTCGATATCTCCCGGACCGCCAAGGCTCATCGAGATGACATCGGCGCCGTTCGTGTCGGCGTACTCAATGCCCTCAATAACTTGGGAGATCGACCCGCTGCCGTCGTCGCCGAGCACTTTCACGTCCATGATAGCGGCGCCAGGTGCGACGCCGGTGAAGTTCCCGTTGGCCGAACCGTCGCCAGCGATCGTGCCGGCGACGTGGGTCCCGTGGCCGTCGCGGTCCCCCGTTCCGTCGCCGGTGAAGTCCTCCTGCTTGACGACCGCGTCATCGAGGTCTGGGTGGTCAGCGTCGACGCCGGTGTCCAGCACGGCCACGGTCACGCCGGACCCGTTCACGTCGTACTGTTGACGGGCTAGTTCACCCGCGATCGCCTCGACGGACGTGTTCAGCGACGCCTCGACCTCGTAGTCAAGATGGACGGATTCGAGCCCGTACTCCCTGTCCAGTCGGTCTAGCGCGGTCTTGCCGGCACTTTTGTCGACCGTCGCGGCGCTCGCACCGATAGCGTCGAGCGAGCGCGCGTCAGAGAATCCGGAGATGGCGTCCATCGTCCCGACCGCCGATGAACTCGAGTCAGCCACGTCGACGATGACGGGAATCGCGTCGGTCTCGGCGTCGGTCAGCCCCTGCTCGATGAGGAGCTCATACTCACGGCCATAAGTACGTGAAGACATCTGGAACTTCGATCCGATCGAGTACAGAGAGCGCAGCATCACGAAGATCGTCGAGCGTGTCGAACAGACGGTTGCCAAGCTCTTGATTAAGCTGTCGCCAACACTCTTCCGCGGGGTTC